>JAAEPJ010000292.1 GCA_024222485.1 bacterium | reverse complement strand
TGAATGTATAAGGCCGAAACAGGAACAAAAAGTTCATGACAAGGAAAAACAAAATAGCCTGATTTATGGAAGAAAAGCTCGCACTCACTGCTCATTGATACCTGTTGTTCCTCTTCCCATACACAATTTATTTTCATTGTCATTCAATGTTGAAATTTAATATTGGAAACGCGCACGGCATCCCATCGATCAAATTGAAAACTTCACCTTCCTTGCTTTGGAAGGAAGGAAATTAGGCCCACGAAAAAGCCCGTGAGACAGGACCAATCAACCAATCAGAACCTCTCTTTGATTACCGCGCGCGGAAGAACGCATTGACGCTTTATGACGTCATAGGTGCTACCCACTTTTTTCAACCCCCAAATTTCACCCTTGTTGTCACCCAAATCTTACCAAACATTTGTTTATTTTGGCGGCCAATGCGTGATTTCAAGTCAAAGTGGATTGTCTTATACCCTACCATACAAAATTTTGGAATATGTACTCGTTATGACGTCACAAATGGACAAAATAATTCGCAGTTTTGATGGCCAAAATCGCAACTTTGGAAGCTTGTAAAAAGAGTTTTATAAGACCGATTTCGATTCTGTTTGCAGTTTCGTGGTCAGTGCGTTAAAGGAAATCAGAAAATGTCATAAAATCGATATCGATTTTTTCGCTGCATAAGCCCTTTAAG
>JAAEPJ010000291.1 GCA_024222485.1 bacterium | reverse complement strand
TTTTTGGTATATTTTGTGTTTTTATAAGCTGACTACTTCTTTTGTGATATATACATGAATTTAAATTGTAACTTTTAACTATAGTTTTGTTTGCTTACAAACACTATATATAATGACCCAAAAGCTACAGCAGAAGATATTTATAAAGCACTAAAATCATCAAAAGATATTATTACCAAATTAGGTCCCAAAGGAAGTGTTAAATTAATTTATGAATTAAGTGGCGATATAGTTAAGCATGTCGGAAAAGAAGCAGCAGATAAAATGCTTAAGTTTGCTAAAGAATTTGCAGATGCAGATTTAGAAAAGAAAGGAATAATTCTAGGTAAGATATACGGAGAATTTTTAGCTTTGGAATTAGGTGGGGGAGCTATTGGTAAAGCTAAAAAATTAAAAAATACGAAGTTTGTTAAAAATTTCACTAAAGCAATAACAAGAATAATAAAGGAGGAAGGAAAAGCTGGCTCAGCAGCTAAACAAGCTAGTAAAGAAATTATAAAGCTAGCAAAGAAGAAAAAAATTAAAGCAAAAATAACTTATAAAAAAGATAGTTTTAAAGTTACAAAAAATGTAGATTTAAAAGGTAAATTAAAGAAAGGTAAAGGAGGAGTTGTTGCTG
>JAAEPJ010000290.1 GCA_024222485.1 bacterium | reverse complement strand
TTGCCATAAACGTTCGCATTTGATTTAAAACAGCGCTGAGGCATGCCCCCAAAGAATTCCGCCCAGGGGCACACCGCAAAAATTGCTGCAGTAGTGATTCTGGACCCCCCCGTCCAACCTGGTGAAGACCTACCCCTGCAACAAGAGTCCACACTACGTTCTTCTTCTTAAAAACTAAATTTTTTCCCATCGAGATAAGCGTTTGCGTTTGATTTAAAAGCAGCACAAAGCCCACCACCAGCGCTTAGTTTATGGGCACACCTCAAAACTCGCTGCAGTAAGTGTTTCTTATGACTCTCTGTAAGACTGCGCGAAACCTTTATCTGCAATGAAAGTTCGCATCACTTTCTTAGAAACCACACAATTCCTATGGAACTGAACGTTAGCGTTGGCCTAAAAACCGCACCAAGGCAAGCACCCCAAGCGCCCCACCAAGGGGGCACCCCGTAGAACTCGCTGCAGTTAGTGTCTCTCCTCGCCCTTCGTGAAACCGAGTGAAGACCTATCTTGCAATGAAACCTTACAGTACTTGCTTTAAAGTTACACGTTTCATGACATTAAACGTTTGTGTTAGATCTAAACCAGGGCAAATGCAGGGCTTATTTTAAGAAGTCCATGCATGGGAACATTATAGAACTTGCTGCACTCGCTGTAGTTTCTTGCTTTGTGTAACAACGCTATCGGCGTAGCTTCTATGGCCTCCTTGCTTTACTGAATGATTATAATCAATGATAAAGTTTGGTATCAAAACGGCTACAGAATCGACATGGTCAAATAATAGCTCTCTAAGGCCTGCTTAATATGTCCCGGGAGTGTCTTCTTCCTGATCCGATGATAGGACAAGAAAATCCCTACTGTAGATTCACCCTACTGAAACAACATAAATCTTACACGCTCAAGCTTGGAACCCAAGCAATTTGCTACTTTGCTTAGCCACGCTCGATACGCACAAAACTACCGGTAGGATGAGATTGAGATTACCATTAGTTAAACTAAGTTTCAAAGCAGCAGAGGCTTTTTGTCTACATTAGCTACTTGATTGTAGTCAAATGACCTTGATATCACAAAAGAACTA
>JAAEPJ010000289.1 GCA_024222485.1 bacterium | reverse complement strand
ATTTGCATAACCTACTTTTACTACTTCTAATTCTTCGTGAACTTTTCTACGTTTGTTCTCCATTTATATAACTTTTTAATTTATCTATTAATACTAATACATCATCTGGCTCCATGGTTATAGCACAGCATGTATTTACATTTTCTTCTATTTCCTCCAATATACGAAGGGCTTCTTGCTTATCCACTATACTTCGCGTTGATCTTCAAAAGCAATAATATGTGGTCTCCAAGTCATTCTATAACCATTATCTCTAACCCAATCAAATAATACTGGGTATGATTTAAATAATGCTTCCCTTGAATCTCCTGCAGGCATAAACCATACTTTATCTTGGGGTATATCTAATATTTTAATACACCCTAAAATCTCTTCTAAAGCACCTTCATCTTTACCATCCCAAACTGGTTTTAAATGGTAATCCGAGTGGTAAGACATAGATTTAGAAATTGCTTCATAATTAAGTCTAAACTTATTATGTCGTTTAACCATTCTTTCATCTGTAATTGCTCCTTGTGGAGTTTCTACGCCAATAACTGGAACAGAATTGCTAAACTTAGGAGAGATAGATAACAAATTAATAGGATAATCTGTGGGGAGGAAATGAGATCCTTCAGTTTCGATAGTAATAAAGATATTATTTTCATGTGCAAAATGTGTTAATTCATTTACTAAAGCAGGATGCATAGTAGGTGAACCACCAGTAAGCATCATCTCTTTTATATGAGGGTTCTTCTCATACATTGCAATAATGTCTTTAAAATTGAAATGGCCTTTTTCTGGGTGTATTGAAGTGTACCAAGAGTCACACCATCCTCCTTCACCAAAATAACATCTGTGGGTGCAACCTGTTGTTCTAATTACTATTGTGGGGTATCCTGCTCTTGATCCTTCTGATTGTACTGCAGTATAGATTTCTACAATTGGGAGGTTTTTATCGTAATCCTCAATACGCTTTAGTTTTTTGTGTTCCATATAATTTTTTTAAGTGGTTTTTTATTCACTGTTATAACCTTATTCGCAGTAATAAGCTGCATTTTTTCCATGTTCCATGAATTTAACTTTAATAACCCTTACTCTATTATCAGTTTCAGTTTTAACAAATTCATTAAGCTTATTATAAATATATTCAGCAAATTTTTCTGCACCCGTTGCCGGGATTACTCTTACTTGTGCTACACCTACGGCATCCATTTGTTGAAATGCCTTTACTTCAGGATCATCTGCTGCTATAATCATAGTATGATCAAACATATAGTCCATCCAAGCTTTTGGTTGTTTACCATCAATTAAAGTTTTGGCACGTTTCATACCCCCAAAATCCCAAACCCAATTTCTATGGTCTAATTCGCCTTCAAAATATACTTTAAATGAAATACCGTATCCATGTACAAATCTACAATGTGTATTTTCTGCTTTCCATTGACGAAACACTGTACTAAATCCGTCAAATACTTTACTTGATTGATATTTACCCATTATAAAAATTTAAAATTGCTTGATCTGGTTGTACTCCTACCATTCTATTTAATTCTGTACCATTTCCATCTACTAACACTAAAGAAGGAACATTTCGAACTCCATATTTTATAGACATATCTTGATTAGAATCAACATCAATTTTTCTGTAATTGATTTGACTTGCTAGTTTTTCCATTCTAGGTGCTAATGCTTTACATGGACCACACCATGAAGCTGTAAAGTAAAGGATTGTTTTCATTTATTTAAAATTTAATTTATTTATACTAATTCTTCGTATATTCCAATTATTTCACTCAATATAAGTAAAATAACTGCAATTGGCAAGCTTACTAATAAAGTTCCGTATCCAAAAATACGAATTGCGGATTTAATAAAGCTTACTATTTGATGTTTTTTTGCATCTGGGTATTTCATAACTTACTATTTTTAAAATTTGTTATCCCGACAGGTCTCGAACCTATACTCTTCTGGACCAAAACCAGACGTGTTACCAATTACACCACGGGATATTTAACCATTAAGCGTATTCAGCAAGGACTTTTTCAACATGAGCTTTTGCTACTTCGTAATCAACTACTCCAGTTTCATCAGCATAACCAACAGGATCAGGTCTTCCTAATTTAATAAATGCTTCAATACGTTCGACACTAGAAGCTGATTTATAATCTGAATACCATTCCCAAGCATTAGTTTCAGGTCTACTATAAACTTTAAGTGGCTTATAAGAAGTATTAGTTCTTTTATAAACTTCATCAAAATCAATACCTAAAATTTCACATAACTTTTCTCCATCTTGTAAAATACCAAACTTATCAGTATCTAAATAAGGAGTAAAATAACCTACTCTATCTGCATCCCAATTACCAATTCTAAAAGCGGCATCATCCGCATCTCTAAATTCTTGTCTACAATCAGGATAAACTGCATGATCACCAGCATGTATTCCTAAAGCGATATCACAAACATCTTCTGTTTTATTTGCTACAGATAATGCTACTGCTTGAGTAATTGAAGCAAACATTTTGTTTCTGTTAGGAACAACTGTTTCTTTCATATTATCTTGCTCGTAATGTCCTTCTGGTACATCATCTCCACCTTCTACTAAAGCTGAGTCTAATAGATCTACTAGACCATCAAGTTTAATTTGACGATAATTTACTTTGTGACCTTTACTTGCAAGGTAATTAATTAGGGATTGAGCTCTCTCTAGCTCTACTTTGTGTTTTTGACCGTAATCAAATGAGATACCAGTTACAGTATCATACTTCTCGATAGCTCTTAACAATAGGGTGCTACTATCCATTCCACCACTTAAACTTACTACACAATGTGCCATAATTTACTTATTTAATTTTTGCCAGGTATTTTGCGTATAGGCTAACGCTTGATTAAATTTACATTTTATGTATGATCGAACATACGAAAATAAAGTAGAGAATCCAACCCCTCCTATAAGAAGTGTCCACAAATTTGGATGATAGTGCTCTCCACAAAGACCTAATGCGTGTTTTATAAATTCTGCCATATTATATTTCTTTCATTACTTTATCTAATTTCTTTTGAATAATTTCAAATGCTGGTTCTACTTCTTCTTCCCAAAAGTTTCT
>JAAEPJ010000288.1 GCA_024222485.1 bacterium | reverse complement strand
TAGATTCCTTCTCTCTGTTCCTAATATCCTTACTTTATATGTTATATTTGGTAGCTTTAAATAGTTATAATAGTATCCCAAGCAGGTTATTTGATGGTTTATATAGCTGGGTTTGAAGTTTTGACTTTGAAGATGACTTATATAATTCAGCAGATCTCTATATTCTGATTCTGATATTTCTAGATTTTTCTCTTTTAACCATTTTAGATATTTTCTTACATAAATTTGACTCTTTTCTTTTACACTCGCACTGTAGCCTTGTTTTTCTAAGTAATTTGTAAATTTAATATTCATTTTAATTATGTCTTTTTATCGATCTTTTTAAAATCTTATCTAAAGTTTAATTATCAATTAAGTTTTTATATAATTTGGCCATACGCCTAGTATATTTTTGTATATATTTTTGTCGTTTCTATAGTTTTATGGCCTAAAAATTGACTTATTTGTTCTATTGACATTCCTTGTTTTAAGAGATGACTGCCTATGCTATGTCTTAAATTATGAGTACTTATTTTTTTTTCTATATTGGCTTTATTTAATAAGTGTTTTATTCTTTTTCTTATAGTTCCACTTCCTAGTTTTTTTCCTGTTCTGTGATTTATTAATAGGCTTTTTTCTTTTATATCTCTTATTATGTATTTCCTTGTATAATATATATAGCTTTTTAGATCCTGTATTATTCTTGGGCTTAATGGTATATATCTATTTGTTTTTGTTTTGCTTTTTACTATTTCTAATACTTTATTTTTAAAATCTATATCTTCTACTTTTAAATTTAATCCTTCTCTTGACCTTAATCCGCAGCCATAAAATAATCCTAATATTACTTTATCTAGCTGCCCCTGATGATTTGATTCTATTTCTTTATATAGTTTGTTTATTTCATGTATTGTTAGTATTTCTCTTTCTATAGGAAGTTCTTTTTCTAGTTTTAGATCTGTGGTTAATAGTTTTTTGCCTTCTTGTTTTTGATAATAATTATCTAATAACTTTAATGCACTTAAATGTGTCTTTATTGTTCCTCTTTTTAATATTTTGCCTGTTTTGGTTGGCGTTTCATGAAGGTATTTGTTATAGTTTTGAAGTTCTTTTGGGCTTAGTTTTTCTAATTCTAGTTTGTTTTCTTTTAGCCAGCTGAAAAATATAGTTATATTTCTTGTTGTTTGATTTATTGTACTTTGAGCATAGCCTAATTGTATTAACCAGGTCTTTAAGTTCCTTAGTTTTTCTTCTAAAATGGGGGTGCCTTGCATTTTAGTGAGCTAATGAGCCAATAACTTTTTTATGGATTTTTGAACTACTTTCTGCGTTTTGTGGCTCATTTCTTGTTAGTGAGCCACTACTGAGCCACTGAGCCTCTAGATTTTTTAATGCCTTTTCTAGGCTTGTTTCTATATCTTGTTTTATCAGTTCATAATTGTCTGTTGATATTTCGTATTCATATCCTTTGTTTTTTGTACCTCCTATGATTTGCAAATAGCCATATCTTGTCAGTTGAAGTAGATATCTTTTTAACGTGGCTGGGGCTATTCTGTATTCTTGCCTTAGTTCTTTGCTGTAAAATGTTGTTTGGGTTTTTGTTTTTAAGTAATATTTTATTGTTTCTAAAAAATTTCTTGAGGCTTTGGTTAACTCATCACTTTTATTTAATAATACTTCTTTTAATAGTTCGTTGGCTTCTTTTATGTCTTCTAATGTGGTTTCTATGTATTTATCTCCGTTTTTATCTGTCTTTTGAGCTCTTTGATACTGTTTGTAAAAAGTTATTACTTCTATAAAATTTAAATAATGAGAGTTTGTTCTTAATGGTTTGAAGTCTGTTTCTGGGATTATTAGCTTTTCTGCATAGGGATTTACTACTTTTATTGGTTTCAGAACTGTTTGGATATCCTTAAAAAATTCTTTTATTTCTTCTTCTTTAGTTTTGTTTATTTTTCCTGAACTTAGTTTTCGCTGATATAGCATGATTTCTTCTTTGTGTTTTTTGCTGTTATCCAGATATATTAATATGGATCTATTTGCGTTATCTTCATATAATTTTTCTCTTGTTGTTGTACCTGCTAATGATATTGGACCTTCTACTTGAAGTGTTATTGTTTTCATATTACCCTTACTGTCTTTTATTGGGATCGTTTTTGTGATTTGTTTTTTGCTCATTAGTTCTCGTAATGCGTATAATATTTTTTCATCTTGGGCTCCATCTAAGTCTTCTATTAATACTAACTTGTTTTTTAATTCTGTCTGATCGAAGTAATAAAGAGCATTTTCTGATAATGTGGTGATTTCTAGCTTTTGCTCTTCTGGGATTAATTGGCTTATTTTTTCTTGTAAATAGGTTTTTCCTGTGCCGCTTGAGCCTAGACTTATTATATGGAGTG
>JAAEPJ010000287.1 GCA_024222485.1 bacterium | reverse complement strand
TATTTCTAAAATTATACCACATAGAGTGTTGCTTGAGGCACATAGAGTCAATGGCTTTGTTTAGACGAGGGCTTCTGAAAGATATATAATTTATTAGTATTTGCTGACGTAAGCAAAATTTAAAATTTTTGTTTATGACGTAATGTCTTTAAAAGACAATTATTCTTCCTTGAAAAATCCTATTCTGGCTTTTCTGAATAGAGATAAACTAGAAAAAAACTCTATTTTATTATCTGAATGGTGATTTTATCTTACTTTTCTTCATTGTAAACTTAATCGACTTGAACATTAAGAAAAAATAGTGGTAGAAATATAGAAAAATATAAAAAAATGTCAATGAAAATGATAAATTGTGATTCGGCAATGCTTTTCGTTCCTAAATAGACTATTTTAGATGCAAAAAAACATAAAGATAGCTTCAATTACAAGCTAAATGCCTATAAGTAATTATCATGGTTTTTCAGACTTATGACTTTCAGAGCTACAAGAGGGTGATTTTCAGAGCTACAAGAGGACATTCAACGATTACAGGATTGGGCAAAGAAGTGGCAGCTTACTTACAACATAGATAAGTGCAAGGTAATGCACATCGGTTTAAAGAATCCGAAGAATGATTATGTCATGGTTAGAAATGTTGAGGAGATCGAGTTAGAAAGCATAATACTAGAGAAAGACTTAGGTGTTAATGTGGATAATAAGCTGAAGTTTGATCGTCACACGGAGATACAGGTTAATAAAGCCAATAAGATGCTAGGTATGATTCGAAGAGCTTACACATATCTTGATACAGATAGCATGAATACTCTATATAAATAAATTATTAGACCACTGCTGGAATACGGCCATGTTATCGCATATCCGAGATATGAAAAGGATTGCAAATTGATAGAAGGAGTGCAGAAAAGAGCAACTAAGATGGTGCCCGAATTGAAAAATCTGGAATACACTGACAGGTGACAGGCTATGAAATTACCATCCATGTATTATCGCCGTGAGAGAGGAGATATGATTGAATGCTACAAAATCACTCATGATATGTACAAATTAGAGCCCCTAATCTCACTGGGGAGATCACCCCAGATAACAAAGGAAAGAGATTCCCTAACTCCCAGGAGACCAAGTATAAAAAGGCAAAGGCACAAGCATGCCAGATTTCATTCTTCTAGCAACGAGCTCTCCGGCAAGATACTTCACGATTTTTGGCCTAAGCCCTAACATCACCAGCTTGCTTGCCTCTCTGCTTCTACCCG
>JAAEPJ010000286.1 GCA_024222485.1 bacterium | reverse complement strand
GAACTGAATATTAGTTTATTGGATATGATCTTGTAGTTTGTCCATAGCTTTCACATCGACTGCACTGATCAATGTTTTTCTTAGAGGGCTTTTTATTAACATGTGGGTGAAAATATCCAGTGTATTTAAGCGAAAAGAGCATTGCCGAGCTCCTGCTGCAGGGCCTGATTTGTAGGGTCAATATAGGAAATATTTCCTTCCTCAATATTACCCCAAGTGGCTTTCATTTAATCAACAGTTTTCCCCAAGTTAAAGCCTTGGAGAATACATGTTATATCATTGCCTTGATTTTTCGTTACTTTGCAGTAGTGGCAAAAACTCCCGGAATCAACTTGAATTATTTTAAAAATTTTGCCGTCAATCACCGAGAGTCCACTGTCATCTGGAAGGTCTATCTCGATATCACTAATATTGAATTTAGATGGAGTTTCCATATCATGTGCAGCATCTATATAGGGTTCAAAATGGTCTAAAACACTCTGTTATCTTTTTATCTAAGGAGACACAAATGACGACAAACCAGTAGAGTTGGTAGCTTGTTTTACCAAATAACTTTCTCATTCGAAGTAACCGATAGAGGACACCAAAAAGTGCCTATGTAACTAGTCTCACAGTTTTGTCGATAATTATCATTTCCAGGTTCATCATTTTCAGCGAGTTGGTGACATATTTGATGAGACCCAGAACCATCTATACCAAACTTAGCATCAATATGAACTCGATCATTCGGCTTTAAAGGAGGACCACTTAACGCTATAAGAAACCTTACTGTATCCACAATCAAGACACTTAGTCGTTTCCTGGGCCTTCCACCAATATCTATATCAACTGATTTGGCAAACACAAAATCAAAAGTCTATATTCTACAATTTGTTTTACTTGATTGACTATTTTGGAAAGCCTTTACTTTTACCTTTCAAATGAACCCTTTACGTTTTTCTAAATTTGATTTGAACCCAAGTTATGCTCGTCTTTTAGATTTAAGCCATTAATGCCCATTTAAGGAAATTTGTTACCAGACCCCTTGTTTTTAAATAGTATGAATTATTTTGCTATTTCTAGAAAGCCTCTACTCTTACCTTTCAAATGAGTCTTTAACCATGTCTCAAACGTGATTAAAACCCAAGTTATGCCCTTTTTTGAGGTTTGGGCCTCTAAT
>JAAEPJ010000285.1 GCA_024222485.1 bacterium | reverse complement strand
GATGGTTAGGATCATAGGGTTATAGTTGTAATGGGATGGTTAGGATCATAGGGTCATAGTTGTAATGGGATGGTTAGGATCATAGGATCATAGTTGTAATGGGATGGTTAGGATCATAGGGTTATAGTTGTAATGGGATGGTTAGGATCATAGGGTCATAGTTGTAATGGGAGGGTTAGGATCATAGGATCATAGTTGTAATGGGATGGTAAGGATCATAGAGTCATAGTTGTAATGGGATGGTTAGGATCATAGGGTCATAGTTGTAATGGGATGGTTAGGATGATAGGTTCATAGTTGTAAGGGGATGGTTAGGATGATAGGCTCATAGTTGTAATGGGATTGTTAAGATGATAGGGTCATAGTTGTAATTGGATTGTTAGGATCAAAGGGTCATAGTTGTAATGGGATTGTTAGGATGATAGGATCATAGTTGTAATGGAATTGTTAGGATGATAGGCTCATAGTTGTAATGGGATGGTTAGGATCATAGGGTCATAGTTGTAATGGGGTGGGGAAGAGCATAGGGTAAGAGTTGAAAGGGGATGGCGAGGATCATAGGGTCATAGATGAAAAGAGATGGGGAGGATC
>JAAEPJ010000284.1 GCA_024222485.1 bacterium | reverse complement strand
ATTTTCAAAAGAATGTCAAGAGTTGGAATCGATCCAACGCAACTGAAGTGACTGATGCCTAAAACCAGCACCTTAGAGCACTCGGCCATCTTTCCTGTATGCTCTACAATCAATGCTATGGATGATGTTAGAAGATAACATGTGCAGGTGTCAAAAATAGTTGCAACAATACCTTGAATAGGAATGTCAAAAGAATGACAGGAGGGGGACTCAAACCAACGCCACTGAAGTGACTTGTGCCTATTACAAGTGGCTTAAACCACTCGGCCATCCTTTCTGTATGTTGTAAAATCAATGCTATGGATGATCATAGAAGATACCATGTGCAGCTGTCAAAAATACTTGCAAAAATACCTTGTATAGTAATGTCTAAAGAATGAAAGAAGGAAGACTCGAACCTACACCACCGAAGCAACTAGTGTCTAAAATCAGACCCTTAGACCACTCGGCCATCCTGCCTGTATGTCAAACGATCAATGGCATGGATCATGTTAGAAGATACCATGTGCAGGTGTCAAAAATACTTGCAACAATACCT
>JAAEPJ010000283.1 GCA_024222485.1 bacterium | reverse complement strand
GATTCCACTGAAATCAAGCACTTTAAATGGTCAACGGGTATATACTAAATAAGCTTATTGCTTATTATCTCTGAGCATAGCGATATGTGGTATGCCATCTTCTAAATACATGTCCGATACCTGAGAAAAGCCATGTTCATGATAATATGCTCTTAAATGCTGTTGAGCAGATATTTTAATAACTTCCGAAGGAAAATATTGATGGCAAAGTGATATTCCTTTCGCCATAAGCTCATGCCCCAAGCCACAACCTCGAGCATTAACTGCAATTACCACTCTACCTATACTGATATTGTTTGGGTAACTTTGTCCTTTTGGCAACACTCTAAGGTAACCGACTAGTTTCTCTCCTTGATAACCTAGAAGGTGAAGAGTATTAGGGTGTCTATCAAGTTGATCTTTTTCACCTTCTAAATCAGGGTAGAAACATGTTTGTTCTACTACAAAAATGTCGACTCGCAACTTTAATAAATCATACAACTGGTTAAGTGATAATTCTGTAAATGTTTTTGCTTGCCAAGTAGTTTTTGAAATCATAGTAAATCGATACTCTATGTATTTAATAGTTTTAAATAGCCGTAATATTTCCGTTCATCGAGGTAGTCTTTCATTTCTTGTTTGTATGTAGTTATACAAAGCTCAGGAAACTCTGTGGCTATAATACTCTTTTGTGTATACGAGTCGAGAAAAAGTATGTAGCCAAGTGGTAAGTAGGAGGCATTAAAGTTGCATTGATAAACAGTTGCTCTTACTTGACTGGGAGTGTAATAGGTTTGTTCGCCGTAACGCTTTTGTAGCTTTGGTAAAAGCTTGTTACCGTATTTTTTTATTGCTCTGCGCTTAAACATGGTTATCCTTTAACAGGTAATCTTAGTGTTACCTTATCATATTTAGGCGATAGTATAATGATGAATTGTATAGGTACAACTAAAAAGATAAATTCTTTATTAATTAGTGCTTGAATGTAAAAGTATAACCATCTGAATTTAAAGGGAAAATTTAAAAATAATCACGCGCAGTTTCTTCAGGAATGCTGTGGAAATGATATAATTAACATAAATATAGCTTTATTTTCAAAATCTTCGGGGAAAATATGCGAGCTGCTGCTACATCACAACTTCAATTAGGCGAACTTGATATCGCCAGTATTAATATCAGTGTACGCTCACGCGATGACATTCCTCAGCTACTTCGTGGCTTGCAATATATTTATGGTGAAATAGAGTTGCGTGAACAAATAGTTAAAATTCTAGCACAACTCAAAGAGACTCAAACACGTTATAGGACATTAATAGGATGCAGTTTTGATAAAGGATTTCACTCACCAGAAAATCAAATCGAATTATCAAAATTACTTGAAAAAATTATCCTACCTAAAAAAGGCCGGTGCAATAAAATCGAGAAAGAAAGAGAAAGTAGTGAAGAGTTCAGGCGTAGCAGGAGACAGCACTCAGCAGTTGAGTCTGGGATAAACGCATTAGAAGTTCACGGCTTAGATAAATGTCCCGATCATGGGTTGCATGGATTTAAACGTTATATAGGTTTAGCGATTGTCGCGAGAAACATTCAAAAATTGGGCTCAGATTTACGCCACAACACACGGCAACAAGAAAAGCGCAAACGAGACAGAGACAAACTCGCCGCTTAGACTTTGACAATTAACAACAATAGAATAAAAAACAGACTGCAATACAGGTGGCATTACCATGGCTGAATTTTGTCAAATTTGACATGACAGAATAAAAAGTTAGTTAAAATGAGAAAATTAATTTAGAAAATGCAGAAAACAACAAAATTTTAAAAT
>JAAEPJ010000282.1 GCA_024222485.1 bacterium | reverse complement strand
AGGTCTCATTGCGGCAAAGTACCGCGCCCCGTGGTAGATACAACGCGGAGTGGCCTCGCAGTATTCTATCTATCACTGGCGATTGAATTATGGTGCTGTCAGTTTGATTTAGATGGTGTTAACTGGGATTAATAAAAACAGGTGAACAATGGATAAATTATTATTGGATAAGGCTAAATCTGCTGCTCATGCTGCTTACAGAGCTGCCGATGCTGCTGCTTATGCCGATTATATGACTGCTAAAGCTGCTTATAAAACCGCTAAAGCTGCTTATAAAACCGCTAAAGCTACTGCTAAAGCTGCTTATAAAACCGCTAAAGCTGCTTATAAAACCGCTAAAGCTACTGCTAAAGCGGCTGAAGAGGCTGCTGCCGATGCTTATTATGCGGCCATTAATGCGGCTGCATCCGAGTACCATAAATCAAAAGAGGATGAACAATGAGCAAAGAAATTAAGAATAAAGAAACAGAAGCAAAAGCCTCTCAGATAGCGGCTCATATTAAAAACGGGGATTACAGCGTAGCTAAAAATATGTTTGATCGGCACACAACAGGTATGAAACATTGGGAAGCGATCGTTTGTAAAGACCGGGTACAGGATCTTGCGGCAGTATAGTTGATAGTTAGAGGGAATTAGCTAGTTGACACGGGCGAATGTTTTCTATACGGTGGGTCTGGCTTATCAACCAACAACTGGAGCATTCAAATGCAGAAAATACTACTCAAGGCGCAGCAGGATCAGCTGCGCAAAAACGCCATCGCTACCGCCGCCGCCCACATCATGGGCTCGGACGAAACCCCCGACCACCAACCTGTTGTCAAGTTCTTCAATCCCT
>JAAEPJ010000281.1 GCA_024222485.1 bacterium | reverse complement strand
GTCCCTGCCCAGCGCGGCTACATCCAACCCTAGTAGACCTAGTGCTTGGTGACGCCGCGCCCTGAAGCATGGGTGACAGATTGGCGTATTCTCCCAGTGTCCAGCAGCTTGTTTGATGAACTTCTCTCCACTCCGTAGGATCCGAAAAATCCCCAAGTCCTAGTTTAAAGAAGCAATACCCACCGGCCGTATTCCTTCAACCATCCTACTGGGCCAAATTTGAACCTATGCAGGGGGCACCCTGGTTGAATTAAGACCTTGGGAAGGCATCAACAAAGGTTCAAAATTGAATACCAGACGTCTTATGCCGACCCGACCCTAGACTGGCCTGATCCTCTAACTCGTCCGCGAGGCATCGCGGTGCGACCATTCGGCTGATGAATTTCAGTGGCGATGTAAGAGAAATCCAGAGAGTTAGAGGATCGAGGTTAGCTGTGTCCGGTCCGGCCAAGAAGCTCAAGCTGTCACCTGTCAGTCAGTTATGTCATTGCTTGAGTCTAAAACCTCAGTCGTTATTCGTCGGGTTGGTTCAAATGATACACACTATGCCTGTGAATGTTTAGCATGATGGTGAGGGGCACCGCAGCAGCATCGTAAAAACTAATTACGCAAAAAGATGGTGGTGGCCTTGAAAGTAACCACAGTCGTGTTTACGACATCCTCGGCCTTCGCAAGGCCGTCCTGAGGCTACACCGGCGTAAAAAGCAAAAAGTTCGAATTGCCCTGCGAAGATTACCGCACACCACAATCGTGAGCGTGAACCATAAACGCCGACTGGAACGGGTGGTGGGAGTCAAGGCCAACCAAAGAACCACGCCAAGTTCTTCTCCCTGACTGACAAAGAACATCCGACACCGTAAACTACGCACTCGCGTATGCGTCTGCTACTAAAGAACCGAAGCGGGGAGAGGAGCCCAGTTCTCCAAGAACTCCCTACCAG
>JAAEPJ010000280.1 GCA_024222485.1 bacterium | reverse complement strand
CTTTGCCAAGGTGGGGTAGATGGTCACACCCGTTTTCTCGATATTGTTGCAGGTTTCCCGGGCTCAATCCACGACTCGAGAGTTCTAGACGAAGGGTTTTCCATTCCTCAAGTTATTATCTTTCCCTACCCTAGCAGGAAGTTGGGCATTAGTGCATAGGTCCCAACTGCCTGCAGAATGAGGCTCTTTACGGTTGGTGATTGGGCCTTGGAATAAAATTCCCGCCATGGAACCAATGCACCTGTCAACTACCGGCAGAAAAACTGGAAGGACGAAATAAAAAACAAAAATAAGAAGAAAAGAAGCTAGAAGGGAGGGAGGTGGGAGGAATTAATATGTATCAACGGTTGGGAACGACTTTACGTAAACAACTTGCAAAGTTGGACATGCGAAAAACTAAACTGAGGTCAAATTACTTGTGTGATCACACAAGAAGCCAAACCTAATCCTCTACCCCATGCTGAGACATTTACGATCTGACGGAAGTAGGGTCCCCTGGATATATAATAACCCCAGTTAAAATTCT
>JAAEPJ010000279.1 GCA_024222485.1 bacterium | reverse complement strand
TTATCCTAATGATTGGGATAATACCGTAGAATTTCAAAGAGCTTTAGCTCGTTGGATAAATGATTATAATTATGATTTTCCACATCAGAGCCTTAATTATTTAACACCTAATCAATATTATCATAAAGAACTTAAAGTTGCGTTATAAAACTCTCCCATTTTTTTCTTGACTAAAAGGGGTACATTACAATAACAATATAAATTTAATACTTTTTTAACACTTTTTAAAAAAATTATATTAATAGGAATAATAATAAAATAAGAGGTTAACTTAGTAGAAAAATGCTTTAAAACATCATTAAAAAGGGGAATAAACTTTTCAAGATATGTTTTCACTTTTAGACAGTAAAAAATAATTTCTTAATTGAATTAAAAATACTATTAACTTTTTTCAAAGCAAAAGTTACAAAAAAACTTTTATGTATTAACACAAGACAGCGAAGCTGCTGTGGAATAATACAATATCCAACCAAAGAGGAATCGTCAAAAGTGCCAAAATATGCGTAATCAAAACACTTTCAGCCGCAAACTGGGTATCCCCATCAAAAATATCTGCAAAGACAATGCTCGTAACTGCTGCTGGCATAATGGCAATAATCATAAAAATGTTTTAAAATTAAAAATACAATTAATGGAATAAAAACTAACCGCAAAATAACCAGATAAATCTGTTTCAAATTAGGAACACGAACCTTAATCATCGCTAATCTACTGCCAGCGACTATCATCGCAATCGGGATCGTCGCTTTCCCAAAGGTCTCAATCACGAAAAAAAATGCAGATCCGACTTCAGATAAAAATAACTTCGGCATAAAAATAATGACAAAAAAAGAAAAAAGCATTGCTAAAACTGGAAGACTAAACATTTTCTTTAAAAGCTTCCAAAAATTTTGGTCAAATTTGCTGCCTGTTAAACAAAGAACACCTACGGTCCAAACCATAACTTCAGCACCTAGCGTAGCAAATAAATGTTTACTGGCTAATGACTCACCAAATAACATCAAAATAATCGGTAATGGTAGAAACGAATAATTATTTAAAAGATACTGAAAATTAAACATTCTCAATTCTTGGTTATTCTTAAACGTAATAAATTTTGTGGCAATATAACCAATTAAATACCCTAAAAACATAATCAAAAATACACCAATAGGCAAAATTGAACTATTGATAATAATTCCAACCGTGAAATTCTTGACCAAAAAAACAAAAATCAAACAAGGATAAAAAAATTTCATAAAGAGTCCAGCCATTGTCTTTGTTGCGCAATCATCTACCAACCGCTGTTTCCTTAAAATAACACCAATACCCATCATTAAAAATAAAACAAAAATCTTCAGGAATAAATTAAATATCATAAAAACTCCCGCAACAACCAACAATTCCTCTATTCGATAACTCATACTTTTAATAGCAAGATATCACAATAATCTATACAGGTTTCACTCTCTCCCCAAAAATAGCACTACCCACTCTTACCATATTAGAACCTTCTTCAATCGCAAGCTGATAATCTGAACTCATCCCCATCGATAAATATTTAAAATCGATAAAATCATAACCAAAATATTCTTTTTTAAAATTATCAAATAAAAGTTTAGCTTTTTTAAAACAATCTCTAATAACACATTCATTCTCCGTTAATGGCGCCATCGTCATTATCCCCAAAATTTTAACATTAGAACAATATTCGTTCTCATTGCCAGCTAGCTTCTCCAAAAAATCAACTGCCGCAGTTTCGCTCAACCCGAATTTTGATTCTTCACCACTTGTATTCACTTGAATTAAAATATTTTGTATTTTTTTAAGTTGCCTTGCATGTTTATTAATACTTTGGAGTAAAGAAAGGGATTCAACGGAATGAATAAGATAAGCAAATTCCAAAGCTTTTTTAACTTTATTTTTTTGCAAATGCCCAATAAAATGCCACCGTAAATTTCGGTAGTTTTCCAAAAACTCCGCATCACCATAAGCCTTAGCTTGCACCTCTAATTCTTGTCTAACTTTCTCTATCTCATAGAATTTGTCTAAACCTTCTTGCACCTTATTCTCTCCTAAATCTAAAGCCCCCGCCTCAATAATCTCTTTAATCCATTCAAGGTCCACAGTCTTCGTAACGGCTAGTAAGGTAATATCTTTACTCAGAGGACCTTTAACTTTTTTTAATTTTCTTTTAAGCATATTGTTTAACCACTTTATATGTCTTATCTAAAATAAATTCTAAATCATCTGCCGTTAGACATAATGGTAAATATAAATAAACAACATTCCCTAATGGTCTTAAAATAATATTTTCTTTAAGCCCCGCTTGATAAATATGGTAGCCAATCCTATCTTTAAAACTAAATTTCTGGCAGTCAAGCTCAATAGCGGCAACCATACCCAACTGTCTTATCGCTACACCTAAGTCACTAAACCTTTCAAGGCCTTTTGCCAGTTGCTCGGTTATTGGAATGATTTTATTCAGCACATCCTCATCCTTGAAAATTTTCAAAGTGGCTAATCCCACAGCACAAGCAATAGGGTTCGCTGTATAAGTATGTCCATGATAAAAAGTTTTTTTATTTTCATAGTCATCATAAAACGTTTCATAAATAGCATCAGTCGTTAAAGTTACAGCAAGAGGCAAAGTTCCGGAGGTTACTCCCTTAGAAATACAAATAAAATCAGGCTGTACTATTGTCTGATCACAATGCTCAATTGCAAACATTTTTCCTGTCCTGCCAAAACCTGTAGCAACTTCATCAACGATTAAATGGATATTATATTGCTTACAAAGCTCTGCAGCTTTTTCTAAATACTCTTTCGGGTAAATGATCATCCCACCAGCACCCATTAAAAGCGGCTCTAAAATAAAAGCAGCTAACTCATCATGATGATTTTTTAGGATATCTTCAAGATCAAGTAAGGCTTCAGAAACGGAAATATTATAAGGAGTTTTAGCTTTAAAGCTATCAAAAAATAACGGCTGAAAAACTTCATTAAAGAGATCAACGCCACTAACACTCATAGTCCCCACCGTATCGCCATGATAACCATAATCTAATGAAACAAACTTTGTGCGTTTAGGTTTATCATGGAAACTCCAGTATTGCAAAGACATCTTAAGTGCAACCTCGACAGCAGTCGATCCATTATCTGAGTAAAAGACTTTTGTAAAATGAGGCGGAGTAATCTCAACCAATTTTTCTGCCAATAAAATAGCCGGCTCATGCGTAAACCCCGCAAAAAGTGTATGATCAAGTTTTTTTAATTGTTCATTGATCGCCTTAACAATTTTAGGATGATTATGACCATGAATATTACACCACCAAGAAGAAATCGTATCATAATAAAAATTATCTTCTTCATCAAAAAGCTTTGCGCCTTCTGCTCGTTTAATCACTAAAGGTGGATTAGTTTCACAGTCTTTCATCTGTGTATATGGATGCCAAACATATTTAAAATCTTTCTCTTGTAGATTCATAATAGCTCCTTATATCCTGCATTAAAATTAAAAATTATTTCGATATTTTTTATTATAGCATTTTGCAATTATAAGAGTAGACTTTTTATAGGAATTAAAGGAAAGAAATTACAGTTTAAGCTAACGAAAAATCATCAATAATTTAAAATTAAAAGAAATTATTTTTTTTTAGCTCTTAAATGCTTTCTAAAAGTTTCAGAAAAAATATGTGACCCATCATTTTTTTTACTTCTCACATAAAAATAATAATTAGTATCTGCAGGGAAAAGCGCAGCCTTTATAGAAGTCAAACTCGGAGAGCAAATAGGTCCTGGGGGTAACCCACTTCTTAAATAAGTATTATAAGGTGACTTTATTTTTAAATCTTTAAAGAACAACCTTTTTTTTCTATTACCATATTTATTTTCTAAAACATATTGAACAGTCGCATCTATTTGCAAATACTGCCTTTTTTTTAGTCTATTATAAATAACCGAAGCAATCATTGGTTTTTCTGAGATAATTTTTGCTTCCTTTTCAATCAAAGATGAAATAATAATAATTTCGTCTTTATTTGACACATTATTTAAAATATCAAAAGTCTGATCATGAAAAGTTTCGAGCATTTCTGATAAAATTTGATCTTCAGATAATGTAGGACTAAAATAATATGTATCTGGAAACAAATATCCTTCCAGCTTTTTTTTATTAATAATCTCTAAAAATTTTGATTCATCGCCGAGTGAATGTGCAGCCAATCTTAGAGCAATCTCCTGTTTAGAAATACCTTCAGGAATCATAACCTTAGTTAAAAGCCCTTCACCTTTTACCAGTTTATTAATAACTTTAAGGATAGAAGACTTCTGTTTAAATGAGTATGTCCCTGTTTTTAGTTTTTTGTCTGCTCGACGAAGCCTTACTAAAACAAGAAATAACTTTTCACTTTGAATGACCCCAGCTTTTTTAAGAGCTCTAGCAATAGCATAAGTAGACATACCATTTTGAATGGCAACTATTTGCATAAAGTCATTAGCAGATAGCAAAGAAGTTAAAATAATAATAATAAAAAAAAATTTAATTTTTATTAGCTTCATCAGTATAATGAACCTCAAGATCTTTTAAGGTTGAACTTAAGGACTTCGCTTCATCTTTTGTTAAATTATTTTGAGTCTTCTCTTTTAAAACTCTGATCATTCCAATATTAAGACTCGCTTGATCAAGGTCAACCTTAATATCACCATTTTGTCCTTTCATCTTACCAAGACAAACAAGCGCAGCTTGTGCCAAAGACAAAATCAAACTTAAAAACATTGGATCTTGATCTTTTGAAGTTTTTGTTCGGGTTTCTGCCATATCCCCTCCTTTAAATATTAACCTTTTAATCTTTACTCTCTAACAAAAAATACCCCATAAATAACAACAATAAAATAGTTATTTATAGCTCATTTATTATCCATTATTCTGAAAGATAATAGCGATAATATTTACGAATACTCGCTGGACCTTTCCAGTCACTATCTAAAAAACTCAGTTAGCGCTTTTTCTATCCTAACGCAGACAACATCCTTGCCTAAAACTTCTAAGTAATGAAATAAACTTGGACCTTTTGCCCGCCCTGAAGTTGCAACGCGTAAGGGATGAAAAACCATCCCCGTCTTAATGCCTTCCTCATCTGCATAATCACGGCATAATTTCTCTAAACTATCCGCTGTAAAGTTATTTAGAAGGTTAACTCTCTCTAACATGTCCTCTAAAATTGTTTGTGAACCTTCCTTTTTTAAGACTTTTGCAACATCTTTTTCATGATATACAATCTCATCTTGAAGCATAAAATCAAATAGCTTAGGGATATCTGTTAAGTATTTAACTTTCTCCTGTTCTAGCTTAATAATTTTTTTTAGCCTTTCACGGTCAAACAGAGCAGGCAGCAAACCTGCTTCTTTTAAGTAAGGAATCGCAATATCAGTAAACTCATCTAAACTCTGAGAACGAATATACTCACCATTCATCCATAAAAGTTTTTGCTCATCAAAAATCGCTGCACTACCGCTACATCTCTCTAAAGTAAATTTTTTGATTAACTCTTGTGATTCAAAAAGCTGCTGTGAATCCGTCGTTGACCAACCAAGAAGTGCCAAATAGTTGAGAACTGCTTCTTTTAAATAACCCTGATCTCTATAAGCTGTTACAGAAGCTGCTCCATGCCGCTTGGAAAGCCTAGAACCATCTCCCCCTAAAATCATGGGGATATGTGCAAAAACGGGTAGTTTAAAACCCAATGCTTGATAAAGCATTACTTGGCGTGGAGTATTTGAAATGTGGTCATCACCTCTAATAACATGCGTAATCTCCATTAAAGCATCATCTAAAACAACTGCCAAGTTATAAAGTGGAACACCATTGGGCTTAACAATCACAAAATCATCTAATAAGGCATTCTCGAATTTAACCTCACCTTTAATAATATCTTTAAAAACTGTAGTTCCTGTCCCTGAATTTTTAAAACGGATTACAGGCT
Organism: bacterium; assembly: GCA_024222485.1. GTDB lineage: Bacteria > RUG730 > RUG730 > RUG730 > JAAEPJ01 > JAAEPJ01. Next base: position 11,763 of record JAAEPJ010000279.1, on the reverse strand, counting down.
TTCGCTGTTCTTTTTTAAATGCTGATACCTGCTGAGCGGTTAGATGACGACAATGATTATCATATTTTGGCGGACGCTTCTCTTGTTGTGCACGCTCGCGTTTAGCCTTTAGCTCATCCGTTGAACAATAACACTCATAAGCCTTCCCCTCAGCTAAAAGTCTCTCAATATGTTCAAAATAAAGAGCACGCCTTTCCATCTGAAAATATGGTCCATGAGCCCCCTTTATGCCAAGAGACCCATCTTGCTTAACCACAGGTCCCTCATCCCAATCAAGACCAAGCCAAGATAATCCTTCTAAAATCGCTACCACTGCTTCATCAGAAGAACGAAGTTCATCCGTATCCTCAATACGCAAAATAAACTTTCCTTGGGTATGACGAGCAAATAAATAATTATAAAGTGCTGTTCTCGCTCCACCAATATGTAAATATCCCGTAGGACTCGGAGCAAATCTAACCCTTGTTGTCATAGTAAAACCTCTTTTGATTATAATATTTCTTTAAAATAACTAATTACAGATACAATATAAAATTAATAATGATGAAGTTTTTTATGTTTATGAACAATTTTATTATTCACAACAACCTTATTTTTTCTATACTTCCTATGTTTTTTATACTTTCTATGTTTTCTAGTAGGAGTAACATTATAAACCGTGCAACCTATCAAACTAATAATTACTAAAAAAATCATTAATAAAAATATTATCTTTTTTATCATAATCTCCTCCCTTATCGCTTATAAAATCACCTTATTAAGGGGATATTCAATAATCCCTTCAGCACCAAGATCTCTGAGCTTAGGAATAATCTCACGCACGACAAACTCTTCAATAACGGTATCAATCGCATACCAATTATCATCAGATAATGCTGAAATCGTTGGTTTTTGCAACGCAGGTAAAACAGCTAGAACATGAGTTAAACTATCTTTTTTAATATTCATCTTAAGCCCAACCATTGACTTAGCTTTTAAAGCGCCTTCAAGCAGCATGGCAATATTTTTAATTTTTTTGACTTTAAATTCATCGGACATTGCCGCTTTATTCGCAATAAACTTAGTCGTAGATTCAACCAATGTATCAACGATTCTTAAGTTATTGGCAACTAAAGAGCTCCCTGTTTCCGTTAACTCTACAATTGCGTCAACAAGCTTAGGGGCTTTAACCTCAGTTGCACCCCATGAGAACTCAACATCAGCCTTAACAGCATGCTTTGCTAAATATCGTTCCGTTGTCCCCACTAATTCTGTTGCTATTCTTTTGCCTTCTAAATCTTTGACGCTATTAATATCTGAATCATTCGGTACAGCCAAAACCCATCTCACAAGATTAGATGTGACTTTGCCATAAACTAAGTCTGCGATTTCTACAACATCAGCATCACACTCAACAATCCAGTCTTTACCTGTTAAGCCCACATCAATGACTCCCTCCTCAATATAACGAGCCATTTCTTGTGCACGAATTAACATTACCTCAATTTCTGCATCGTCAACTTTAGGAAAGTAAGATCTTGAGCTAACCGAAATATTAAACCCTGCCTTAGAAAAAAGTGCAACCGTAGAATTTTGAAGGCTACCTTTTGGCAACCCTAGTTTAAGTTTTTTTGTCATTTTATTATCTCCTCAGTTTAAAGTAAGGTAACTACCCTTAAATAATATGTATATGCATCCATTTACAGTATTGAAAATTTATACTTCATCTATTTTATCAACTAATAAACAATTTTTCAAAAAACTTTATTAAAAACACTCGTTTCTAAAATCCTAAAGACCAGATCATCAAAATTAATGCCAATTTTGGCTGCAGCATCCGGTAAAAGACTAGTCTCCGTCATCCCCGGAATTGTATTAATTTCAATCACAAAAGGCTTCCCAGCTTTATCAAGCATAAAATCTACACGACTAACTGCACGACACCCCAAAGCATCATGTGTCTTTTTTGCCAAATCTTTTAAAAAATCAAACCCTAAAGGAAACAGGTGTTTCGATTTCCCCAAAGAATATTTTGCATCAAAATCATAAAACTCATTTGCTGAAACGATCTCAATCACAGGCAAAACCAAATCGCCAACAATTCCGACAGTAAACTCACGACCAGCAATGTACTCCTCAACCATAACTTCATTATACTTACTAAGGTCTAAGATAGCTCTTTCGAAGTCTTCTTGCGTTTTAATAATATGCACACCGATAGCTGAGCCCTCATTCATCGCCTTACAAACAATTGGCTCCCCTTTGAAAACAAGCTTAGCTACCTTACTTTTAAAATAGCTCGGAGTTGGAATATTTAAAGCATCCAGTTTTTGCTTCGTACGAAACTTATCAATACAAACACGGGAGACAGTCGCATTAGACCCTGTATAACAAATACCTTTACTTGCTAAAAAATCCTGAATAATACCGTCTTCCCCCCCAGTTCCATGCAGAGCAATATACGCAATATCACAATCAATGTCCGCTAAATTATCTTCTCTCACATCAAAACCAGCAACATTAAATCTCTGATGAAGCAAGGATGATAAAATAGCTTTCCCTGTCAAACAAGAAATATCACGCTCAGCACTCCAGCCACCATAAAGCACAAGGATTTTCTTTTCTCTTAATATTTGAAATTTAACTATTTCTGAATTCACCTGAGCACCTTTTTTTCAACTATAAAAAAATATTAAAAATAAGTTATTTATATGTAAGAATCATTTCCATATTTGGATCTCAGTCTCTAAGTTAAGCCTAATCTTTACATCTTCAACCAAAGCTAAAAAATCTTTAAAACTTGCCCCATGGTCTGCAATAAAAAAATTAGCATGTTTACAAGAAATTTTTACCTTACCGATTTGTCGACCTTTAAGGCCTGCTTGATCAATAAGCATGCCACTAGAAACACCTTGCTTATTACGAAATACACAGCCTGCAGTATTTTTGCCATATGGCTGTGAGGCAACTTTTTCTATTAAATTTTTCTTGATAGCTTCTTTAATTTTTTGCGGCTCAGCTTTTTTTAAACAAAACTCAACCTCAACAATAATTCCATCTATCACATTGACAGCAACAATATAGTCTGAAATCTTACCATATTTTGTACTAATCTCACCAAAAACTGCTCCACCTACTGTTCCCGGAATACCGGCAAAAATCTCTAGCCCTGAAAGCCCCGCATGGGCTGTTTCTTGCAAAACTTTTGCAAGACTTGCTCCTGCACCGACAGAAATCTTACCATTTTTAATGGTATTTTTTTTAAAATCCCCGTCAAGCTTAATAATATCAAAGTCCAACTTGCCATCATTAACTAAAATATTTGAGCCTGAGCCAAGCACACGCGCATGATCCAAAGAAGAGACTTGCTTAAGCTCAACCAAATTTCTTACGATATAAAAATTTCTAACAATCCCACCAATTTTCAAAGTCGTATAATCAGCTAAACTAATATTATGTAATATTTCCATAGGTTTAAAAGGTAGATATTCCGATACCTCTACTGCTCCCTTAAAAAATCTCTAATCTTTTGAAAATCTTCCCAAGCCATCTTTTTCGCATAGGTTTCCCGTAATAAGTATGCAGGGTGAAATGTAGGAATAACCTTAATACCTCGATATAAAAACTCTTCACCTCTTGTTTGAGTAACCTCTTTATCTGTCTTTAAAATAGCACGCGAAGCCGTATTACCTAAAGGCACAATTAGCTTAGGCTTAATAAGCTTAAGCTGTTCATCAAAAATTTTTTGGCAATTCAAAATCTCATCCTCAACGGGAAAACGCCTAATTCTATCATCTCCATACGATACACATTTCACAATATCAGTGATAAAAACATCTTTACGCTGCAAATTAATTGCTAACAAAATTTTATCCAAAAGATCGCCTTTATCACCCAAAAATGGAGAACCTTGTTCATCTTCTTCTTGCCAAGGACTCTCTGTAAGTAATAATAACCTTGCATTAAGCGATCCCTCTCCAAAGACAACATTTTTTCGTATATGACACAGCCGGCATCTCCGGCAGTCTTTATACTTCAGTCTAAGAGCCTGGAACTTTTCATCTTTAGTTAAGCTTTTAGGAAAATCCTCAGCTAAAAGAAGGATATCTCCGCCATTATCTAAGATGTCTTCATCAATAATCTGTTTAATTATTTTTTTTATTTCCATTGCACCACACACACTATAGACCTAATATTTAAACTCATTTAAACATAATAACCCAAATATTTTCTTTTTATAATATGAACATAAAACAACAGTAAACTCAACCCATAAACCTTAATTCTCCCACAGATAATTCGCTAAGATAATATCTAAAATATTATGAGCCAACTCATCTTTCGGTACTTGCTCAAAAACCGTTTTTCTCCCGTCTTTTGCAATGACTATCACACTTGCTCGATCCTTTTCCATACTCTCAGAAGCACGATTTGCTATAATAATATCTAGGTTCTTTTCTCGCAGTTTAACCAAAGCATTTTCAAGTAAATTTTCGGTTTCAAGTGCAAACCCCACTATCATTTGATCAGAGCGTTTATTTAAAGCTAAGGTCTTCAAAATATCCACAGTAGCTTTAAACTTTAATTGCTTAATATTTTTAATCTTACTCTTAAGTGACCGTATTGGTTCGAAATCGACAACAGCTGCGACTGAAATAAATATATTTGTCTCTTCAATTTTATTTGTCAAGACCTCTAACATCTCAGTGTTCGTCTCAACATCTAAAACTTCGGCATCAGCATAATCCCTATTAACATTCGCATTAACCACACACACTTCAGCAAATTGACAAGCTGCACGAGCTAAAGAAGCCCCCATCTTGCCACTAGAAATATTCGTAATATATCTAATAGGGTCAAGATAAATTCTGGTAGGACCATTTGAAATCAAAATTTTTAATTTCTTAGACTTTTTCAGGTTAATTTTGCACATATTTTTTTAATTATTGTTTCATTAGCGGCTAAATGCCCTGCACCAAATTCACCACACGCTAACAAACCTATTGTCGGGTTAATAAACTCAACACCATAACTCCTAAGCCTAGCTATATTACTTTCTACAATTTTATTTTCATACATTCTTGAATTCATTGCCGGAGCAACTAAAGTTGGAGCCTGATTAGTCAAAAAAAATGTTGTCAGAAAATCATCTGCAATTCCATAAGAAAACTTTGCTAGAATATTAGCAGTTGCAGGAAGCACCACTAAAAGGTCCGCCATTCCGGCCAAAGAAACATGCTCCACATCCCACTTATGCTTAGAAAAAAGCTGAGTAATTACATTCTTCTGAGTGATAGTCTCAAGCGTCTTAATTGTAACAAACTGCTTAGCTGACTTGGTCAAAACACAGGTAATATTAGCGCCCATTTTAACTAAAGAACTGATAATATCACAAGTTTTATAGGCAGCAATACTGCCAGTAATTCCAAAAACAATATTCTTACCTTCTAAGTTTTTCATGGTAAATCCTTAAAAAAATATGCTTAAACTTTATCAGAATCAACTAGTAATGCATCAATCTCTTCAATGGAAACATCACCATTCGCAATATCTGTGATAATTTCATCGACAACTTCTGTAATTTCTATCTGTTTATGAGCTTTATCCATTTTTTCTTTTCTAATTTTAAGCAAACCAAAAACTATTCTAACCAACTCATATTTAGAATATTTGGCTACTAATTCTTTATTTTTCTCTATTGCTGCTAACATTTTATATTCTCCTTTTATTATAGAATCCTGCCTATGCTTACACTATCCTTGCTTTAGCAATTAACTCTTGTAAGCTTAAAATAGCTTCCTCAAGTATATCATTGACGACAATATAGTCGTAAAGATTTCTTTTTGCAATCTCGCCTTCAGCATTTACAATTCGTCTAGCTAAGCTTTTGGCCGTCTCTGTTTTCCGCTCCTTAATTCTTCGTCTTAACTCTTCAACAGATGGTGGCATAATAAACACAAAAACTCCATAATCTAAAATCTTGCGTAAATTTAAAGCACCTTGGACATCAATATCTAACAAAACATCCCGACCATTATCCAAAATATCTTCAACCCATTTCTTAGTCGTGCCATAATAATGACCATGCACCTTTGCCCATTCAAGAAACTCTTTTTGATTGATCTTAGCTTCAAACTCTGCCGCATCAATAAAAACATAGTCTCTGCCCGCAACCTCACCTTTACGCTGTTTCCTAGTAGTAGTTGAGATCGAAAAAACAAGCTGTTCATCCTTTAAAATCTCTTTTAAAATAGTACTCTTCCCTACACCAGAAGGCCCTGAAATTATAAATAGTTTACCCCTCATTAATCTACAATAAACCTATTACTTTCGCGTTCCATAGCACGCAAAAAATCTTTATTAGACTTCGTTGCACGCATTTTATCAACCAACAACTCCATTGCTTCAACAGTATTAAGCGATGAAATAACCTTACGCATCACCCATGTTTTATTAAGTTCATCTTCAGTTAAAAGAAGTTCTTCTTTTCTAGTGCCTGATTTTAAAATATCAATAGCGGGAAAAATACGCTTATCTACTAGCTTTCGATCAAGACAAAGCTCCATATTGCCTGTCCCCTTAAATTCTTCAAATATCACATCATCCATTCTGCTACCAGTATCAACCAAAGCCGTTGCTAAAATAGTTAAACTACCCCCTTCCTCAATGTTTCTAGCAGCACCAAAAAATCGTTTAGGTCGCTGCAAAGCATTAGAATCAACACCACCTGAAAGTACACGACCACTAGAGGGAGTAATTGTATTATACGCACGCGCAAGACGAGTAATACTATCTAAAAGAATTACAACATCTTTTTTATGCTCAACCATTCTTTTAGCCTTCTCGATCACCATTTCTGCTACTTGGACATGTCTCTCACATGGCTCATCAAAAGTTGAAGCAATAACTTCACCATTGACACTACGCTGCATATCTGTAACCTCTTCTGGTCGCTCATCAATCAGAAGAACAATCAAATAAACATCTGAATTATTCGCCGTAATACTATTAGCTATTTTCTGTAGAAGAATTGTTTTCCCTGTCCTTGGTGGAGCAACAATCAAGCCACGTTGCCCTTTCCCAATTGGCGCTACAAAATCCATAATACGCATAGAAATTTCATTTTTTGTAGTCTCAAGATTAATCTTGTCTTCAGGATAAAGAGGGGTTAAATTATCAAATAATACCCGCTCTCTAATCTTAGATGGCTCACCACCATTTACAGCCTCTACTCTTAAAAGTGCAAAAAATCTTTCACCTTCTTTTGGGGCTCGCACCTGTCCTGAGACAGTATCCCCTTTTCTAAGTCCAAATTTTTTAATCTGAGATGGAGAGATATAAATATCATCAGGTCCCGGTAAGTAATTATAATTAGGTGATCTTAAAAACCCAAACCCATCAGGTAAAATCTCTAACACTCCCTCATCATATACACTACCACTTTCCTGTGCCTGTTTCTGCAAAATTTTCAAAATTAATTCTTGTTTTCTCAGCCCTGCTACACCATCTAACTTCAATGTTGTTGCAGTCTTTTGTAATTCTGAAAGTGTCATTTTCGATAAACCTGAAATATCCATAACTCCTCCTATGATTTCTTTTTCTCTCTTAATTATTTTATGTTTGATTCTTTTTGACTCGTTTCCCCTCATAAGCTCTAAATTATATATCTTATTAAAATTTCAAAATATATCTCAATCTAACTATACTTAACATACAAATTTCAGAAATGCAAGATTGCACACCTCGATAATTTTTTATGGGCTCGATAATTTTTTATGGGATTGTTAAGCTAAGCATTGTTAACCTGAGAGCTAAACATAGGCTAAATCATCTCTCTTTTCCAAACAATAGTTCTTGGATTTATTCTTAAATATTAATCTTCATTATAAACCCAGTAATGCTTTAATATAAAATTATTCTTTTTCATTTTTATGATTTTTTATTTTGGGAATGCTTCAAATTTTACGATCTTTAAATTTTCTTAAAAAACATAGCATAACATAATTTTTATACTCATAACCATTTCTACATATAACTTTTACCATATTAATCATAGTTAATAAAATTGTCAAGATTATTCTTACGATTCAAAAATCATAAGACAATTCAGTCTATACTTTAAACCGTATACTGACAAATAGCCTACTATTCCAAAATGAGTTAACCTCGGTCACAGATGTCCCCACATCGATACTAAATGCATTAGCAAATAAACTATGAGAAAAAGCGAATAAATAAACCTCCGATGAGTTTTTAAAGTCTAAGCCTGTCTCAAATTTTAAGCCAGAATTTTCAGCCAGTCTCACAAAAAAACTTGTAAATAAAATTGAAGAACTATCTAAATTGCTCTTCTTATAATCCTCTTTATCAAAAGCAAAAATACTTAAAATATCTCCATGTAATATTCCTAAACTTGAATTAAAAATCTTTGAAATATTTTTACTGCCCACGACATAAATACCATTAACAGCTTTATCCTTTAACTTAGATCTATTTGTTGTTCCTTCACCTGAAATAACCCCACAAGATATAGTCGGTCTTCTTTTACTCTCTACCAAAAATTTATATTTAAAATCCAGTAATAAATATCCCTCTGAGAAAGTTCTTTTTTTCTCATTTTTAAACATTTGAAATACTTTCGACTCTAAGCTAAACCTATCATTATCCATAAAAAATGGCTCCCAGTTGAGAAGAGTTTGCTTTAAAGTTGCTGCTGCAGGAAAAACAATACCACTAGTGCCAGAAAAGACCTGATCACTCAAAGACTCAAGGCCAGAAATAACAACATCTTGTTCGGCTATTCCAATATTAGGATAAATAAATATTAAAATAGTCCCATCCTCACTAAAACATTCTTTGGGGATAATAAAATCAAGATAGCTAGAAAACTCCAACTTAAAATTAGCTCGATATCCTGTATCAGGATTAACACAGTTAATAAAAATGACCTCTTCGGTATCAGCAAAAATTTTTAATTTAACAGAACCTTCCTCAATAGGCAAATCTAATTTATTAAACCGCAATGCCACTTTTTCATCATCACTGACAAAGTAATCAGCTTTGGCAATATTGCACTCTAATCGAACCAAAAACAAACAAAAAATTAATAAAAAAAGCTTAAATTTATTCATATAGAGGTGACCATACAGGAGCAAAAACAGATCCAGAAAGAGGCAGCACTAATCGAACATTATCCCCATTATTATTCATGATAAAAAGCTCTCGTTTACCATTTCGTGTAGATGTAAAAACCAAAAAACGACCATCAAACGCATAAGATGGATTGCTATTATTCCCTTGGTTTTCTGTCAGCCTATAAATTTTCTTACTCTTTAAATCTAGGCGACAGATATCCCACTTGTTCTCAAGCAAGCAAGAATAAACAATTTCATCTTTAACCGGTGAATAGTCCACAGAATCTTTAAAAGTTTTATCAAAGGTTAATTGTCTCGTCTGATCTGTTTTTAAATTTTTCTCATAAATTTGAGAAATACCTGTTTGATCAGAGATGAATAAAATCTTAGAACCATCATTAGACCACGCACTTGAAGAATCTATCCATTTATTATTAGTTATCTTCGCAAGAAATTGCCCCTCAAAGGATGCAAGAATAATATCCGAATTACCATTAAAAGTCATAGAAAGGGCTATCTCTTGCCCAGTAGGAGAAAAATTTGCCGAGATATTAAGACCTTGTTTACTAGAAATAACTTTAGTTTCTCCTGAAGTGGTGTCAATCAAAAAAAGATCTGGGTTTCCATTTTTATAGCTTGTATAAAGTAACGCTTTTTTCTTTGGATGCCATGAGGGCAAAATAGCAATAGAGTTATCCCGAGTAATTCTTTTTAAATTTTTACCATTAAAGTCTACAATAAAAATTTCTTTGTTTGTTTTTTCATATGCAAAAGCAAATTTCGTAGTAAAATAACCTTCTTCTCCTGTAATATTAAAATAAATATCATTACAAATTAAATTCGCCATAATATCCAAATTTTGCAACGAGTATTTTTTGCGAAGAATTAATTCTTTTTCCGGAGCATACTGTAACTTAATTTCCACAGTATTAGCTGTACCATATTTTACACTTGGCTCAACAATATAATCGATTTCTTTAAAAAAATTTGGTTTATTTGCTAATAAAATTGAGTCCAGAATATCCACCTTAAATTCATAGCAAAGATTCAGATTACTATGAATCTTTTTAAACAACAAATCATGAAACTCAGCCTTACGCTGAGTGGGATTATCAACCTCAAATTTTTTAAGCAACACAAATTGTCTACGAGTTTCTAGCTCTTGATTCTCTGTTCTTAAGCTCAAATAAATATCTCCAGCAAATGTATTAACAACCAAAAGAATAAAAAATAAAACAATAATTTTGCGCATATTTTCTCCTTTAATATAAAGATACCCAAGACAACTTGTTACCCTAAAAAAACACTTAATTATCAACCTATAGAAACAAAAATAGCTTGTAACTTATTATGCTAAAAAAAAATTAATTTAAAGATAAATAACTTAAATTGATTTTATATTGTAAAACATTTAGAATATTTTTGAAATTTTTAAGGAGAAAATTATGACTAAAAAAATTGCAGTATTCTTGGATAGAGATGGAACGATCAATAAAGAAGGGGGCTATATTAACCATGAATCACGCCTTGAACTTATGCCTAATAGTTCAAAAGGGATTAAACTTTTCAACGAAAACAATATTTTAACAGTAGTATGTACAAATCAAGCTGGTGTGGCAAGAGGCTATTTTAAGGAAAATTTAATACAAGTAGTCAATCAACGCTTGCAAAACCTTTTAAAAAAAGAAGGAGCTTATCTCGATGATATCAATTATTGCCCCCATCACCCCACAGTCGGCTCACCAGACTACCAAAAAGACTGCAACTGCCGCAAACCAAAACCGGGAATGATTGAAAAGTCTGCAAAAAAACTTGATATTGATATCAAAAAATCATATGTTGTCGGTGATAAGATGAGCGATGTAATTTGGGGACATAAAATGGGCACGAAATCAGTCATGGTAATGACAGGCTATGGTCGTGGCGAGTATGAATACCATAGAGAAAGCTGGCACGATAAGCCTGACTATATCGCTCAAGATTTATTAGGTGCAGCCAAATGGATTATTAAAGACATAAAAAAAACGCTATAGGTCTTGACACTCCTTTAGCATTTTTATATTATTAACAAAATTAATGATTGTTTATCATAAATAAATAATTATTATACTGAAACAATTTATTCCCTGGTAGCTCAGTTGGTAGAGCAAGCGGCTGTTAACCGCTGGGTCGTAAGTTCGAGTCTTACCCGGGGAGCCATTTTAATAGATGTCAAAAATAGACAGTCTTAAAAAAAGGTCTCGTAATTTTTACGAGGTTTTTTTTTAAGCGATATCTCTCCCTCTAACCAACACTAAAAATATTCCAATAAGTAACCACTAATAATACACTCGAATACCCCTTATTTCTTATGCAAGCTACAATATGCTAAAATAGTATATCTTGCATAAGGCATGCTTAATATTCAAAGGATACAATACTGTTTTATAAATATCTGGAATATAATAATTATTAGCTTTGGGTTATCTCTCGATGCTTTTGCCGTTTCTGTAGCTAATGGCAATATTGCCAAATCAAAAAAATTATTTCATGCACTTAAATTTGCAATAAGCTTTAGTTTTTTCCAAATGTTTATGCCTCTGATTGGCTGGCTAATGGGTGTTCGCTTTCAAAAAATCATGGGAAATATAGATCACTGGATTGCTTTTAC
>JAAEPJ010000278.1 GCA_024222485.1 bacterium | reverse complement strand
GTATGTGTACAACTTTTTCAAGCAAACGGAATCGTATTATTCCATGCAAAAGGCATACTTTATAAGAAATTAAGGTGAAATCTTATTGCAGGGCTTAGTTTTCACTAAGTCTTATGGGGAACTATGAGAAACCCTCGGTGGAATAAGTTCTAGGTTGTTCCCATGGACAGAACTGTTGAAATACCTATGTTTACAACGTTTAAGAGAAAACGGAATCGTGTTATTCCATGCAAAAGGCGTACTTTATCAGTAATCAAGGTGAAATCTTATTGCAGGGCTAAGTTTTCACTAAGTTTCATTGAAAACTATAACAAACCCTCGGTGTAATAAGTTCTAGGCTGTTCCCATTGACAGAAATGTTATAATTCGTATGTTTACAACGTTTTAGAGCAAACGGAATCCTTTTAATTCCATGCAAAAGGCGTACTTTATAAGAAATTTAGGTGTACACTTATTGCATGGCTAAGTTTTCACTAAGTTTTATGGGGAACTATAAGACACCCTCGGAATGATACGTTATAGGCTGTTCCCATGAACAGAACTGATGTATTATGTATGTTTACAACGTTTTAGTGCAAACAGAGTCGTTTTCTTCCATGCCAATTGCTTATTTTATCAAAAAT
>JAAEPJ010000277.1 GCA_024222485.1 bacterium | reverse complement strand
CTCTTAATAATATGTCAAGATATATTGAAGACGATTTTTCTTCATTGAGTGCTGTGAACATTGGAAAAGGCACTGTTGAGTCACAAAGGATATGTACAGAGATCTTATTCCTGCTCGTTGTTATTGAAGTTTACATTTTGAAACAGGTTTCTAAAATCACTTCCTTATTGTGCCTTTTGGTCTTTTCGTTAAAGATAACATCAATGCCAGGTAATTTGGCTACACTAAACGAGTCTTTTAGTTATCTTTATTGCAAATGCAGTTTCGAAATTTCGTCGGGAGACACTACTATAAAGACTCTGTGGCGGAATGGTAGCGCCTATGGCTCCAGTCTAGAAGGTTGCCTGTTCAAATCACGTCAGGGTGATGTGATTTTTTTCTTTTTAGGCATATTCTGGGCATTTGTCTTAATAATATCTCATGATATATTGAGAACGATATTTCTTCATTGAGGTCTATGAAGAAGAGAAAAGGCCCTGTTTAGTCAATAAGGATATGTACAGAAATCTTATACCTGCTCGATGTTGGTGAAGTTTACATTTTGAAATACGTTTCCAAAATCCTTTAGTTATTGTACCTTTTAGTCCTTTCGTTAAAGATAAACCCGATGTCAGGTGATTTGTTTACACTACCCGGTTCTTTGAGTTAACTGGCTCCAGTCCAGAAGGTTGCATGTTCCAATCACGTCAGGGTCATGCAGGTATTAAATTTTGAGCATATTCTGGCCATTTCTCTTAATAATATTTCAAGATATTTTGAGGACGATTTTTCTTCATTTACTTCTGTGAACAAGGGAAAAGGCATTGTTGAGTCAAAAAGGATATGTTGAGAAATCTTATTCTTGCTTGTTGTTAGTATAGTTTACATTTTGAACCAGGTTTCTAAAATCACTTCCTTATTGTGCCTTTTGGGTTTTTTCGTTAAAGATAACATCAATGCCAGGTTATTTGTCTACACCAAACAAGTCTTTGAGTTAACTTTAGTGCAAATGCAGTTTAAAAATTTCTTCGAGAGACACTACTATAACGACTCTGTGGCGCAATGGTAGCGCGTCTGACCCCAGTCCAGAAGGTTGCGTGTTCAAATCACGTCAGG
>JAAEPJ010000276.1 GCA_024222485.1 bacterium | reverse complement strand
TATTCTTATTTTGTTTTATTTGTTTACTTTTTTAGCTGCCATACCTGAAAATAGTGTTTTTGCCGTACGACAATAATGATGAGAAAACAAAAAACGACAGAAAATTTAAGAAAGTCTTGATACTTGGGATCCAGGCAAGTTTCTTATAGAATATGTTTTTCAATTGCTTTTTTAAGAGTACTGTCTTTTTTATAAGAAAAATTTCATAAGAACACAAGCCTTAAATTTTACATTTTATAATTTGGTACCCTAGCTACCCTTGTTTACTGTTGATATTTTTTGAAGTTGAAAGAAATGTGTGAAGAAAACAATCGTGCAGTTTGTTCCATCTTCTTGAAAAAGTTTTTCTTCCACTTTCCCCATACCTTGTTTTTCTAATACTGGAAAAACATTTTTCACCCTGTTATTACAATATCATAGATAACAACATCCGAATTCCGCTGTTTATAACCCAAAACAGTAATCATGTTCTTACTTCCCTACCCCACATGATTCCTCACGTCATGTGCATCAATAAAAGGTATCTAGATGACTAAAATTTATAGTTTGTGTTTGCAATGTGGGTTGCGCAGCTTACAATTGTTTCAATAACTTAAGTAATAAAACAAAAAATCAAGACAATTTACTGAAAAAGAAAGTGACTTTTCACAAGTTCTCAAAGAATGCAGCCCTCCAAAAAATATGGATACAGAACATGAGGCTAGCAAATTTGTTCTGCAACCATACTCACATCTTTGCCAAGACCATTTTACAGAAGAAATTTATCAGCGTGGCCCAAAATTTTTTAAGTCTTTAGGCTTAATGAGAGATTACTTTTGAAAGATTTTTTTTGACAGAGGGTCACCAAAAGGAAAAAGGCATGTGAAGGGTTAAAAGAAATTCAAGGCAAAACACAACTGTCCCTCAGCTCTCCACTGAGTCCTAAAAAAATGGCCCTTTGAAAGAATCATCGCAAACAATGAAAAACTGACAGAAGAACTAAACAGACT
>JAAEPJ010000275.1 GCA_024222485.1 bacterium | reverse complement strand
CAGTACTGTTGTAATACGTATGTTTACAACCTTTTTGAGCTAACGGAATCGTTTTATTCCATGCGAAAGGCGTACTTTATAAGAAATTGAGGTGAACTCTTTTTGCGGGGCTAAGTTTTCACTATGTTTCATAGGGAACTATAAGAAACCCTCGGTGTAATAAGTTCTAGGCTGTTCCCATGGACAGAACTGTTCTAATACGTATGTTTACAACTTTTTAGAGCTAACGGAATCATATTATACCAAGTGAAAGGCGTACTTTAACAGAAATTGAGGTAAACTCTTATTTCGGGGCTAAGTTCTCACTAAGTTTCATGGGGATCTATATGAAACCCTCGGTGTAATAAGTTTAAAGCAGAACTTTCCAATGGACAGAACTGTTGTAATACGTATTTTTACAACGTTTTAGAGCTAACGGAATCGTTTTATTCCATGTGAAAGGCGTACTTTATAAGAAATTGAAGTGAAGACTTATTGAGGGGCTAAGCATTATCTAAGTCTCATGGGGAACTATAAGAAACCCTCGGTGTAACAAATATTAAGCTGTTCCCATGGACAGAACTGTTGTGATACGTATGTTTACAACGTTTTAGAGCTAACGGAATCGTTTTATT
>JAAEPJ010000274.1 GCA_024222485.1 bacterium | reverse complement strand
TACTGGGCCTATGAAGTGTTGGCTGACGGTTGAGGAGAAGTACGTCTCCGTTATGCAAATGTCTGTACACCTAAAAAGAAACGAAATAAATTCATAACATAAAAGCAGTCTCTTCATCCTAGTGCACAGTGCGATGGGTCCAGAAAATAATAGGTCAGACTTTCATAGCTACCCACTTCAGAATAATATTAATTCATAAGGCATGGTCTAACACGGGCAATTAATTTGTACCAGAGCAGGCTACTGCAATTGACATATGCCTCCACCGGGTCTCGAACACGGGTTTGATCGGACACAGGCGAGCGCGCTGACCACTGTCCTAAACCAGGACAATAAGTTAGCACAGTAACCTTGCTGTCTTCACAACTCCAGGCTTATCCACGGTGGGGCATTAATTCGTGTTTCGGATTAAATCCTTCTTCAGAGCCATGTAATATTAACATTAATTCATAAGGCATGGTCTAACACGGGCAATTAAATTGTACCAGAGCAGGCTACTGCAATTGACATATGCCTCCACCGG
>JAAEPJ010000273.1 GCA_024222485.1 bacterium | reverse complement strand
GAATTCTAAAACTTCGAAATATTTTTAAGTATTTAACAGAGTAGCATCAAAGCGATACAGTTGAGGCGCGTCCAATGGGGTTAGTGCCGCACCTGACATTTTCACAAAATGATTTTTCTTGTAGCCACTTTATCGTTTGAAAGCTTTCACGGAATTATCATTATTAGCCTATATTCAATCCCAGATTTCATGCACGTATTCCATTCACAACCCTATACCGACTTTGATGCCCTAAATGCTAGGAAATAGCTGCCCAGCCACAAATCACTATTGAATAGACAAAGTTTCAACAAGCTCAAGTTTTCCTTGTTTACTTCGCTCTAATTTATACTTTGCTCGTGAATTAGATTCATGAGAAGAGTCAGACTCATCAGTAGCTTCAACTTCTGAAGCTGGCCTGCTCATATTCTTTTTCTTGTCTTGTCGTGTATCCTTCTCCAACATCGACTGATCACTACAACGTTCAACTCGCAACTGAATCTACAACGATCACTGCGCATATCTCATGGAATTACGCAATAACCACCACTGAGTCTTGGGTCAAAGCATTTCGGTTCAACTTTCAATGCCCAACCCGCCCACCCGGATTTCTTTTTACTTCTTAATTTTATTGTAGTATTGAGAGTGTAAAAAATAGGCGAGTATTGTTTTATCAAAATGCTTATAAAATTAGAATATAAATGTTAATCAACATTAACGGAACTGGTAATTGTTTTATTTTATAACGTTTTTAGTTTTTAACTCTCTTTGTTTTCTTTACTTTCTTAGGAATTTGCTCAACTTTTGAGGGTTTCTCTTTCTTTGCTCGCTTCTTTTTCTTTGGCTTTTTTTGCATTGGTTCGTCCTGTTCCTCACTTTCCTGTAATTTTCGCTTCACTTTTTCAGGCTCTTCGGCCGTTAATGTTTGCATCAGTTGGTCCTTTAGTTCTTGCAATGGGTTTGCCTGTTGTGGAATGACCTGCGGCGGTTTTTCTTCTGCAATAGTCGATTTCCTGAGTAATAGTGGCAGAAGATCGTTTATGCTACCAGTTGTTTTAAATTTTGGCTCTGGCTCAGGTGCAAATGAAATTTTTGATGCCATCTCTCCTGGATTTGTCAGGTTGGTGTGCGCTACCAGTACCTGGATACCGGTACTGAATAGCGCACCTCCAACATGTACACATTTTTTAATACTTTCCAGCATCTCGGGATTCATATTAATGAATTTTAGGATCAGTTCCACACTGTCGTTTGTGTTAACAGGCAGAACTGATCCTTTGAAAAACGTTTTTAGTGTTTCCATTATAGGCTCCAGGTCCTGAAGTAAGTTTTCTATTCTTTCCTGTGTGAGTACATTGGGAATTCCCCTTATTATGTCTTTATTTTCCTCAATCGTTGAGTACAGCTCAGAAGCCGCAACATCTGGCCGTTTCAACCACTCACAGTTGGTGGGCCATGTTCTTTTGAAAATGGTCTCTTTGCTTGGTGCTAAATCTGCAGCCTCATACGGCCTCAGAAAATTCTTGGGGAAGTGGTGGAAGTAACCCACACCTTTAAAGCTGGATGCATTGTATTGGCGGTTCATCTGTAAAAAATAAATATTTCAATTACTGATTGAGTTTTTACTGCACTTAATTCATTATAGAGTCTCTTGATTGTTTGTTTCTTAATTTAAATTTTGAAATTTATCTGTCAATGGAAATAGCTGTAAATATCATAATGTCTCTTGTGTTACTGGAGTGAATTGCTGAGGGAAGAGTTCAGTTAGAAAATACAAATCAGAAAGACGTTTGACACGAGAGAAGGCAACGTATGCCGTTCCTGGAGGTGTCCTCTCTGTGTCAATCCATAGCACTACTTTATTTAGGGTCTGCCCCTGAGCTTTACAAATTGTGATAGCATACCCTGGAAGGCATGGATACACAGTAATTTCACGATCGTCTACTTTTTTTGTTATTGGATGAATGTTTAATATAGCACAACTTGATGTGCAGGCAATTATGGTATTGTTACGAACTGCAACTACATTTACGAATTGGCCATTGACAAATCCAATCTGTTTATTAATATTTTGAGTTATGATCAATCTCATACTTTTGTGTACTGGAATAAGAGATTCGTCATCCATTAGAACAACGCATATTGGAGAGCTCGAAAACGCCGAGGTAATAATAATCTCATTAATATACATTGCAGCCCTTTTCGTCATAGTTAGAATAGTTGCTTCAGGGTGCTGCCTCAGTTTCTCGTACAACGATGAATCTATAATTCTATTTGGCAAAAGAATACGACCATCCATTATAGTAGAGAGCATTTCATCCCATAGGCTTAAAAAAACGAATATGCTGAAGAAATGATACTAAATGGGTATCATCTGTCCTGTGCTGAGTTGTCAACGTTACTCTAACTAAAAATGATAGGCAGTGTTGACAAGATGAAATATTTGAAACTTGTCTCGTCTCATTGTTTACCGTAGATATAGGTTGCTGTTGTGCAAAATCTCCGCACATGACAACAAGAGGCCTACGTATAACTTTATCAACTGTAGATATGATATGATGAAACATTTCAACACTGACTTGTGATATCTCATCAATAAAAATTATGTCATACATTGCAATGTTCCAATTTATTCTACTGCCATTATTATTGTCTGAAGAAAAATTAAAAAAACCGTGCAATGTATCACATGTGACCAGTTCTTGATATCTTTCTCGATAAGTACAAGCAAGAGTACCTGTTGGGACAGCAACAGCGACTGACAACATGATATCAAGACAGTACTGTATTAATTGTTGCATTGTGAATGTTTTACCAGTTCCTGCTTTTCCGAGAATTAAAAGAAATCGTCGCCAATCAACATCTGATGGGCACATGGCTATTTGACCATAGCTCTCATTAAATTGTTCCCTTTCACGAATCATATCCTTAACTAATGTTAAAGCAACCAGCTGGTTACCTTCTAAATTTATGGGCGCTGATGCCTGACTGCAATTATTTTCATTTAAATGTGAAGGCAATGCCTGCAATCGATACAAAGTGTCTAGGTCAAGCAGACTTTGCAGATATGCATTTATTGTACTAAGATAGTATTGTTTGTGTCCTTCGTTCTTTATATGGTCAGTAAAATTTTGTGGATTGGCAAAAAATTCTGGCATAAGCATATTTGCTGTATGAAAATGTTTGATTTGTGACGGAATATTGTTATCAGATATCGGCAAGATTTCATTGAGTTGACGATGTGGAAAGTGAAGAGCAAGATGCTGAAAAAAATATTCAGGGTTCATGTACGAAACGTGTTTAACACCAACAAGAATCCTGGAGCCTAATCTATACTCGTTAGGTGGATTTTTACTTTCATCAACAGAACGTAACCACTGAAGAAGAGAATATCCGTCATATTTTTGGTCCCGATTATAGTATTTTGCTAAGATATTATTTGTGGCGGCTGTATCTGAGGTTGGAACGGTAAATTTTTTTCTGGTGGCGTCAGTCCATGAAATTTTCTTTGAGGAAAGAAGAACCCACATTTCTGGTTCGCACATGTCAAGAGCAATTCCATAACGAAACGCTGCTGTTGAGGCATTAAGGTCTTTGCAATAGAGAGCATCGTTATGAAAAGATTCATGAGCTTTTGAAACATATGATGCAACATATTTTAGAATCATGGCATGTCCATTAGATGTTTGGACATCCATTGAGCATTGCAAAGAAGGCAGAACAGTGTCAATATAACCTCTCAGACATTTGGCAAAAGCATCAGGAGGGTGTGATAAACAAATGGTTTGATAAGTGCTTGTTTCAATTACATCAGTATCATTATTGTGTATGTCAAGACTAGACTTGTCAGCACACTGAAATTTGTTCACATAATGTAGCAGAGTCGGATTGTCTGTTGGAATGTCTGCACGTAATCTACTGTATTGAATGTATTTCAATTTATCTAGCCATACAAGAAGATGAAGGTGTATAGTGCCACGTTTCTGAAACTCGAAACGGTAAAAGTATGTTTTAACGTTCCGCTTATTCTGAAGCCTGTTGTAATTGAATAAATGATTTCTCCAATTAGAGTCATTAGATCCTCAAAGATAGCCTCGTACAATTTGCTCCATAACATTCATGAAATGTAATGTTTCAAAACATGAAAGATTAGTTGGCCCATAACCAGTTGTCCTAGATATTGATGTTAGCCACATTGGCCAAGGAAAAGTCCACTCAGAAGGACTAATAGTAATAAAAAGACCTGGCAATCCAAACTGGTCAACAGCATCAAGTAAGAATCTATGCTGCCACTGCCAATACCCAGTGCTGAATGGCTTTTCCTCCAGAGCAAGAAATGCTGCAGATTGGGACTGGCTATTTGATATACAACGATAGGTATTAATTGCCCCTGTTATGGTTTTATATAACCAGCGGTCAAACACATACTGTAAAAGGTCGAAATTTAAAGAATAGTCAATTATAGGAGATAGGCATTTCGTGATGAAAGAAATTTTACTACTCTTTTTTGACTCACGTCCATTATGGATACCCTCACACCATGCAGTAAATGGGTAGAGATTGGGCCATAGAGCACACTCGATACCTTCCCACGAATAGAAGGCAAAAATTGAAGGTTCTTCTTTATCATGTATTGATTGGGCCCGAAGAGCAATAAATTTATTATATGAAGAAGAAAGAAAAGACATAAGGTAATTATAGGCTTTTTGGCAGATCTCTCTGTCGTTCTGATCAGATAATGAATTTATTCTATCTTGCACTGATGCTTTACAGCATCGAAGTCTTAGCATGGCGGTTTTCTTTCGATAACCATTTTGCATCCTACAAAACTCACCCAAAACAATTTCAAAAGGTCTCAACATAAGAATATGTGATAGCTGAAGATTTCTAAGCTCAGAAGGTATATTTTGCACTAATGGTACTATGTATTTATCATCTTTGCACTGACAAACATTTTTTCCATGCCAGTTTTTGCATAATAACGAAACCATGGCCAAAGGCCAGCGGCAAAACTGCCAGTTTTTGGATAACAAAACAATGCAACCATGGCAAAAGGCCAACGGAACAAAGCCAGTGGCAAAACTGCCAGTTTTTGATAATAACATAACGAAACCATGGCAAAAGGCCAACGGCAAAACTGCCAGTTTTTGGATAACAATACAACGAAACCATGGCCAAAGGCCAGCGTTCAATATGCATTCTTTTTACTTCTTAATTTAATTGTAGTATTGAGAGTGTAAAGAATAGGCGAGTATTGTTTTATCAAAATGCTTATAAATTTAGAAAAAAAATTTTAATCAACATGAACAGAACTGGTAATTGTTTTATTTCATAACGTTTTTAGTTTTTAACTTTCTTTGTTTTCTTCACTTTCTTTGGAATTTTCTCAACTTTTGAGGTTTTCTCGTTCTTTGCTCTTTTCTTTTTCTTTGGCTTTTTTTTCATTGGTTCGTCTTGTTCCTCACTTTCCTGTAATTTTCGCTTCATATTTTCAGGCTCTACGGCGGTTAATATTTGCATCAGTTGGTCCTTTAGTTCTTGCAATAAGTTTGCCTGTTGTAGTACGACCTGCGGCGGTTTTTCTTGTGCAATGGTCGATTTCCTTAGGAGTAGTGGCAGGAGATCATTTATGCTACCAGTTGTTTTAAATTTTGG
>JAAEPJ010000272.1 GCA_024222485.1 bacterium | reverse complement strand
TAGAACTCATTACACCGACGGTTTCTTATAGTTCCCAATGAAACTTAGTGAAAACTTAGCCCCACAATAAGAGTTCACCTCAATTTCTTATAAAGTACCCCGTTTGCAAGGAATAAAACGATTCCGTTTGCTCTAAAACGTTGTAAACAAACTTATTACAATAGTTTTGTCCATGGGAACAGTTTAGAACATATTACACCGAAGGTTTTTTAAAGTTCCCCATGAAACTAAGTGAAAACTTTGCCCCGCAATAAGAGTTTACCCTAACTTCTTATAAAATACGTCTTTTTCATGGAGTAAAACGATTCCGTTTGCTCTTAAACGTTGTAAACATACGTATTACAACAGTTCTGTCCATGGAAATTGCCTAGATCTTATTACACCAAGGGTTTCTTATAGTTCCCCATGAAATTTAGTGAAAACTAAGCCCCGCAAAAAGAGTTTACCTCAACTTCTTATAAAGTACGCCTTTCTCATGGAATAAAACGATTCCGTTAGCTCTAAAACGTTGTAAACATACGTATCACAACAGTTCTGTCCATGGGAACAGCTGAATACTTATTACACCAGGGGTTTCTTATAGTTCCCCATCAAACTTAGGGAAAACTTAGCCCCCAATAGAAGTTTA
>JAAEPJ010000271.1 GCA_024222485.1 bacterium | reverse complement strand
CTCAAAGCGATGGTACAAACTACGAGTGTATTTTGGTTGCCTAGACCATCAAAGTAGGAAGTGCTTCCAGAACTCGATCTGTAAAAAGGAAAACTATTTATATATGGTGTATTGTTTCGACAATTTATATAAAGATGGAGTTTTATGACATATAATTTTCATTCCACGTCCTAAAATACTAGAAAGGTCGGTTTATTGCTTCATTGAGCAAAAAATGTGCAGATTAGAAAGGGCCAAAGTAGGCGGAAAGCAAAAGAGGAAACAAATTGTCAAGACATACAGTACCATAAAGGTTATGTTGTCCTTCCTCGAAAAAGTGGCTTGTGTACACGTTTTTTGCATCTTAGAAATTCCTTTGAAAGATTTTTAACTTTCTTCTACTTGAACAAATAAAATCCTAAGAATCTTGTTTACACGTTTTTTTAAAAGGAAACTTAGCTTTTGGCCTTGAGTATTCCGAATTCTCAACCTAATTTTGAGGGGAATCAACTAGCTTTTCTGGCTATTTCACAATATTTAACAATATTTAATTCTAGAAAATGCAGTTATACCCATCGATATTCTATAAACTCAAGAGTCAAATTACCAGCCTTAGTTACCTTTGAATAACACAAAAATACAAACAACAAAATCTAAATACACTCATTTTTT
>JAAEPJ010000270.1 GCA_024222485.1 bacterium | reverse complement strand
GCCTTCGGCCCCGCCGAGGGGCCTTCTGCCCCGCCCAGGGGCCTTCGGCCCCGCCCAGGGGCCTTCGGCCCCGCCCAGGGGCCTTCGGCCCCGCCCAGGGGCCTTCGGCCCCGCCCAGGGGCCTTCGGCCCTGGCCGGGGGCCGATTTTTGTGGGTATTTGTGTGTATTTTGTATTTTTTATAAATACGATTTGTGGATTTTTCGGCATTTTTTTTTTATTTTCTGGGTCGCAGTAGCAAGACGGTCATTTTGAAATATCAAGTTTTTGTCTCTGACTTTGTTTAGTTAGTTAGTTAGTTATATTTTCCCCTATGGAATCAACCAAAACGGTTCTACATAGTCCTATAGGGAATCCTCCCGCTGGCTTGGTGCTTCTAGGTGTTGGTGGTCTTCTTGGCGCCCTCATCCCCCCGGCCCCGACGTACATTAATCACATTGGTAAGTAGTAGAAAGAAGTAGTAGTGAAAATTTGGGAAATTTTGTACATGGTATGACAGAGTAGCTTGGACTTGTGGTCCCCCTCCCCCGGCCCCCCGGTCCCGCCCCTCTCCACGTCCTGGCTGGGGTCGCACGGTCAGGTCACGACACATTTCATTGGTTCTGACTGGGTGAGCATGACCTGACACACTGCCAAGGT
>JAAEPJ010000269.1 GCA_024222485.1 bacterium | reverse complement strand
TTCAAAGCTGGAGCAGTGCTCCATACTTAGCAATTAATAGGGGCTAGTACGATTTGAGCGTAACAGCGTTGCTGGATGGTGAAATAGATACATTTCTATCATGCTCTATTCGTTTTTCAAACTGATGAAAGCTTAGAGAAACAAACAATTATTTTGTTTTGCATTCCTTATGAGAAATTTCGTGTATTATAATTATGATTGCGATTAAAAACAAATTTATCGCAGTAAGGATTACCAAAAGGTAAATTTTGACCAATCTCAGAACTCAAGGTTAATGGACAGACATAAAACAACGTTGTTTTCAAAAATGGAATTCAATCCAATAAGAAAATGACTTTAAAAAGAATAGGCCAATCAGATTGTCTACAGAAAGAGTTCTGAAATTCCATTGGTCGAGGAGCCTGAACTCTTATTACGGGGCTTAGTTTTTACTAAGTTTCATGGGGAACTATAAGAAACCGATGTAATAATAAGTTCTACGCTGTTCCCATTGACGAAACTGTTGTAATACGTTAGT
>JAAEPJ010000268.1 GCA_024222485.1 bacterium | reverse complement strand
ATGGATGATGGTAAAAGATACCATGTGCAGGTGTTCAAAATAAAGAAAACAATACTTTGTGTAAGAATGTCATCAAAATGACAGGAATTAGACTCGAACCCACGCCACAGAAGTGACTGGTGCCTTAAGCCACTGACTTAGAACACTGCGCCATCCTGCCTGTATGTTGTGTGTTCAATTGCATGGATGATGGTAGAAGATACCATGTGCAGGTGTTCAAAATAAAGGAAACAATACTTTGTATAGGATTGTCTGCAAAATTACTGGAGAAGGACTCAACGCACTCCATGGAAGTGAATGGTTCCTTAAATCAGCGCCTTAGACCACTCGGCCATCCTGCCTGTATGTTTTGTTGTCAATAGAATTCATTATGGTATTAGATACAATCTTGTGGTTGTTCAAAATACTGGAAATAAGACTTTGTATAGGAATGTCAACATAATGACAGGAGTGGGACTCCAACCTAAGCCACCCGAGTGACTAGTGCTTTAAACCAGCGCCTTAGACCACTCGGCCATCCTGCCTGTATGTTTTGTAGTCGATAGCATGCATAATGGTAGAAGATACCATGTGCAGGGGTACAAAATATAGGAAATAATACTTTGTATAGGAATGTCAAAAACATGATAGGAGTGGGACTCGAAACCAAGCCACCGAAGTGACTTGTGCCTTGAACCAGCGACTTAGACCACTCGGCCATTCTGCCTGTATGTTTTGAGGTCAATAGCATGCATGATGGTAGAAGATACCATGTGCAGGTGTTGAAAATAAAGGAAACAATACTTT
>JAAEPJ010000267.1 GCA_024222485.1 bacterium | reverse complement strand
TTTAAGAAAGGTTCTATAATCCAGTGATGGAAATTCATTTATCAGATATCACGCAAACCTCTCAACTTCTCTGACAAAATCGCCAGACTCGATATTTTTCCCACCATTCTGATTAATTTCCCCTAACCATCACTATAACTAACACTGCATCAAGGCACCCAAATAATGATCTCAAAATGAGGTTGTTATTTTACAGCTCACACCGAAAAAGACTTTAAGAATTTGTTCCCTTCTATTTGGCGCATGCAGAGCCTGCACAACCATACTTTCATCAGAAAAGCTTTTGACAGAAATATTCCATATTACTAAGAGAATCAAATAAACGCTACGGAACATTGTCAAAAATTTTGTGAAGTCTTAAGTTCTAAACCCCATTTTCAACCAAACCCACAATATTTAGATGGACATCAGTAGGAAAATAGACTTTTTGAGATAAAAATCATCATCTTAGCATCAAAATTATTTTATAGCAAAATATCAAGAACAGAAGACTCATTAGAAGGAGATGAAACTGATTCAGCATCAACATTTCACATCTTCATAGCTACATCAGCATCCTTGTTAATGGCTGCAACAAAGAAAGATACAACTTGTTGATATATAATTATGTAGTATTAGTAATATTTCAAAAAAGAATAAAATCCTTTCTTGAAAGGGGTCATACTCTATCTGTAATATCTATCAGGGGTCATACTCCATCAGAAATAAATTGAGAATGAATATTTGTAAATGTTTGATTGTTTGATGAACAATCTTCTTGTCTCTGCTAACTCAGGATACTTTCTTTATTCTACTAATTTGATTTAGAAAAAAATACTTCGAACAAAGGCTTGTAAGGTAATGTTATAATTCACGAGACAGGATTTGGGGGTTGAAAATTATTCAATACTTCCTACTTCTTACTCATTTGTGTCCTAGATTTAGGATTTAGCTCTAATTATAACAAGTTTCACGTGGGCAAGACCAGGGTTCTAATGCCTCGAGGTTCTTAGGCCTGCTGCTATCTGTTGATTATACAAATGAAAGAAGAGGGGAAGACCTTGAAATGGCAAATAGAGACTATTATAAAGCCCTAAAGCCATCCAAAATTTAAAAAAGCAGATAAGAAGGGCAACCGTGTCATTCTATTTTGACAAAATTCTGTTGCATGTCAAAAAAAATGGAAAACAAAAACTGTCCTAAAAGACGTATAGACCACCTAGCTGCGTAAGCTAACATTGATTACATAATCAAATTAATGGCTTACCTCTGACTTTCCTGCTATCAAGAAAAAGATAGGCGATCTCCAGAGGCTCTTAGCTTCTCCACAG
>JAAEPJ010000266.1 GCA_024222485.1 bacterium | reverse complement strand
GCTCACACGCTAGATTAGTTATATTCATCTAAAATGAGTTATCAAGGAAGGCCTAGGTTATAGGCAAAATATTCCCCCTTTATTAGGATGGAACTCACAAATTTCAGTTTATGAGCCAGAAGCACTGCTTCCTCTGCTGTCCAGGCTTTGCCATGTTAATTGACTTCTCTATTGACTTATGAGATATTGCAATCATTTAGGACAACTAATCTTAGGAAGGCCTTTTTCACTGAAACAATCTATCCCTGTTTGAGGATTGAACTCATGACCTTCGAACTATGAAACTGATACCCTGCCGTTTGCATCATCGGAGATAAAGTGTTGAAAGCTGATTGTTTGAATGACTTTAGAGTCAATCCATTCATTCAGTGTAAGTCGACTTGCGAATATCTATCTCATTGGCAAAGTAGTGCCCCATGTGAGGATTGAACTCACGACCTTCAGATTATGAGACTGACGCGCTACCTACTGCGCTAACGAGGCTATAATATAGAAGTTGGTTGTTCAATTGAGCTCAGAGGCATTGCATTAATCTATTATGAAATGGCTAGGAAAAAAGTATATCTCTCGCCAAATTTTGTCCTCTTTTGAGAATAAATTTTGGACATTCCTTTGAT
>JAAEPJ010000265.1 GCA_024222485.1 bacterium | reverse complement strand
TTCATGGGGAACTATACGAAACCGTTGAGGTAATAAGTTCTAGGTTGTTCCCATGGACAGAACTGTTGTAATACGTATGTTTACAACGTTTTAGAGCAAACAGAATCGTTTTATTCCATGGGAAATGCGGACTTGATAAGAAATATAGGTGAACTCTTATTGCGGGGCTAAGTTTTCACTAAGTTTCATGTGGAACTATAACAAACTATGGAAGTAATAAGTTCTACGATGTTTCCATGGACAGAACTGTTGTAATACGTTTGTTTACAACGTTTTAGAGCAAAGGCAATCGTTTTATTCAATTGGAAATGTGTACTTTATAAGAAATTCAGGTGAACTCTTATTGTGGAGCTAAGCTTTCACTAAGTTTCATGGGGAACTATAAGAAACCATCGAAGTAATAAGTTTTACGCTGTTCCCATGGACAGAACTGTTGTAATACGTTTGTTTACAACGTTTTAGAGCAAACGGAATTGTTTTATTCCATGCGATAGGCGAACTTTATAAGAAATTGAGGTGAACTCTTATTGCAGGGCTAAGTTTTCACTAAGTTTCATGGGGAACTATAAGAAACCATCAAAGTAATAAGTTCTACG
>JAAEPJ010000264.1 GCA_024222485.1 bacterium | reverse complement strand
TTAACTCGAGTCAAGTAATTCATCTCTGACTTGCCCACCTGGCAGACTCCCGCCGGACTTTCGACGTAGTGCGCCAGCAGCAGACCACCTGAGTGGGGGGTCAATGCTAGTGTCCATGCATTGCCTCCAGCACTACGTGCTGTCAGATACAGTCAAGAGGTACTCCTCGCCAACTGGGAGGAGGTAGAGTTATAATTCATCTCTGACTTGCCCACCTGGCAGACTCCCGCCGGGCTTGCCACGTAGTGCGCCAGCAGGAGACCACCTGAGTGGGGGGGTCAATGCTGGTGTCCATGCATTGCCTCTAGCACTATGTGCTGTCAGAGCCTCGACCGGCGGGAAGAAGAGGCCCAGCGAATTAAGACTCATCTCTGACTTGCCCACCTGGTAGACTCCTAGAACGAGAACGTGTACTCGGAGTCGGTGGCGAGGTTCCAGTCCACCTGCCCGAAGGCCTGCAACAACCGTGTCAGCACAGACCAGCTAGAGAGAACGTACCAGCTGGCGGTTGGGGGCCCGAGTGAAAGGGTCGATGCAGTGGTCGAACGGCGCGAAGGACGAGAGTGCGTGGTGCTGCTCCCAGTGAGCGAGCACACCACCGGGCGGGACGCGCTCGAAACAGGCGCGGCAGAACCCACCCACGCTGTCGCTCTTCCAGCACCAATCCTCGATGCCGTGCTTGTACTTCACGTGGCGCTCGATGCGCGCCGACACGCCGATCTCGCGCGAGTCTTTGGACTTGAAGTCGACCGGGCACATGTAGCAAGAGCGAGGTGTGCAGAGGAGGCGGGGCAGCTGAACGTACCAGCTGGAGAAGGGAGTCAGTGGTAGAGCATGTGGCCTACCAGTGGCTAGTGCCCTTGCGGAGGTCGGTCACACCGTGATGATCGGTCCAATGCTCCTTCAGTTGAGGGTAGATATCAAAGTAGGCAAGGGTGTCAGGAGAGGCGAGGCACGGCAAGCAGATGAACTGATTGCCCGTAGAGTGCAACCTCCTGAACCGCATGCCCGGCCTAGGCTCTGGAAGGGACGTAGAATGTAGCTCCCGAGCCGGCGCGGGATGCGATGGCCAACCCGACCCAGACAGACGTTCTGGGGACCACGGCCACTTTGGGGTGAGTCACCAACCCCTGGACACCAGGGACAACATGACCATCTCAGGGGAGACCGCCACCTGGCACTTCATCCTGCCACGCCAGATGAAACGCCACGTGGCCAACTCTTCTAGGAATCATCAGAACAATGATTCTTTGGACCTGATTCAATCCAACCGCTTCTCCAGCAGGTCGAGCCTGGCATGGAGTCCCCAGAGTGAGGGGAGGACAGGAGCTGTCTGTCCAAG
>JAAEPJ010000263.1 GCA_024222485.1 bacterium | reverse complement strand
GATAAAAGCCTTGCTCGGCTAACCATAAGCCGTTCATTCTTATTTCTGGGATTTTTATCTTCCTATTATAACTCCAGTTTGTTGTTCTGCTTTTTCCTTGGATCGTCAAGTATCTCTCTTTTTCTTGGTGTTCTAGCATAAAAATTTATTTATTTATTTAATTAGGAAATAAACTTCTCAAATATATAGTTTGATTCTCATTATACCAATAAACTAATAACTTTTTTTTGTAATTAACTTCTCTTAAATTTATAAAATTGCTGCAATTCATTCCTTTTTAGAGAAAAATGTTAAATATTGGTGATAAAATAATTTTATTCAGAAAACAAAAAGGTTGGTCTCAAGGAGATTTAGCTAAAAAAATAGGTTCTTCTAGAGAAATGGTTGGAAAATATGAACGTGATGATAATCTTCCTTCTATTGAGATGACATTAAAAATTGCTAAAGCTTTTGAAGTTACTGTTGATTTTTTGATTGGTGAAGGTGAATTTGCTTCTTTTGATAAGAGGCTTATGGATAGAATTAAGGCTTTTGAAAATCTTGATGAAGGTACTAAAACTAAAATTTTTGATATGATTGATGTTTATATTCGTGATGCTAAAGCTAGAAAGGCTTATTCGTGATTTAATCTCTAAACTATTAAATGAATGAAATGAATATTAATGATTTGGCTCTTGATAAATTACTTGAACTTAATGAGTTGATTGTTAACAGAATTAAATATTTAAGAGATATTGAGTCGGTTAGAGATAAGATTTTATTTAAGAAAGGAGAATTCGTTAGTTTTGAGCATAATAATAGATATGTTATTG
>JAAEPJ010000262.1 GCA_024222485.1 bacterium | reverse complement strand
GATAAAAGCCTTGCTCGGCTAACCATAAGCCGTTCATTCTTATTTCTGGGATTTTTATCTTCCTATTATAACTCCAGTTTGTTGTTCTGCTTTTTCCTTGGATCGTCAAGTATCTCTCTTTTTCTTGGTGTTCTAGCATAATTTTTTTTAAAAAAAGTTAAATCGTACATATCTGCAGTAAAACTATATTATCTTTGTTATACATCCAAACTTTTTTAATTTTTTACTTATTTTTTTTATGATTATTTTTGCTAATGTTCTATTATTTGATTTAAACAAGACATTTATGACTTTCGGAGAACGTTGTGCATTAATTAGAAAAAGAAAAAAAATTTCTCAAGCTGAAATGGGTAAATCTTTAAATATAGATGGAGATGCTTATGGTAGATATGAACGTAGTGGAGTAAAACCATCTATTGAAATGGCCAGAAAAATTTCTGATGCTTTAGATGTTTCTCTTGATTATCTTGTTGGAAAAACTGATATGGAATTAGATAATGAAATGTTGAAAAGAGTACAATTAGTTTCAAAGTTACCAAAGCAAGAGAAGGAACATGTTTTTATTTTTTTAGATTCATTTATAGACAGAATGAAACTCAAAGGTATTCTATAAACAATAATAATTAATAAATTCTCAGCCTCCATTTATATGAGAAAAAACGAAATCCCCATTCTTTGACTAAATTCAATCTTTTCTCATAGAAATTGAGGGTCCAAACAGTTCTGAGTTATATTTAATGACTGCATTTAATTTGTGCGGAAGCAGAGATGTGATTTCTATTTGAAAATCTTTGGCCGGTCTTTTTTCTTTATTTGGAAATGGGTTCTCTTTTCGGACTTAATGAAAACGTTCTCTCTATTCAATAAGAAATAAATATTAAACTTTCCCGCTCCTTTAAAAATTATTAAAAGCGGGAGCTAAAGCGAGCCGCAAGCGAATTGAGCAGACCCAGGAAAAAAGATAG
>JAAEPJ010000261.1 GCA_024222485.1 bacterium | reverse complement strand
TTTGGACCCGCCCAACATAGAACGTTCCATCCAAATGGTACTAAGGAGAATGCAGGCCCTCCCTGTTATGTTCAGCTGTGACATTTCGGAAGCCTTTTTCAAGATTCTACTACATTCCGCTTCAACTAACAGCGTTATGTTCTTGATGGACTTTGATGCAAAGGACAGGGTGCTCACAGCCTCGCCATCGCCCTCAACCAACTTGGTGACGGTACGAGCCCTCAGAGCGGTAATGGGAGTAAAATCCTCGCCTCTATATTTGAGCTTGGCCAAACATGACGTCGCCGATGGGATCAAGGAGAAGGACGCTATCTTGGCCCACCATCTCAAGGAATATTCTTATGTTGATGATTGCCAGAGTGGCCTGCATGCCCATGAGATTGTGGACAGCCAACGGACCAGCGGCGCCCTACAGATGATCCAGTCCAACACCTGTGACGATGAGGAGTGCTGTACCTCTCACGACATCGACACCACGGACAGCCCGATGGTTCCGGCTGTGCCAGCCGACATCCAGCGGGCAGAGAGGCACCTACTCCAGGGTCCGCTGGGCCAGGAGGTGACTCACCGCCTTCTGCTCAGAGCTGCCCAGCTGGAGCTTGCCCTTCAGACTGCTGGAATGCCTACCAAGGGTCTACACAGCAATCTCAGCGTGGTAGTCTGCCCTCACCTCCTCAACCAGGCCGTCATTGTCTACACCAACATGCTGGCCAAGGAACAGACACCCACCAAGGAAACGCTCTTGACAATTCCTCCCCCAGTGGGGTTTGTCGCCTGCACCGATGCCAAGTGGTACCGGCCATGGAGAGCGGTTGCATCAGATGAAGCTCCACATAGCTCCTCGTCTCTGCCCATCCTTCAGTTGGCAGGGTCGCCTCCTGCTAAGGCGGGAGGGGGCGAGGAGGGGGACACTGACAGCACAACCTTGCTCGGCTACAGGTGGAACACCACACGGGATTTTATCAGCACAGATAAGTCGCCGTCCCTGAATCTCCATCCTCCACGCCGAGGCCGACGTCCTCCTTGGGCGAGAATCACTGAAGCACATGACTTATTGAGGATACATGGAATCAAGAAGCTGAAACACAAACACGCCTTATCATGTGCACATGCATGCTTTGATCCACTGCACAGTGTGCCGTGGGTCATAGCTATGGCGAAATACTGCTACAGATTCCTGATTCTGAGTTCCCCGGGCGCCGCACACTACGAGACGGAGCTGACCGACGACTTTGTTGAGAAGCACCTGTACTACGCCGTCGAGGGGATCCTCAAGGCCAAGAAGCTGTTGGCGCAGAGGAGAAGCTGGCGTTTGCCATTGGCAGTGGACTACTCCACCGTCCAGATCGAACTGGACACCATCTGTGACGGTGCATGGGGCGTGATGTCAGGTGCAGCTGCCATGTGTTACCTCCTGCAACGGTACACCTGGGAAGACAAGCAGCGCACCGCCATCTACTTGTACTCGGCAACCGTCGGCCTCAACCCGCTCGCCAAAGTCACCCATCAAGTGGATGCTGAACTGCAAGGCATGGCGTTGGCAGTTTCACTGACCGCCAGTGCCTTGGCGGGCCTCGCCGACGAAGGCATACATCTGGCACCACGTCTTACTTCCGACAGTCAGACAGCTCTCTCCATGTGCTGCAAGGCAGCAGTGCAGTTGGACCTCGGGGCTGGGCTCACCTGCAGCCGTGTGCAGGAAATGTTTGGCTACGCCAACCTCTACTATGCACCAGGAGCTCTCTTTGCGGATTGTGTGGACCTTTTGACACGATATGATCCTCGTCTGCTGGAGCGCATCGGGCCCGAGTTCTACTCGCCCTCGTTCTTGCTGCCCACCATCGACAAGAGAGCTACCACACCTGTAGAGGACATGGTCAAAGTTGACCACCTGCCTCACCTGTGCCCGAAACAGATGATCTGGTGCCAGGTGGCAGAGAGCCTACCGCCCAACCTGCTGCAGACGTCCAAGAACCACCACAATGGCTCCGACCTCAAGGGTTTCAGCGCCACTGGCCTTGGTGCTCTACATAGGAAGGAGACCTGTGTGAACCCATGTTTCACATGCGGCACAGCAGATCCCGGGAATGCACATATCCAGGACAAGGTGCTCCTCAAGGCTGCTAAGGACAAGCTGCGGATGCAGAAGGGGATCAAGATCAACGACCAGACCATAGTCAAGCAGAAGAAGAAGAAGTACAATCAAACTTTGGCTGCAGCTGGTTTGGGTGCATTCAAACGCCACAGGAAAAGACACACAGCCCGCTCGGCACGCAGTGGTTTGGTTGACAAGCGACCGATCACTGATGACAATCCTTGGCATGAGTTGATATCCCGCCGGAGAGGTTACAAACCTGCACAACGAGTGGTGGCGAGAATAATAGAATTATTCAGAAAAAGGAGGAATGTAGAGAACGCCACTGATGATCTTCCTGCCATGGACCTAGCTCTACGTCTGCTCTTTCAGTCTGAGCGGGCCAACTCCTACAAGGCAGCAGAGACTCGTCGAGGTAACCAGACATGGCGTCTGGTTGAGGAGAGCGGCATCTTGTTCATCCAAGGCCGGGCCATGGACCCGGGCCCACCTGACTCGCCATCCCTCCTCAAACAGGAGGACCACCTGATCATACCGGAGATGCAGCAGATCAGCTACATGGTGCCGCTCCTCTCCCCGGCCAGCGCCCTTGGCCGGGCCGTGTGTCAACAGGTCCATGACCAGTTCTGTGGCGAGAGCGCCGCATCTGCTCACGCCCGCTCTTCGCGGTATTTCTACCACACACCCTCCGCCCTCAAATACTACCAAGAGTTGGCCGACTCTTGTTTCAAGTGCCGAAGACTGAGGGCGCAGCGTGGCACCGACGTCATTGCCCCAATGCGCAACATTGGTGAGGACTGCATGATTGAAGGAAATTCAATCATGGTGGACGTGGCGGGCCACTGGAACTGCTACATCAACCCCAAGCAAGTTGGAGCCGTCACCACCAGAGCATCTCAGCGGCAGCCTCGCTCCACAGTTAAGAGGTGGATTTTAATCGGCGTGGACATGTTCAGTCATAGAATTGAGATCTCCTGTCTCGACGAGATGACCACGGACAGTCTCACCAGCGGCCTCAACGAGCTGATGATGGCGAACGGATGGGCTACTAAACAGATTGCACTGGACCCGGGATCGAGCCTCGTACCTGCAGCCCACCGCACTGCACGCCACCTCCAGGAGGATGAAGACGAGCAGGCAGAAGGAGCGGACGCCGCCGTGGCTGGTGATGAAGATGTTCGGCCCGAAGTCGGCGCTGCACTACTTGATGGGCTCCGCCAGGGTGGTTTTCAGATACGCCAACCTTTTACTCAATCATCATGGAAACAAGCCAAGATTGAGAGCAGCATTCGTATCTTTAAAAGAACATTTACTGCGAGCCTCCAGCCGGGAAGCACTCCTCTGACTGTAACAAGTTTTGACCGCTGTGCCCGCCTCTCAGCCAACCTGCTCAATCTTCGCCCCATTGTTTTGTTGCCTTCGACTGCAGCGGACCCCGAAGAGTTGGTGTCTGCCAGCCCTACTTCACTGCGTGGCCCAGCCCACTGCCAGTGGGCCCCACTGGGTGCTGGACGTGACTACAG
>JAAEPJ010000260.1 GCA_024222485.1 bacterium | reverse complement strand
GGCTTCATGTAAGCAATGATCAAGAAAACAGTGCATTGACGGGGAATCGAACCCCGGTCTCCCGCGTGGCACGCGAGAATTCTACCACTGAACCATCAATGCTTCATGTTTGATTAAGGTAAACAATAAATTTTAAATCTCTATCTTTTTTGATGGCTTCATGTAAGCAATGATCAAGATAACAGTGCATTGACGGGGAATCGAACCCCGGTCTCCCGCGTGGCAGGCGAGAATTCTACCACTGAACCATCAATGCTTCATGTTTGATTGAGGTAAACAATAGATATTGAATCTCTGTCTGTTTTGATGGCTTCATGTAAGCAATGATCAAGAAGACAGTGCATTGACGGAGGATCGAACCCAGGGCGCACGCGTGGCAGGCAAGAGTTCTACCACTGAACCATCAATGCTTCATGTTTGATTCACGTAAACTATAAATTTTGAATCTTTGTCTGTTTTAATGGCCTCATGTAAGCAATGATCAAGAAAACAGTGCATTGAAGGGGAATCGAACCCCGGTCTCCCGCGTGGCAGGCAAGAATTCTACCACTGAACCATCAATGCTTCATGTTTGATTGAGGTAAACAATAGATCTTCAATCTCTGT
>JAAEPJ010000259.1 GCA_024222485.1 bacterium | reverse complement strand
GTTAAGGCGATGAACTACGGACCGAAAGGTACAGGGTTCGAACCTAATCGGAGGCTAAAAATTAACATCTCTATAGCCACACTGATGAGCCTTAATAAGGCGAAACGGTGCACCCGTCTGTGGATTGAGATCCTTGTAACTCATGGAGACTTGTATGTGTGTTTCGTCCTCGCCAGACGAGTTCATTGTTTATGACGTAGATAGTTGCACATTGTCCCGTGTAGTAGATAAACTTTCAGTCGGCAGATTCCGCACCTTCTTGATGAAACTTGTGGTTTATTCGATAGGCGTATGCGAGAATCCCGACATTTGGAAGTTTATCAGTTTATAAGGATCAAATTCAATCCATAAGACGCAGTTGAATTAGCTCACTGGGTTAAGGCGATGAACTACGGACCGAAAGGTACAGGGTTCGAACCTAATCGGAGGCTAAAAATTAACATCTCTATAGCCACACTGATGAGCCTTAATAAGGCGAAACGGTGCACCCGTCTGTGGATTGAGATCCTTGTAACT
>JAAEPJ010000258.1 GCA_024222485.1 bacterium | reverse complement strand
GGTAGAATTCAACACTTTATCCGTTTGGGCTTCGATAGTTAGATTTGACGAATTCATGAAAGAAAGGCAGTCAACGCTGATATTACATGATTTCACACAGTTCCATTTCATATTTAGAAGAATGCTGTAATCACTATGCAGCAAGGAATCCCTGTATGTCAGTTAGCATCAATATTTGAAGTTGTTTTTCTATTTTCAAACATTGTCGGAAGTACAGTAACAGATAATTCTGAAAATTTCAAAAGAACATGATATTTTTGGAAACGAGCGATCCACCTTCATGCCCCTTTTAACCCCCATTATCCCCGTACAGCATCAATAGATGATCCCAGACCTTTTGAATTGAACAAATGGACTACCTATGACTGTGCTTCAAACATCTGAGTGTTTAGAGCAATTTTAATCGAAATCCAGATTCACACCGAAACGAGGTAGTTAGCCCCCCAAATATTCCCCCCAAAACATGGAATATTTGAAATCAGCACCCCTGAATTGCTTTTTAAATATTTTGCACATATGTTAGGCATTATAGGCATTATTTCAAAGCAGAACTAAATCATGCTTGAAATCGAGGCTTTTCGTCAAAACGAGGCATTAGCCCCCTTAATTCTCCGTATAACATCGAAATTTGGAATCAGCACCCCGAAATTGACCAAAATCACCCATTCCCGTAAATTCCCTCGTCGGGTGACGATACCTCCCTCTCTCTAAAATATAGGTTTTGATACAAAAGTGACTCAGAAGAGATTCTCAATACTCGGAAAACGTTTTTAATCTTTGATTTTGAAGT
>JAAEPJ010000257.1 GCA_024222485.1 bacterium | reverse complement strand
CTGTTGGGTGTTACAATTCACAATCAGTTAAACTTGAACATAAAGCATATAGAACAAACTGCATGCCCTAAAGAGGCTGAGACACTACTTGGAACTCGACTTAGAGTAGAAGAAAAGGGAAACGTGTTTTGGTTACTCTTTCTTCATGTGTCTATCAACTACTTTCTTTATTAGTTTCTTTTAAGATTGATTTTCTATTCAATATTAATACTGATGATAATGATAGATGTATTTATACAGGTTAAAGCCTTAACAATGCCAAAGAGCACTATTATTAGTAATTGTGCTGTTATAATAATCTTATACGTTGTTAAAATGAACGTAAATTGCGCAGTTGGTTCCTTAAAAATTAAAAGAAAATGGTCAAAATCGTTCTTTATGCAAAAAAGTAGAAATAGAATGTAGCGTAAAAGTAGAAATACGATTGAAGTAAAAAGTAGAAATGAAAAGTTTATGAACATAATGAAAATGAATAAGGTAAAATGCTAATGACCCACTGTCAACCAACAAAGCCAGTGTTGTCAATTTAGTGTTTACAAACAGTGGCCTTCTTTGAATGTTAAAGGATTCGGTCGCCATTTTGTTTTTTAAGCGAGCTGCGACAGAAGAAAAAATTTTGTGATCGCGATTTAACAAAAACTCGATTTATTCTTGAAAATAGTTTTAAGACTTTGCCACTGGTTGTAAACTGGCTCTTTTAATCTTATCTGGTGTGATGGAGCCGGTGGACGTCCTCGTTTTTGCAGCATGCATATTGCAAACACTACTGGGCCTAAACTAAGACAACCTCTCGTTGTTGCGTTGCTGAAAGCTACGTAGCTGCGCAATTTTTAATTTCTGACACAGAAAAACATGTAACTGCGTAGGCGCGATGTTATTAAACAAGGAAGGCTCCATAAAATACAGGGGCTGCTTTGTTGGTTGACAGTAGGTCTTTAAGAGTCTTTAAACTCTATATACCTATAATAATAAACCAATTTTACGTGAACATCTTTTATTATTAAGAGTCTTAAAGCTCTCTCCCCTATAATAATAAACCTTTAATCATAAATAAATCATTCATATGATTGATCGTCAAAGATTAATGGTTCGCAATAAAAATGATGGAACAATCACACACGCCTGAAACCTCACAAAACCGGGATCAGCAATAACTTCCAACAAATACGGACAAGGCTTTTCGTGATTACATTGCTAAGAATATGAATCATAAAGATCACAGAGGTTATATTCCTTTGACGCACTTTCTCAATTAGTTATTTCACGATTTTCAAGATTCAGCCATACCTGGCCCT
>JAAEPJ010000256.1 GCA_024222485.1 bacterium | reverse complement strand
TTCTTCTTTTGTTTCTTCTTCTTTGATGTCTTCTTTGATGTCTTCTTTGATGTCTTCTTTGATGTCTTCTTTGATGTCTTCTTCTTCTTTAAGTCGATTTTTTGAACATTACTCTCTTCTTCTACATTACTCTCTATTTCAACATCGGCTCCTATTTGGATCTCCATACCATACTCATTAATAGGAATATGATTCTTAGAATAACTCTGAGATACCAGTGAAGCGCGTCTATGCCATCTATCCAACGCAAGGCTCTTTTTTGATTTAATAAAACGATTCGTAACATCCTGACTAGAATGATACGTTCTCCAAAAAACCATACCTATTCCTTGTTCAACTTTTTGACTCTCTTTTGTTGTCATTTTGTCATTTCCTACAGCTGCATCAAGCTTCTCTTGTATAGGTTTTATATCCTTTGGAGCGATAATGAAGGTTTTATTGTCTTCGATCTCATTTACTAGTTGGAAAATTTTCTTTTTCTTTGATTTCACACTTTTTTTCTTCTTTTTCCCAGTACTTAATAAATTATCTAACGCATTATTCAGCAGGTCAA
This sequence comes from bacterium, assembly GCA_024222485.1. GTDB lineage: Bacteria > RUG730 > RUG730 > RUG730 > JAAEPJ01 > JAAEPJ01. The sequence continues at coordinate 34,455 of JAAEPJ010000256.1, read as the reverse complement.
CCTGCTCCTGAGCCCTTTTATTATTCTCAAGCATCTGCTTGTTGCCCTCGTTGAGGCGAAGACTAAACGGTTCTAATTCCGTGTTTAAGTTATCTACAGTCTTATGCAAACCCTCCAAGATCTTAGAAATCTGATGCACCTCAAAAGTCTTCTCCTTAGTATTCGTCTTCGTCTTCTTCTTAGTCGTCTCCTTAGTATTCGTCTTCGTCTTCTTCGTCTTCTTCGTCTTCTTCGTCTTCTTCTTCTTCTTCTCTTCAGTTATTCGTTTCATAGGAATATCTATTACCTCTGCAAGCTGTTGCAATACCTCACCCCTAACTTTCTTATTATGGAAAACTTGCCGTAGTGCGCGCCCTATTCTATTCTTAAGGTTTTGATCAAGATCATTTTTATCATTAGGATTAATATTACTAATAAATGTTATAAGCAAATTATCACCTTCATCAAAGTCGATTTTTTCAGCTGATATATCCTCCAAATTACTCGCTAAATTCTCAAATTTTTGAACAACATTCTCATTCTCAACATCCTCATTCTCAACATCCTCATTAAAATTGCTGCCAAAAGCTTCGTATATTTTTCCTAATTCATCATTGGTAATAATCTTTTTAGTAAATAAGTAACCTGCCTTAGACGTAATAGTTGTAGTTATACTATTATCATTAAAATCATTTAGTAAATCCAGGAGATTATTTAAAGCTTGCTTTTTCTTTTCTAGTCCCTTTGATTCTGTCTCTGGAATATTCATAATTATCTCGTTTATTACAGTTATACCTTCGGCTCTATGCTTCTTCTCTGTAACACTTTCCTCTATCTCTAGAACACTTATAGGGGTTATAGGGTCAGCTGGATTTTTCATCTCAGGCGCTTCTTCTCTATCTAGTACTATATGCAGAGAACTAAAATCTCTATTGAATACGCTTTTTGCCTTGTTTAGAGTACTTATACTTTTAGTTCTACTTAGGGTTGGGGTTGGGGTTGGGGTTGAGCTTGAGCTTGAGCTTGAGGTTGTGTGTAGGCTATTGCTCCGAGATAACTCCTTAGTCTCCGAGTTTTTTGTAAAATTTTCTCCCAACAGATTCTTTAGATATATTTTGAATGAGTTTTTCTCTCTAAATGTTTGTTGATCCGTCAGAAATTTAATTTTTATATCCTCTTTCTCTTTCTCTCCCGAGGTTGCGTTTAGATCCGCATTAACATCAGCCGCCATCTTATCTTCTATAGTCTGATCTATCTTTTGGATACGCTTAAGCACTGAGTAATTATATTTATCTCTCCACACAATGTCAGCAGCATCATCATCAGTCCCAAGCGCATCGTTAAATCCTAAAAAAACCTTTATGCTTGTGCTTGGGATCAATTGAGATTCTGACATGCTAAAGCCCAGCAATAAAGAGAAAAGTTTTTTTCCTATATCTAAAGTAATCTTCTCATTAAATACCATCAGAGCCACCATATGAAGTATATTCCCATTATTATAGTCTATATCTGTAGGAGAAAAAAAATCTAAAATACTTAAAGTATGCATAGTCACATAATACTTATCTAACGTCATGCGAATCATCTTTAGTATCTTTTTTTCGTCATTATCCTTAGTAGCTAACATCTTTATATAAGATTTCACCTCAGTATAAGCAAGCTTAGAGAAATCATCTTCGTTAATAGATAATCTTGATTTTGTACCACGCTTCTGCTCCTTTTTTTCTATAAATTTATCGCGAATATCTAACTCTATCATAGGTTTTTTACTCTCATCCATATTACTAGTTTTATTGCCTATATCCACCACATGCTTATCCTCACTAAAGGGCTTATCTATTGGATTCTCCTCTATTGGATTATCCTCTATTGGATTATCCATTTTCTCTTCTACTGAATGTTCTAAATGTTCTGAATGTTCTGAATCTACTGAATGTACTAAATGTACTGAATCATCATTATTGTCACTAGACGGCGGCTTAAGATTAAGATTAAGTAGAATAGAAATCTCTTTAATTTGTGACTCATTCTTTAACTCTTTTAGATACCTCTTTAAGTCAGATTTGAACATCATCTTTGATACTAGTTTCAATTTACGATCAAAGTATTCAAAGTATTCAACAATAAATCTACCATCATTTTGCTTGGAATATCTAATGACATCAGAATTATCAAAAACGATGCGAGCATTCTTCGTCTTCACACCTAAGACTATTTTGTATGTATTTCTTTCAACTTCTCTCTTTTTCTGCATTTGCTTATTGGACTCGCTCTTTTTCTTATTGGCCTCGCTCTTTTGCTTATTGGACTCGCTCTTTCTATTCACAATATCTTTCTTTCTATCCACAATATTTTTCTTATAATCCTTTATGACCATTGCCTTATTTAGTTTTTCAATAAAAGAATTATTATCATCGGGATCATTAGAGTTTATAACAATAACATCGACATTATTTGAATCCTTCTTTAAGTCTTGTAGATAGGTTTGTAAGTTAACTTTGGACATCCTCTTTAAAGTTAACCCGTCTGCAACAATAAATGTACTATCCTCTTGCCTGAAATATGTAACGACAACACCATCATCAAAATTGACGATTGCCTGATCATATCTTGGGTCTAAATCCTTCTCAACAGAACATAAAACGTCAAAGGTCTCTAATAAGGTAAGAATATTCTTAGTATTTATCCTATCGATTTTCTCAATAGCTTTTTGATTATCAAACCCAAGCTGTTTATTTTGATTTATAAGCAAAATATTTTTCAAAAATTTTATCAAATTAGAGTGATAAGAATCAAAGCTAATTGGGTCTAGAAGAAGCTTAAACAAGTCTTCCCCTTTCTTAGTATTAACATGAATCTTCATTCCTGGGGCAGTAAGCACAGTTAATATTGCTGCCAAAGCGGCCTCGTTCTTCATGAAAGGCTTTGCTTCATCTTCCCAAAGTTGTGATAATAGCTCGCCAGATCTACCCGCATTCGCAGAAGATAAAATCTCAAAAATATGATTTTCAGGGTAATTAAAATCTTCTTCCTCTATAGCTGCCTGAAATCGCTTATATACGAGATCGTTTAAAATATCCATTTTAACTTGATAGACTTTTTTTTCTTTCAAATTAGAACGGATGAGATTCATATTAATAACATCCTCATCTTTTATAATCAAATCTAACCGAGATTCTAAGTTTTTCTTACCAAATTTTTCTCGATTTATACCCTTCAAATTTTCTAAACTCTTTTCTAAAAAATATATCCTATCCATAAAATTTCTATATTTAATTTGATCCTCTCTTGTATTGAGAGATAATCCTTTTATCTTGTTCCCTAATAATTCCGGGAGACTATCGAAATAAGATTGCATGCTTGATCCTCTTGTTCCTTTCATCTCGGTATCAATATCCTCTAAAATGTATCCAAAATTTAATCTCTTTTTGTCAAAAAAGTCTTTTTGAGTTTTCAATAATACTCGTTCTAAATCAACAATATTATCACTCTCGTATATCACCATAGCTAACTTAAATGGATCATTGATTAGGCTCTCTATTGCTTCCATAAAGTTTCTTAACCTTATATATCTATACAATGGATCTATTACATCTTCTTTACTTAACTCCGTAAATAGCTCAGATAATAAAGGTAGCTTACTTAAGGTAAAAGAGAATGTATTATTGGAGAGTATAGCTTCAATTTTAGTATATTCTGTCTTAAAATGCTTTTTATTTTCTAATTTGAACTGAGCTTTTAAAGTCTTTTCCAAATCTTCTTCTTTAAAAGCATTACTAACAGCAATGCTCAACTCTTCAATTGGCAACCGCATTATAGCATCACGAATGAATCTATATCTAAACCCATTGTTTCCCTTCAAAGTAAATTGATCCTTATCTTTAATATCTTTGAATTTTTTTGTTATTTCACCATTATCATTTATGTATTTATATTCTTTCAAAGCACTAAAGATATCCTCTTCTGTGACTTTATCCATATTCTCAAAATAATATTTTCCAACTTTGCCTTTTCCAAGGTTTGGTTTATGAGTATTATTTTTTGCAAATAGTGGATCACCAAGATTAATATTATTGTATTCCTTAATATTGATCATCAATGCATTCTGAACAATCACTCTATCAGTACTTTGCCTTTGAGAAATCTGCTCTCTTTGAGAAATTAAACGAGAAGGTATCTTAGTGTTTTTGCTCTTTCTAGTTCTTTTATTCAAATTATGAATATTAACCTTGGGTTGTTTTTGGTTTATCTTAATTGAGAAATTATACATATTTGGATCTAAGGTTAATACTAAATTGAAATTACCGTTTTGAATCTCTTTATTAATGGATGGAATTATACTCTCATACTTTTCACTGAAAGTAGAACCTGACTTAAACCTTGCTTCACTTCTAAACCAAAGCTGAGCAGCTTCTACTTCATATTTATAAGAAATTTTTTCTTTTATAGTAGTTATGCTGCTACCATAAGGGTTCAACAGTAAGTGCTGCTTCTTGAATTGGTCCAATGAAAAAGTAGAGAAATTTACTTGTGCATCATAATCAGCACCATTTCCTTCAATATTCTGATACATTTTAGGCACACCTAAAGCATCTAATAATGCAATCAAAGCATGTGTCGTTAGCCACAGATCTTTGTTAACATAATCAGGGTTAGAGGTTAAAATAGCCACCTTCGCCCTTAAGTAAGAAATACTATACTTCCAACTATCCTTCTTACAACCTCCAGCCATTCCCTTTTTCTCTAAATGATATATTAATCTTTTTAAGGCGTAGAATCCACAATCATTAACCTTAAATTGCTCCATTTTATTATGATAATAAAAATGACTGCCTGTAAATGTAATATTATGCGGAGGTAATTTTAATCCGTCAAGCTCTCCTTGGATCTGTTTCTCTATATTCTCTTCTGTATTAGTCTTCCCTTGAAAGCGGAACTTCTCCATAAGGGTTAAGCTATCTTGAATATCAGCCAGATCATTAGCTCTTTTTTCATTACGCTGCCTATTACGCTCCCTAATTTTTATCTCTTCTTGAACTTGCCTGATTAACAGTATTTGGAAACCTGAGTTTATAAAATTCTTTTTGGCTTCGGGTTTATTGGATAAAAGCATATCACGAATCTTTAATTTATCAATTGTTAGTTGAGCCTCTTTTAATTTTCCATGCAGTTTTTTTATTTTTATGGAAGGGTTTTTCTCTTTTAAAATTTCCTTTTCAAAGATATCATCCAGCATACCAGCTTTCACATTAGTCTCAATAAAGGTTGAAATAGAATAATCCAACTTATCTTGATGGTATGATTGAGCAGAAAAATCCATATCTTTACCAGAAAAATCTATCTCCATAAAATTTTCCACTAGCTCTTCTATAAAATCTTTAAAAGTATTGGAGGTTTTATCACTCTTGCTAGATTTATGTAAATTCTTAAAAAAATTAGAATCTTTTTCTAAAAAATTAGATTCATCCAAAGCTTTGACATACATATAAATATTATAATCATCCAAAATTTCTAATAGCTTCATCGATGAGTCTTCTCTTATCTCATCACTTCTTTTTAATTCTAATCGCGATTGCATCGATTCTTCTCTTATATCAGTATCACTTTTTTTAAATTCTAATAGCGATAGCGGTTCAATTTTTAATTCTTCTTTCATATCAACTATATCAACAATACCCTTTTCCTCTTGATTCACTGAAGCAGAAGAAGGTTTTATCATTTCATTCCTAGACTTAAAATTTTTCCAAAATTTTGATTGCTCCATATCCTCCCAAATTTTTGATAGCTGATTCGCTGAATCCTGCTTTGTTTCAGTATTTCCTATACTTTTTTCTTTATTCATAAATAGCGATTTCAATTCATTTTCTGATTGAATCAAAATAGAATCAATTTCAGTCTTAGAATCAATTTCAGTCTTAGAATCAATTCCAGTCTTCAATCCATTTATATCGTCCATGTCCTCCTTCTGTAGTGATTTAAGAACTTTTATTTTTCTTAGTGCAAACTTTGAACTATCTATATATAGCTCCATATCAAAGTTATTCGCTTGGGTCTGCTGGGTATGCTCTTGATTTTTAGTATCGAAGAGAGGATCAATAGCCTTTATTATATAGATATCTTGAAGCATTGACTCTAACTCTTCTTTTTTACCTTCTTCACCATCAACTTGCTTAAATATATCAGCAAGATCTTTCTCATTAGTAAGTCTAAAAGAATGGTCATTCCCATCTAATTGTATAACAAATGCGTCCAAACTATCTATAAACGATCGGTACCTTGTCCAGCCCCAGCCATTGTCTTTGCTATCTTTTTTGCTCCATTTTGCATCTCGTCGTAAACTTTCATATAAAGATAATAATAGCTTTGCATTTTTAGTATTATCATCTTTAACCTTATGATGTAATGCAATAAATATTTTACTATCTCGCTTCAAGATCAACTGTATTATTAAATTCTCTAAGTCTTGAACTGTTGCTATATTCTCTAAGTCTTGAGCTGTTGCTATATTCTCTGCAGTAAACAACTTAACTAAACTATTTTGCTTATCAAAATCATTTAATATTTTCATTAAATCATGAAGCCTGAGATCCACACCATCAAAGTCTATGCTCTCTTGCTTAATTTTATCGTAGACTTTTCTTAGTAAATCAGCAAGACGGTTGTTTTCTAAATTAATATCACTAAAATTATCCAACATCATTTGATTCTTTTCCTCCAACATCATTTGATTCTTTTCCTTCAACATCAGTTGAGTCTGTCGCTTCAACATCAACTTTATTAGTAAACTCTGTAAGTCTTGAGGGGTTTTTATATTCTTTAAGTCTTGATCTGTTGCTATATTCTCTTTTTCAGTAAAGAAATTAAATAAACTATTTTTCTTATCAAGCTCATTTAATATTTCCAGTATTGAGGACCTCATCACATAGTCTTTGTTCTCTCGCTTAATTTGATCTTGGAGTTTTGCTACTAAATCAACAAGTAATAAGTCAATCTTACTAATATCATCCTGTAAAAATAACGGATCAGAAATATAAGGCATTTTAGTCTTATGTAGGATTTTCTGAATTTCAATATCACGTAAAGATATCGGATCAGAAATATAAGGCATTTTACTCTTCTGTATGATTTTCTGAATTTTAAGATCATACTGATTCTTAAGATCTTTTTGTAAAGTCAATTCAAAATCAGCTAAAGTTTCGAATTTCTGATCAAAGAGATCAGTCCTGCTACTTTTCATTCTTAATAAAGCAATAATATTCGTGGTAAATCTCGAATATCTCTCTGCATATAAAATATTTCTTTGATTACCAATCGGCTTAAAAAACATAGGAAATAATTTTCTCAAGTAACGTATTTTTATAACACTAATGTCTTTATCGCCTAAATCATCAACTATACTATTAAATTTAGCGTTAAACCTCTCATGTTTTTTTCTTTCTAAAAAGTCTTTTAATTCCCTGTCATTCTTTGTCTTCTTAATATTAGAGACAAAGCCCTTAATCTTATCTGGCTGAGAAAATAACTCTAAGATATTCATAAAAGATTGGAATTCAAGGTAATTATTATAAAAATTGATATAATCTTTACCTTCCAATTTTTTAATTGCAAAGAAATTCTTGAAACTATCGTTGACACTAAAGTAGGTGGAATACTTTTGTGCTAGAACCGTTTGGTCCTTTATCTTAGATAGATCGAGATTAATTTCATTATCATTATTTGTTAAAAATAATGAGACAAATACTTTACAAATTCTATACAATGTTAATTTATCTATCTCATTATCCTCTAATTTTTTAATTATAGCTATGAATTTCTTAACATACTCCTCATACACCTGTAATTGAAATTTTCGTCCCAACAAATTTGCCGGTTGATTAATATCTTCTTTTCGCGTAGTATTTTCTAGGTCAAGACTTTTAACAATTTCATCTATTTTTTCTACCTTAACCTTATTATCTTCTATAGAATCAATATTCGATATCAACATCATTATTACGCTTTTTAATGCTTCTAATGCAGAATAGTCATGAGATAATTCAAACTGGTCATAAACTTGCTCAACCTTCGCTTTACCTAGCACTGCCCTCCTCCCTAATTGATTCTTTAATCTTGAATCCACATTAAAATCCTCAATAAATGGTCCGCCAAAGTCTGTATATTTTGAATTTGAAAAAGAATCGAATGTTTCAAGAACCATTGACGCTTCTTTCTTTCGTAAAGCGTTTTCAAGGTCTGCTGGGCTGGTCGCATTACGAATAATATCTTGCAGAGTCTCTTGCTTAAGGCTTATTATTACTCCCATCAAAAATTCAAGCTTTAATTTTTGAAAATATTTATTAACAATAACAGGATTATTATTCTCAGATTCAGGATTATTATTCTCAGATTCAGGTATTATTAAAGCATGATCATATGCTTTCCATTTCTCATAAAAATCATAAAAATCATTGCTCCTATTAAGTATATTTGCAATATACTCCATATCATAGTTATCGACAATATACTCTCCTATCACTGAAAACCTTGTAAACCATTCTATTCTATCAGATTGTTCGACCAGAAGAACACCATCTCCCAACTTAGTAATAAACTCATCAAATGTTTTAGGATTTTTCTTTTTCAAAAAATCCCATGCCTTATCAAGCTCCTTGAATAATGCATTTTGGAATAATTTAGAATCACCAAAACTTACTTTTGTAATAAGCTCTATCAATGTTTCACCGTTATAGCCGTTATACTTAGAATGTATTAATAATAACAAACTATCTTTAAATTCATGTGACAATGGGTTTAATTTTAATTTATATTGAGTACTATCTTCTTTAATCAATATATTCTTCTCATAATTTTTCACAATATTCTTATATATAGATTTCAAAAAGTTTAAATCGGAATCAGAGATTAGATTCTTAGGAATAGTATGATAAAAATCATTAAGTATGATGTCTACCTGGGAAATATAATGTGCTAAGTTTTGATTTATAGCTTTATACTCTGTATCATTAAAATCATCAGAATCATCATAATCATCATAAGATGGCAATCTAATTATACTATTATCCTTATCATCAATATTAGAACGTTGAGATTTAATACTCTTAGAGTCCTCTATAACATTAGAAATTTCAGGTTTAGATATACTCTTATGTCGGATAATATCATTATTATTTTTATTATCAAAACCATGAAGTAAATCCTCTGATATCTTTTCATCAGTATTTTTAACCTCATTCGTTTCTACTTCCTCCGTTTTGTTTTCCACTATATTCTTTTTATTGACCATCATCATTTCTATCTTTTGGCTCAAATTCTTTCCTTTTTTTTGAATTTTCTTATATTGCATTCCCTCAAGAATCGACTTTAATTCAATTATTTTTGTAGTATATAGACCATTTAACTTACTCAAAATTGCAGTCATTTTTTCTGAAGAAAAGTTGAGACCTTGATCTAACTCTATAACATTACCCTTGACAAAATCATCATCAAAAATCTTATGAAAAATCTTTACTCTCTCTTCCGCTGTAGAATTTGGGTCTAAAAGTAGCTTTTCCATCTGATAAAAAATAAATTTCCAAGTATTAACTCTCTCCGCTTTTTCTCTATTTATACGGGATGAGACCTTATTATAAAATTTAGATATTAATTTAAATTCTGAGGCTGCATTATCCTCGATTTTATCCACTGTATTTTTCAGCATAGTATTCTGGAGGTTTACTTCTAATTCCTCCAGCGTATTTGAAAATTTTAAAACTTGCGCAAGTTCTTTCGAATGAACGCTATAGGAGTAGGAGTTCTCACTTGAGAAAAAATATGCAAAACTACTCATAAAAGATTTATACCTAATCCACTTCTCTTGTTTTTGAGATTTATCAAAAATCTTTTGTTCCGCGCATACCCCGTCCTTGAGTTTTATATATAACAATTTCAATAACATCTTCTTCTCATTAGAAACAGGTATCTCCACCAGCAAATTAAATAAATTAGTAAAAGTTGAAATAGAATTCTCTATCTCAATTTCACTTAAAAGCAATTCAAATTCTTTGACATCCAATTCATCATTAAATTCGTACTGGGAATGGCTCACACGCTTTAATAAATCACTTAACTTCTCAGGATATTTCTTTTGTTTAAGCATGGTAAATAAGGTATTTAAAAATGAACGGAGTCTAGTATAGGTATAATAATCAACATTTTGATCGTCCTTTATTGCCACTTCAAAATTAGACTTCATCTTAGTTACAACCGTCCTTAAATACTTCAATTCTTTTTCATTATCCTCAGACTTTGCGTTATCTAGACTTTTATACATTTCTGCAAATTGCTTTCTATAATAGTCCTCCAAATCTTGCTGTGCTTCCAGTGTTAGCGTATCTATCGAATCGCTCAATGGATCACTTTCTTCTGTCCTCTCAATAAGGTCTAACCATGTAGATTTGTTGAATCTAAAAGCATTAGTGATTTCGGTAAATTTGCTATAGTTATCTCCAGATAGGTGACCTAGTTGCTCAGCAAGCTCAACATTAAGACCATTCCCATTTTCTATTTCATATTTTAATTCCATATTCTCTATTAATTGCATATTATTGCTGATAACCTCATTTATATTAATTTCATTACTTAATTTCTTTATTTTTTCATTATAATCATACCTTTGATTATTTAAACGATCTTCCAACCCTTGCTTATCAGAAGGAAAAGGGACATTCCTTACATGTTTAATGAAATTATCCCGAAGCTCTTGCGCCTTCCTTTGATTCTTTAAATCCTCTTCCGACTTTGTACCCTTAGGAAAAGAAAGAAAATCCTCCAAATTTTTAATGAACTTATGCTTAGGTTTTTCCTCCTTATTCTCATTTTTATTATCTATGTCATTAAGTTTCTTTATAACGAAGGTATTTTCAGTCACCGCTATTTTAATGCTATCTGAAATATCCTTATTTACAAGCAGTGTACTATTATAATCGATTATGTCTTGAATATCAGAGAGCTGGGAACTATATGAGGAAACTTTTTCTTCATTACTATATGAGGAAACTTTTTCTTCATTACTATCATCAATACTGTCTTCAAAGATCTTGGGCATATGTAAGTAAAGTTTTTCTTCATTACTCCTGTCTTCAGAGATCTGGGATATATCTTCATCACTAGGAAGAGGAACACCAATATGGTATCGACTATAGTATTGCCCTGAGAAACTGTTTGATTCATAACTATCAACCCTATTTTTTTCTTTATCAATAATAAATTGTTTATTTATCTGCTCTATACGCATTTGAAAAAGTAAGTTAATACCTATAAAGCCAGTCAAGCCAGTCAATCCTGCACTGACGCGAAATATTATAAGTCCTATAAAATTTTTAATGGAATAATTTTTATACAGGTTTATTCGCTTTTTCACTGCTTTCTTTATATCTTGCCCCATTTTTTTTATTCGAGCCTTTTTAGCTATTTCATCCATTTCTACCACTGTTCCATATCTGTTCGTTTCATTTTCATCTATCGTTATTTTAGAATCAGACATAAAAATCATATTACTTTCGGGCTCATTATTCTGTTTTACATTATTCTGTTTTACATTATTAATACCATGATCAGATTCAACCTCAGCCATTTCTACCACTGCTCCACTGCCCTTCGTTTCATTTTCCTCTATCGTTATTTCATTGATAATATTAATCTTTGGCTCTTGCAGCAAATTAATTAGGCGGTTTTTTAGATCTACTAATAAGTCTTCCATTTTCTTTTTTTCATCATTTTTGTCTTCTAGCCCTGTCAGGGCTATTTTTTCTTTTTCAATTTTTTCTATTTGAGCCTTTACACTAGCTATTTCATCCATTTCTACCACTGTTCCATCTCTGTTCGTTTCATTTTCATCTATCGTTATTTTAGAATCAGACATAGAAATCATCTTACTTTCGGGCTCATTATTCTGTTTTACATTATTAATACCATGATTAGATTTAACCTCAGCCATTTCTACCACTGCTCCATCTCTGTTCGTTTCATTTTCCTCTATCGTTATTTCATCGGTAATATTAATCTTTGGCTCTTGCAGCAAATTAATTAGGCGGTCTTTTAGATCTACTAATAAGTCTTCCATTTTCTTTTTTTCATCTAATAAGTCTTTCATTTTCTTTTTTTTATCATTTTTTTCTTCTTGCGCTGTCAGGGCTATTTTATCTTTTTCAATTTTTTCTATTTGAGCCTCTACCATAGCTATTTCAGCTATTCTTCCATTTTCTTTAATTTTTTTTATTCGAGCCTTTTTAGCTATTTCAGCTATTTTAAACTTATCAAGTCTAGCTTTTTCCTCTAATCTTAATTCTTCTTTTGCATCAACCTCTGCTTGAAACACTTGAACTACTGATGAAATAACAATCTTACTCAATTCTGCCTTTGTAAGATTAGTGTGCGTATCCGCTAAAGTTAGATCTTCCGTAATGTCTGTTAAATCTATTCCTGTCAGAGAAATATCTCCACTATCCAAAATAAGTTGAGCTGTAATCTTTTGCAAAAGTAACTCAATATCTTGATCGGCTAAAGCCCATAATTTCTCAAAAGTAACTTCATTAGGCTTAAAATCATCATCAATAAAATCGTTGATGATCTTGAAGATTTTCAAAAATGGTGCACTTGCTTGATCTACAGAAACCTGAGTCATAAGGGGACCAGTGGAATATTTTAATAGTGCTTTCAAAAATAAAATGGCATCGCTCTTAATACTCTTCTTGAAATTATTAAGGTTATTACTTGAAAATAGCTGCATTTCCGCATAATCAACATTTGAGGAATAACGACTATCCGCAAATAATCTCTTTAAACCTTCTACCTTGACCTGCTCTGCTTCATAAGCACGCATATTATCTAAAATACTATAGTAAAGATTTAAGAATATTTGCGGTTTAGAATTAAAAAAGTCCTTTGTACTAGTAATGACCGAGAATTTATGCTCCTTGGCTTTCTTACTTTTAAACGATTTTCCTTTTTTCTTTTCTCTTTTTTCTTTTACAACTATCCTTTTTGCCCATTCATCCTTTTCATTATCCATATCAACTTCATTATCCATATCAACTTTATTATCCATATCAACTTTAAAATCGACCTGACTTTTAATATCTAAAACATCATGACTAGGCGATATAATACTATTATTAAACTTAAGCAGATGATCGTCGAAAAATTTCTTAATTTCTTCTAAAGAGTCTTTGTCTTTAGAAGATGACTTATATCTCTCCAGCCATTCATTTCTTTTTTTATTAAGATTTATCCATTCCTTATTGAAGTCAATGCTTTCTGTTGGATCATCTATATTATCTCCAGAATTGGACTGATATTTATTTTCACTATTTATAAAATCTATATGAGGATCCTGATTAAGCACACTCATATCATCAGACACATCATTTAGATAGGGTAAATAATATGAGTTAATTTTTTCTAAAGCCTCTTGTTTTTTAGAAAATTGGTTATAAAAATACAGCCATCTCTCTCTTTCATTCTTAAGAGTAGTTTCTTTGTATGGGATATTTTCACCAAAATTCTGTTCTAAATTTAACATTGTCTTTGCTACTTCTGTTACTGTTCTGCCCATAGATATTCTAGTAGTCATCGCTGTTTGTTTATTCGCAAGACCAACTTCCCATACCTTTAAAAATTCAAGATATTCTGCTCTATCTTTTTCTGATAAAGATTTTAAGAAAAATAAATCACCCTGTGAATATAAAATTAATTCAGCACTTCCAAAATCAAGTCTCAAAAATGATAGTGCTTGCTTTTCAGAATCAAGTTTACGAATCTGAATATACTTCTCATGATTCATGGTGGAAATAATATTAGAAATATTTTCATAAGTTTCGAGCAACTCCTTTTCTATAGGATCAGGCGTACCATCTCCTAATACTTCCCTGGATACCTCAATTAACTTAAGCAAGGTAATGGATGTTTTTTCATTAAAGAAATCAGAGAAAAATCTAATAAACCTGCCTAAAGATTGTTCCATTAAAAAGCTTGTAAGACTTATAATATTTTGCGGTGAAGTATTGTGCTGTGAAGTATTGTGCTGTGAAGTATTGTGCTGTGAAGTATTGTGCTGTGAAGTATTCTCTGAGTTTATATCTAAAATATTAAATTCATATAAATCTTTATTATCAAATTCCTTTTCAGAGGGAATGTTCTCCGCTGCTTTTCCCTCAAAAAATTTTTTATAGGTGTGGATCGTTAATCTTTTTTTAAGCTCTTTTTGAATTAATGTTTGTACTTTTTTTGCCTGTAGAGAAAACCTTGCTTCCGTAGCTAAGATTTTTTGTATAAACAATAATTCCTGCTCTAATTTTGCAAAATCAAATTTGGCATAATTAATCTGATCATATCGAAGCCTACTCTCTACTCCTTTTTGAACCTTATAGTCCCAAGATTTTCTCATATCGAGTTTTCCATTGATTCTCTCATACTTAAAATATTTTTTACTATCCTCTATATTTATATCAAGAGTTATAATATCTTTTATAACCCTAAAATTAATACCATCAGAACTAATTAAAGTTGTCTTATATTCGTTATCAATATTCTGAATAATAGCAAGCTTACCCTCAGATGTAATAAACATACTAATAATACTAGAATTTTCATCCTTAAAAAGCTTATTAACGATGTGATTCTTTTGATGTACAGAAAGACCTTTACGAGTTAATTCTATATCCGGGTGTTTTTTCAACAATAATGCTAATTTAGTTTCAACTTCCCCTATTGTATAGATATTCTCGTACTCCACAGAACTAAAAATTGACCTATTTAAAAGTTCTTTCGGAGATAGATAGATAAAAGGATCTTTTTTCTTATCTCGGAACCTATAATATATCTCATGGCCGGCTTCAACTGCTTTACGAATAAGAGTATCCACATGTGTCCTATCGTTAGAAATTCGAGCCTCTAAGATAGCTTTTAGAATCTCTTCATCCATGTCTTTTTTCAAAGATATAATATGAGTAGAATTATCCTCTAAGGAAAGATGTTGTTCTTCTTTTGCAGTTTTTAAAATATCTATACTGTCCATCTCTATACTGTCCATCCTCCTTTTTGCTTCATCAAATTGATAATATTTAGAGTATTTCGAATTCCCTTCTGTCTCAGAGTCTTCAGAAATACCATCCGCAACATACCTATCAACAAAAGACCCTATAAATTCATCTTTGGTATATTTATCCATAGCAGCAGAATCAAGATATATTGATCTTGGAGAGTTTGGGTTGCGGTACTTTACTTTACTAGCGAGCCTTTGCAACACGCCTGTAAATATTACAAATACTTGTGTGTTCTTATTTTTTAAACCCACCAACCTAGTCAAAGTCTTACTTATATCTCTTAAAATAATATTATTAATCAAAACTGGTTTGATATACTCACTTTTATTAGCTTTTGTTAACCCCTCTTTAATTTCTATATTTAATTCTCTAAGTATTTTAGGATAAGCCTTATTCAAAATTTTGCCTATTTCAAAAAACTCATCCATTTTCTCCATTATAAAATCAGCTGAATCCAGCCAAATTTCTTTTTTCTCTGTATCCTTAACCTTCATACCTTTTTCTCCAGATTTTGCAAAATCCCCAGACGAAAATGCAATGATCCTATCATCCATATCATGAATCATTCTATTCGTAAAAATATTTAGCTTATCATCATATTCAAATTTATCAACTTTATCCCTCAGTTGATTAAAAAAGCTAGTATATAAACTTGTATTCCTACCTATATTTGCCTTATCATTATAAACTATCTCATCTAGTAGTAGAATATACTTAATGACTTTTATCATATACTTTGGATTAGAATCATAATATTTCTCTATAAATTGTTCCGCATAATTATTAAGAAACTTCCTCATTTCACCGAGGTCTGTCTTATAGGTTTTAATTTCATTAATATCATTAATGATTTCTATTGTTTTCATTTTTGCTTTTTGCTCTAATAATTTTATTGGTAAATCATCAAAGTTTTCAAAAGGCAGCTTAACAAGATTATTATAAACAGCCACTAATTCAGCATTTCCCACTAATCCAGCATTTCCCTGTTTGTCATCAGAGAATATATCCTCAACTCCAAAACTCAAGTTAGTTAATACTTTATTAATAAAACTAGAACCATTCGGAAGACCTTTATACCGTTCCTTAAACTCAGCTACGATATTTTTATAAATAAAGTTATTCAACATATGCCTAGTCCGCTTTTTATAGTTTGAGCTATCCAAGCTCCCATTATTAATCTCAAACATAATCTTCTCATATACCGCTTCATGATCAAAAAAGATTGATTTTCTTTTATCTGTAAATTGCTCTAGTGCTTTTAAAAGAGACTTCAATGTTTCTTTGTACTCCATCCTGTAATCCAGATGAGCACTTTTTAAATTCAGAATAGGCAGCAATATATTATCGATTTTATTATATGGACTATCAAGCTGAGATAAAACTTGAGCAGCATCAAAAAAAGATTCTTGAAATAACTGCAAGCTCATTGGGATATCCATAGCATAATTAGAAAGGAAGTGAGAATAGTCAGGATACTTTTCAAAATTCTCAGCCTTATTATCTATAGCAGCAGCAAAGATCTCAAGTTTACTCTTAAACTTATTCTTAGTATTGTAAGGACTCCAATCCATATTTTTCTCGCTTATATCTTTCAGTTGGAAAACATCCTTCACTCCTTTTTTAAAAAGTAACTTAATAACTTTATCCATCATTTTTAATGAAAGTTTATCATCATTAAACTTATTAATACTACGCGCATAATCAAGCATTAAAGTATTAAATTTTAACATGCTATTATTATTATCAGGATCAGAGAAATAAGTGGTAGGATTGCGATTAAGGAGTTTATTCACACCACCAATCATCTCTTCCTTATTATCAATATCACCAGTGAAAGAAGTTTTTAAAAACTTCTGTAATTCTTCGATATCTATAAAATGTGAAATCGCTTTTTCAATAAATAAGGTAGAAAAATAATCATACACTTGATTCGGTTCGACCTCTAAGAATGTATTCATTGAAACAGTGTTATCTATTGCAACCCTGCCCATTACCTCTAAAATCTTCATAAAGTAATCTCTATCTACATTTTTACAGTCAATAACCCAATCTTCAATTATTACCCTTCCTTGATCTAAGGCTTCAATAGAATATGACTCTCCTGTTAAAATCCTATCTTGATCGATAATAAATTGAAATTTATCTTTCAATACACGAATGTCTTCGACCATTTTTTCCTCGACATCATATTTATATCTATAAGATATATGGTCTCTGTATTCCTCCATACCGTCATAATTAATCGCGATATTCTGAGGATTATTGCTGGCTTCTAAGCGTGGTAGATCCGACCTTTTTATCCAAAAAATTTGATACAAAAATAAACCTAGACTTATCAATAATCCTACTGTAAATATTCCGCCTAAAACTAAAATTAATCCTTTAAATATTACAGCCAAACTTAGCCCCATAATAATTGGGAATAGAAATTCAAAGAAAAGAATGGACAAGGCAATGGTTAAAAAAGCAATAAAAAACCTTTTAGCCCCTTTTTTAACTTGTAATTTTAATTTCCTCAAAAGCTTTAGACCTTCAGCCCGAGATACTAAAATACCATTTTTATTATAATACTTAATTATCCCATTCTTATAAGTTACCTTAGTAGTCCCATCAATATAAGCATCTATCAATTTAATGGTTTTTTTATCTATATTATTCCCATTCGTTACAAAAGATTGTAATTGAATCTCCCCAAGGTCATTTTTTGGTATAAGTATATGGCTAGAGCTAAATGTTAAACCCTTGACATCAGATTCATCATTTTGAAAAGTCTTAGTCTCTTCCAACAACATTTTTTTCTCCGTGTTACGTGCTATATACGCTTCCTTCTCTCTATTATCTTTATTTCCTCTCTCCGTGTTACGTGCTATATACTCTTCCTCCACTTTATTATCTTCCTTCTCTCTATTATCTTTATTTCCTCTCTCCGCGTTATCTTCTTTATACACTTCAGACGCTTTATTCTCTCCCCATGATATTCCAGTATATTCATTCCTATTTATTGGGGACTCATTCCTATTTATTGGGGACTTCAATTCGAGGTTTGTTACTCCTAATATTCTTTCGCTTTTTGATGTTGATAAAGTATGATATTTAGGAATATTAGAGTTTGGAGAGAAAAATACAGTTCTATTTTTTTTACTAGGTTTTTTAGTACCAATAGGTGTCAATTCATATTTTTCTACTGCTTCAGATGATTCAAGATTAACCACAAAAATCCCGCTGTCATTATTAGCAGGTTTATAGGATATAGCATAATATCCATGAGTCCCATCCGGTTTTAGCTCCTTATCTATTTCTTGCACCCCTATTGGCATAGCAACATTGAACTTATAGTTTGTTTGATACTTTCCGGTAAAACGATTGCCCAGCATTGTCTTCATTAATGGAGATATCTGGGTCAAAGCAAATAGAAATATAACAACAAATAGAAATAGCATTATCAGAGGTATCATGAAGGCTATGGATTCTGACAGCATCAAAAAGAAACCTAACCCTGCGAGTTTTGGTACAATAATCCCACCTAATACGAATCCCATAGCCAAGAAAAATATAAAGGCGAACACAAGAGCCATAAAAGAGTACTGAATAATACGAATTTTAGCCATGCTACGAGTATCAACATTATCTTCTGAATCATAACGCTTATCTATACCCGTAGGATTTATCAAAGGAATAGTCGGCAAATACAAAAAACTGAATTCTTTCGCATCACTCATTTCATCTTCTATCTCAGCTGTATCATTAAGTATTCCATCTTCTATCTCAACTGTATCATTAAGTATTTCAACTGCTATCTCAGCTGTATCATCATCAGCTGTATCATCATCAGATGTATCATCAAGTATTGTATATTTTTTAAACATATTAGAGTTAGAGACAAAAACCTTTCCCTTGGAGTACAAATACATAACACCCTTCGACCCCCCCAGAATTACCAAAACCCACAATAAATGAAATACCATAATAATAATACGAATAGGAATAATAATAATATTTAGTAGAATCACCAAAATATTTAACATAGCCACCAAAAAATTTTTACCAAAAATCTTAACTGTATATTCGCCATTCTTATAAGGTTGATCCTGCACCACTTTATAATGATCATCTATATGATATTCTAGCCTATTGTTAAAATCATAGCTTAATGGCTTATTGTTTTCAAATTCCTCATTCTGAGGACTCAAATCAGAAAATGCAGACTTTATAAGTCCAACTATTATAAGTACTAAAAAAATAGCAATCCAAACACCTATGGCAATACCCGCCATCAGCTGCCCTAAAAAAGCCCCGACAATAAACTGTAGAAATATTGCCAAGAATAAACCGATTAGACCTAACTTTATCATTTTAGCAGAGTTTTTAAGTGAGCGAGAACCATGAACAATATCAGATAGATCAGCCACATTAAAAAGGCTTTTGATGAAAGAAGCGTTATCCATTTCTGATGTTATATAAATATATTTACCATTACCTAAAAGTAATCTTTTTGCTGATAATGCCTTTCCTTTATTACTTTCGGCTTCTGTAGCATTGTTCCCATATATTATTAAATTATCCATCATATTACCCACTAAATTATTATGTTTATAGTCTTCATGATTCGAGTTTTTCAGCCATTGTTCTCGCATATCATTAAATACTTGATTCTCATGAGCAATTTTCTGAACCTCAGTTCTATTTTTAGCTAAAAAACTCAATGGATTTAAATATAAAGAAGGATTATCAACCTTTATCTGTTCTTTTTTTAATGCTAACTCTGCTCCTTTTTTAAAATATGGAAGCATCGGAGTTAATTGACCTTTAAAAACTTCAAAAGACATTTCCTCCTTGTACTTATCAGAGACTACATCTACTATTGAGTTATAATTTGAGACAATAAAATTCTTAGTAATAAAATCAATAGCAAATAAAGATTTTTTATTCATCCCTTCTTTAGTGACAGAAACAAAATTCTTTCTATTA
Source organism: bacterium (assembly GCA_024222485.1). Classification (GTDB taxonomy): domain Bacteria; phylum RUG730; class RUG730; order RUG730; family JAAEPJ01; genus JAAEPJ01. The sequence goes on along the minus strand of JAAEPJ010000256.1, from coordinate 14,428 downwards.
AGATTCTTAATATCGGTAATGGGAATGCTCTCCTTTACTGCTTTTTCTGCTTTAGTTCTAGCATCAATATGATTTGCCGCGAAAATATTAAAATGATATTCTTTTAAAATATGAATATCATCTTTATTTTCAAGCCCACTTTCGCTATACAGTCCTTTAGCAATATTATAGGCGCGTATATAAACATCTCCAAACTGCGGAATAAGATCTTCCCTCATATCTTTAAAACGCTTAATCATTAGCTGAGATTTATCTTCATTCTCTTTATCATAAAAGTCTATAAGTGCCATAGAATATGCTAAGTTGTTAATACGGTAAACTTGATCATAATTTAAATAATCACCTCGGCTTAATTGATCACTACTCTTCATATTACTATTAAATACAGATAAAGCTTGCTTCCTATATAGCTGAGATTTTTCAACTGCATTCTCTACCGCATCAAAACTAATGTCCCTCTTCTCGTTTCCTAGCGAGGTGCCATCTATATACGAATCTGCCTCGTCGTTCTCCAAATCCAGTCTTTCCTCCTCGGTTAAAACTTCTGCAAATTGAGATATCATAATCTTCGAAAAATCCCCGTTACTACTTATTGTCTTTCGAATAATTTCAACAGGTTGGGATTCGGACCTAGGTAAACCTCTAGGTATTATACCTGGATTAGATAAAGCAGGTAGGGATTTGGACTTAGATAAATCTATAGGTGTTGTATTTGGATTAGGTGAAACAAGTGGGGGGTTAGATACATTAATAGGAGTTAAATCAAGGAAATCACGATTCTTACGATTCTTACGAATTTCTTTTATCTGCATATTATATTTTTTAGAATACATAGAAAAATATTCGTTAAGGTAAACATCAGATGCAGCCGCAAAGATATATGGGTTTATTTCCTTTGTCGTATCCTTAACTTCAATGCTACCAGATTTAACAAACTCCTCTAAGCTATAGGCAGAATCTAACTTTTGAATACCCGCTTCAAAAATATCTTTTTCCGTAATATATCCCCCTGCTAGCAAAACTTTAAATTTACTTAAAATATCTAGTTCTATAAGCCCCTGCTCATAATCTGGCCCTACATAAGATAGCTCATCTAGCAGAGCTGTTATTAATTTACTCTTATCAAGTTGAGGCTTTTCTATAGAATACACACCCGAATCACCTAAACGGCTTTCAATAAGATGAAACGCTTTTTCATCTTCAGGACTAGAAAATACTTGAGCTTCCTCAGATTTTATTGTAAATTTAGAATGTTTAATGCCTATGCCCTTGAAAATCTCCTCATCGTCTAACTCTAAAATGTTATTTATTACACTGTCTTTTATTTCTGGAGTACCATTTTCATGAAGATATTCACTAAAAAGAGCAACGGAATTATAAAAAAATTGTTTAGCTCTCCTTGAAAACACAGGAATAATAATCCACCAAATTATAGTGACAACGGCCATTATCATGATCCCCACAAAAGTAGCAAAAAAGGCATGAGAAAAGATAAAAAGGGAAAGAGCAAAAAAGATAGGTAGAGCAATAACTAAAATACGAAGTATTGCATCATTTTTTACACCATTCTTAAAATTAGTCCATGGAGCAATTTTAGGCTTAGTATACTCTCCAATAAATTTTTTGTATGACATTTTTATCCCCGTATCGATACTTTTATCCTCAGAAATGCTATATTCCATGCCATCAGTAGTTACTATTATATTATTACTATTTATGTCACTTTCTTCTATTTCAACATTTTCTTCTGTTTCAACATATTTATAATCTAGATCATCGACCCTATACTTTCTACTATCTACACTATTTTCATCTACTACCATATACTCATTATTCATTCCCGCCTTTTTCCTATATTCATCTTCTTCTTCATCTTCGATAGTACGAGACTCACTAGAAGTAAATATCATAATAATTACTCTAAAAATCAAAACAAAAGGTGAAAATAATGTTTTAATAAAGTGCCAGACAATCCGGTAAATAGATAGAAGGATAGGATATGTAGCAGCAAGAACCATCATACCCCCTAAAGATACCAAAATACCTGCTATATACTTTAAAACTAAGCCCGTAACAACAAAAGCGGCAACAATAGGCATTCCAAAAAGAGGTGCAAGCATTAATAGACCCAAAGTCAAAAATAATGTCCCCAAACCTAGAAGTAAAAACGTCCTAAGAATACCGCGTCCATCTTTGAAAATAAAGTCTAAAAATTTTGCCGGATCAGCGGCTAACATGAAAATATGAAGAAGCATCCCCAAATTCATAATTGCAATCATAGCAAATAATGGACCGGCAATATATAGAGCAATCCAAGGAAACACAAGCACTCCGCTAGCTATCATTCCGTATACGACTGTCAATCCAAGTAAAATAATGCAAAGAAAGATGATTGAAAGAAACCTAGGCATAGTCCTCCATCCAAACAAAGTAATATGTTCTATATTTATCTCATTTCTAATCTCAGCACCATATTGTTTACTCCTCGTTATCCTTAAAATATTTAAAATTGTAGACCCTGCCTCAGAATATTTGTTATAAGCACTAGCACCACCCCACATTTCTACTAAAGGATCAATTAATATTTTCTCTATTAATTTTAATAAATGATAAGGAATCTTAAGTATCCCGTAAATATACCCTTTAATCGCGGCGACCATCGCTTCTTTAAAGGTCTTATGCGGAGCATTAAAGTACCCACCTAATCCCCAAGCAATAATAATTAAAATTGGTAGAATAAAAGCCATTGCAGATAATGGGTTAAAGGAAAAAACAAGAATTGGCACAAGAATTGAAAATAATATTTGTGCTAACTTGAAATTTTCATAGCTATCTTTCCAATAGACCTTTTTATAGATTTGGTTCGGTGATCTTGTACTAAATTTAGCGTGACCTTTTGAACCTTTAATAATCCCACTAGCAGCTAAGGCGATATGTTTTGAAAACATAAAAACCATGTATAAGAAATCTTTCCAATAATGATATATGGCCCACTTACCATATCTCTCTTTATAAACTTGGTAAGCATTCATTGTAATAACTTCAGGTAAAAACCAACCAACTAAAACAAAAGACAATGGGATTAAAAAGAAAGGGTTAAACGCCACCAACCAAATACCAAAAATAGTAGTTAAAACAATAGAAGCAATGGAAAGAGGCTTTTTAAGGTAATGACTATTAATCAGTACAGTTCCTAATCCATAGGCAAAAGGGTTCGATAGATCTAATATAAAATTACCATATTCACTAGAACCTACTATAATCATTTCTACGGCTCCAGCAGGGTATTTTGACCATGGTACATACAGTAACACCCCCACAAATTCTGTCCCCTCCATAATAGTATACTGTCCGTAACTAACATCAAATCCAGCCTGTTTTATGCGTTGACCCATTGGCTGATCTTCCGAAACAATATCATCGAACATATAAGCATTCGCACTATGAGCACGCCCAATATGTATAAGAGCTTTACCCCACATAAAAGCTTGACCTTTGGTTTGTCCTCCATCATAAAATAAGTTATTTTTGCTAGCCGCAGTCTCCGCAATATGTACTGCTTCCGTAAATTTATTATAATAGCCAATTGCTTCAACAGTAGGAATCATCATCGCAAGATTATGGTTATAGTCTAATAAATTAGAAGCCGCATATGTTTGCAACAATAAACCATAGCTTGTATCCGTATCATTATCATATTGAGCTATTTTTTCAAACCTTGCTTTTTTCATTGCAGACTTAACATCATGATTCTTAGATCCAACGGTCTGTCGCTTACTTGGGGGCAGAAATTCCCAAGTAGAATGTTTGTTCGATTTCAATTTTGTCAAATTTGATAGTCTTTCAAGAATTAAGTTACCATCTCCATCCAATGGATAAATATCCTCTGTAATCAGGACATCTATCCCAATACGATTTACCAATGTATCAAAAAAAGCATTAGTAGCCGCTCCAGCCTCCACCATACTTAAAGAATTCCTTTTCTGAGTAAATTTGTCTATTCGCATGGACTTAGCATTAAGAATATTCGAATCATCTATATTCCTCTTATTGCTAAGAGTCATCAGATGAATATACGAAGATATAACATTAATCCCTTTTTCGATGACTTCAACAGTAGAAAAATAATTGCCTATTGCATTTTTTACATACAGAACAAAGTTATCAACCTGATTCTCTATATCTTTCCGATATTCAAGATTATCATATCCAGAAACAAGGTCACTCTTATATTGCTTCATAAAGTCATCACTTTTAATCAAGTTGGAGTAAAGTTTCCAAATATCATCTACAGTTAATGGAGGAAGAATTTCTTCCTCTAATTCCTTAGCCCGATTAATTACACTACGAAGAAGCAGTCTATATCTATTAGCATATCTTTCATATTGCTTATTGAATGCAGCTATACCTGCATTCTGCTGTTCTAGTTTACTTTTCTCACCCTCCAACATCCTCGATTCATAGAATATGTTATTTATACCCCTCCAAGACTTTTTTTCTGTCTCTGAAAAATACTTCAATCCTGAATCTTTGAGAGCAAGAATATCCGCATAAGCAAGTAGAATTGCCTCATCTCCCCTCATTCCATAGTCATACTCATGATAACCCGAAGTATCTTGATATTTTTCAATCTTAGAAATAAAGTTAGTAAACTTCTTCTTAATAAATATATGATCTCTATCATCCATTTTCTGATATTTTGTTTCCTCAAATACGACGTCTGTATTCGTTGGCTTGTCGGTATAAAAGTTTGGATCTGTGACAATACTATATGTATTTTTTATATACTCATCGAGAACAAATGCTGAATCTGTGACAATATTATATAGTTTCTTAAAAGCATCCTCACCATAAATGAAATCATTCTCCTTTTCTCTATTGATCTTCTTTATCTCTTCATCAGTTAAAAGAGATTTACCACCATCGTTGCTTACACTATCTTGCAAGTAGGGTACTTTCTTTAGCGAATCCGAGCTAGGGAATTCTTCTTCGTGATACCTCTTTAGGTCTTTGTTGATCATATCTAAATATTCACTCTTAAGATTAGCAGCATCACTCTTCACTTGCTTAGAATCAGTAGAATAAACATCTCGCATCCTCTTAATCTCATCAGTAAATGAAGAAGCTTTCAGATCTCCTGCCTTTGCAGCAGCTTTAATAGCATCGTCAATCTTCTCTTTAGTCAAACCTTTACTCAGTAATTTATTTCTAAAAGCTATAAAATTAAAATCATCACTCATCGTAAAATTATCATCATCAGAAGCCATAAATGGTTCAGCCATATCCCTCTCAAGATATTTACCGTAAAGTTTTTGCAAGGTAGGTAAATTATATTTTAACTCTTTCTTACCTCCAATACTTCTATGGGCTGTTTTTATCATATGAAAAATCTGATCCCGTCCCATTCTACTTTCTCTTTCACCATCAGATATGCGCAAAGCCATACGGCTCTTTCTAAGGGCCATCTTATATTCTGCTCCCGTAAATTTATTAAGACTTTTGGCATGTAAACCATAAATAAGTCTACTTTCATTAAAAGCAGCAAAAATAGGGCTATTACTCATCTCTTTAAAAGTATCAAATGTCTCTCTAAATGATAGTAGAGAAGGAACTTTTGCACGCACAAAGTGTTGTGATAGCTCTGCCATAAAAGATTGTTTCTCAGCTTCGTTAGCACCTTTAAAGTCATAAACGATAGTTGCCGCCTCTTGCAAATAAACACCAGGCCATCCTGTATTAAGTATATTAAGTGTATTAACCTCAATATCAATATTATTGTCATTAAGGTCCTTTCCAATAAACTTACCATCAGATACAAGATGAGGCAGCGTAGGTAAAATCCATGAAACCATCGTATCAAATTGAGCAAAATTACCAAATTGCATTGGAGTTTCAAAACTAGAATCAAATTTCATTTTTTCGTTTATCCTTATCTGAGAAGCTTGAATTACCTTATACATCTTAGAGTATTTAAAATCCTCTCCATAAATACTAAGTAACATTTTTAAACGATTTTTTTTATGTTTTACTAACTCTTTTGTAAATTTTTTAATATCAGAAACCTTATAAAGAAACTGAGTTGTCTCTTCCGTTTGCCTCATTATTTCATCCTGTTCCTCCTCAGAAGCACCATCAAAGTTACCACCACTCTCTATTCCTGAAATTATTTGTCTCTGAGCCTCTGTTGCAGATCCCATAAACTTATTAGCTCCTCTAGCTCCTACTGGGAACAAGGATGACAGCCACATTTCAATTCCATATACAACCTGTTTATTGTAAACTTCCATATCTTTTAAAATGTTCGTATAGCCTGTATCGGATTTAAGGTTTAACAAATAATCTTTTACTTCTTCAGCCGTCTTCCCTCCAGCTAGAGGATTATCGTTAACAGGATGATCCTTAAAATAACCATGACGATCAAGTTGGTTAATCTTGGCAATCCATGATTTCTTATAATAATCACTGTCTAATAACAACCCTAAACTACTTTTTAACTCACCTAAATCCTTCTCACAACTCATGAATTCATACCAACTTTTACCATAAATCTCAGTAGTAATAAGTTGAAAATGAGTCATTTGCGGGATAGTCCCGTCATGTCTTTCAGAAAAATCATCAGAGCGATAAACTCTATTATGAAAATAACCCTTTGCTAAAACATTAAATGCATAATGTGTAGTAAAATCTTTTGGAAAGCCATCTAAAGAATAATCACCCACGGTAAGCGAGTCTGACTTAACTTTATCAACCATATCAGAATAAAATGGAAGTAATCCTTTATAAAAATTTTCATTTTTTAATTCTGTTATAGAATATTTCGCCTGGTTATACTCAAGAGCACTGTGAAAATGTGTAACACTAGTAAAATGGTCAGTAGGAACAACAACCACTTGCTTATCTATATTATCTTTTAAACGGCTATCTATTTTAATTTCGTTATCATTTTGTATTAATAATATTGCCTCATATTTAGATTTACCCCCTGAAATCTTAAAAACTTTATCATCAGAGCTATAAATAAACATAGTCTTACTATCTTCATCCCAAACCATAGTATTTCTATTCAAAATCCGCATAAAGCTATCATACTCTGCTTTACTAAGCATACTGCCTGCATATAAAATTTTCAGCTCTTTTCTTAGTTCATGCTCATAGGCTCTCACCAGCTCAGGGGTATCTCTAAAAGCTTCTAGCATATCTTCTAAGTTTCGTATTGCAAAAATATTGTTATGATTTGTCTCTTTTCGAGGGATATTAAGCACAGAAACGATAAACCAAATAAATGCAATCAATCCTATAAATGCCACTCCAATAAACAAAAATGGTGTGACAATAATAGAGATAACAGTCATTAATAAATATATCACAGCCGCAGTAGCTCCAGCTGACAATATCATACTAATAATAGTTGTAGTTTTTCCAACCCAACCATTATCTCTCCATCTTACTTCAGCAAGCGACATAATCCCTTTTTTCAAAAGCGATACACCTATAGAAATGCCCATCGCTACTAAGAAAATAAATACCGGCGCAAGAACAGGTAAAAATGGAATAGTGATAGTGATAAATCCACCTGCAGCTGCAAATGAAAGTAAAAATATACCTTTTACAAACCAAGTTAATAACTTATCTAAAACAACTTGAGCAAAATTATAAGTTTTAGTCTTACCCATTTTTGAAGAAGTGGTTTGAGCAGTATAATAATTATAAAAACTAATGATAGATAAAAAAGTATTAACAAAAAATAATAGTGACATAATTAGAATTCCACCCAGAGAAATGACACTAAATCCTGCAATAACAATAGCAGGAACAATGAAAAATAACAGTAGCAAATTAAATCCAATGGCGGTTAGAAAAACTTTGAACAACAACTGAGTCTGTTCTAAGTTAAGAATCTCTTCCTCAATGTTAAGGATCTCTTCCTCAATACTTACCGAAGCATTACCCTTACCCCTCCACATTTTTTTAATAATTATAAGAGTGATTAATCCAATGAGTAAAGATCCAATAATAATTAAAACAATAGATAATCCTGGGACTAAAGTAATCAATAAAAACACAGGAATAGCAGAAAGAAATATCCATGGTAAAATACTTGTTCTCATAGTTCTAACCCATCTACCATTTCCAAAAAATCTACCATATGTCAGCCACCCTATAACTTCAAACCAAATTTCTAGAGTGCTACCACCAATAGATCCATACCGAGCCATGTATTCACCCCTGTCTAATTGATAATGACGATTCAGACCTCTCATTGTTATTTTCTCATCATTAAATAAATCTTCTTTGCTGATTCCAGGGTCCCGTGATTGCTGTTTTCGTGCCAACACAACAATATATTTATGTGCGAGATAAACAAAAAACCCTGTAAGAGCCATACCAAAAATAATGGCGAATAAACCTGTAAATTGAAATATAGGAGCAATAAAAATAGCACCCAAAATCCCAATCATAAGCCCTGTAACCGCAATCATAACAACAAATATTCGTCTTACAAACTTTGAATTATCTCCAATACCTGTTAATTTATTTTTAGACATTAGATAGTAAAGTAAAAAAACTAATGATATTACCATACTCAGAGCCGGAACAATAATCCAAAACCATGAGAAGCCTAAAAAGACAGTTAACAATATAAGCGAAATCGTTAAAATTGATGTAGAAAATGTCGCGACAATTCCGCTAAGCCTAACCTGTTTTGTTTCATGGATATAGGAAATATATTCATTAATATTACTCCGTTGTCTCCCATCAGAATGATATTGAAGGTGAAAAGATTGAGGCTCAATATAGTTAAGGAAAGCTTTGTATAGATCTTTTCTCTTCTTGCTATCGACCATAAAATTATCAATATGCTCCATAAGCTCTAAAATTGAAAGGGCTCCTACCTCCTCTTTTCTACTAGCAATAAATTTACCATTTGCATTAATATTTAAACGAGCCGACAAAAGGTTATTACCTCCAGCATCAGCCGCTTGAAATGACCTTAAAATTTCTTCATCAAAATAATAAAAAAGATTATCTACTTGACCATGCATTTTATTAGCTAGTTTATCTTTATATGTGTATTGATTAACACCATCATTAAACTTGCCTTGCAGCTGTGTTCTTTTCATCATAGTATAAATTTTACCAAACTGATTATATGCCGTCACAACATTCATATCATTAGTATTATCCCTTTGATAAGTCTTTAAAAAATACTTCTGTGCTTTAGGAATAGGATCTAAAGTAATACCATGGCCTTCTACCCCCGTATTCTTAGGATCACAAATAGCTTCACTAGCTTTGAAGAATTTTGCAGCAAGGCTTTCTTTCTCAGCAGAAGTCAAATCAGACTCAACTTCTGGTCCAGACTTAAGTATTCTGTGCCCCTCATTTGCCAGAACTTCATATAAAGTTATATGAACATCATCAGGATTAGTAGTAGCATTATCAACCGCATTATCAAAAAGAATATCAAACCTATTTTTTTCAACTTCATTAGCTGGCTTAAATGCAAGGAAAGCCGCATTTTTTGCACTTTCATTATCATCAAATTTTCCCGTAAACCTAAGAGAAGAACCCCCATCTAATTCTTGAAAGATACCCTTTGTAATCAAAGTTCTCATTGCAATATTTTTTAAGGTTTCTGGAACTATTTTGGATTTCCTATCAATATTTTTTCTTTTATAAACATAACTAAACTGATCAAAATCATCTCCTGCAATCAAAACACTTTCAATATATTCTTTATAAATTTTATGTTGAGTTTCATATTTCTCAAACTTTTGTAAAACCACATCACGATATAACTTAAGACCTATTCTATACGGAATATAAAATATCATAGGAAAAAATAGAATAGAAATTAAAACACCAAAGGTCAACAAAAGCAAATTCATAACAGAAAAAGTCATGCCAACTAACACTGTCAATCCAAAAATTATCGATAACAGACCCAACATAAAAAGAATATTCAACAAGACTTTCACAAGTAATGATTTTATTGCCCCTCGATAGGAGAACTTCGTATACCCTATATCTATCTTTATCTGATTCTTTACCTCTTCTAGATAAAGCTCCATATACTCCTTCTCAACCTCTGCTTCTATCTGGTTACTTATTCTTTTATTTATACGTCGGATTTTACTGCCTTTTTTATTTATTTCTGCTTGGATCTCATCAGCATATATTCTCTTTACTTCACTCCTTGCTGTCGTAGATATAGAACTAGCAGTACCCCTATATATATAGGAATTATTTTGTTTTCTCTTCCTGAATAATTCAATACCCCCCATTACTAAAGCAATAATAATAAACAGTATAATAAATATTAATAAAAAACTACCGACTGCAAATGTTAACTGCGGTAGAGTAAAGACCAAAAATGTTACGGCTAAAACCGTAAAAAAACCCAAAATAAATACTACAATATTAAACAAACCAAGTTTTTCCAAAATACTTTTATATAATTGAGGCTCATTTTGATCTCTACTAATAAGTTTCTTACCCTTATATGCCTTTTTCACAACTTCTCTAAGAGGTGCTCCACATAAAGACTTATGAGTATTAGAAACACCCATTAAAATGTCGCAAACTTTGCGGTTAGGAATATTATCACTTAGTACTCCTTTCCATGCCATCTCATTGATAAAATTTGTTTTCTCTGTAAATTTCAAGTGACCGAAAGTTTGATATTGTGTAGCGATATCCGCTAACTTATCATCAATATCTCTAACTTGGGCATGTTTAATAATATCTTCTGATTTAAGTTCAAATAAAATATCCCCTTTTGCTTTCTTCCTTAGTTTGGGGTCAGTTAAACCATATTCCATTAAAATAGCATCTATTTTATCTCCATAAATAATTTCTGTTTCTGACTCTAATGTCCCATCAGCTTGAACTCTACCGAGCTGACCTTTTTTATTAGAAATTAAATCTTCCAAGATATGAATAAAATCTTTTGTTTGAATATAATTTCCCCTACTATCTTTGACTTCTAGAAGTTTATTAAATTTTTCAATTACACCCGAATGTGTAATCGTGTTATTGTTTTCATCTTTATCACCTTTTCTGTCAAAATAATATTTGATTAAAGCTGCTCTTTGAAGGTCACCCTCAGACGCATCTAGAATCTTAAAAATTTCTTTCTGTTTTGCAGATCTAAAACGTCTAGTAATTTGCTTAATTAAGTCAACCTTTTGAACATCATCAAATTGGTTTAATTCAAGAGTATCGCTCCTCGTTATTTTCGCTTGATCCTTCCTTCTTCCTAAAAATAAATAGACTAAAGCCTTATATGTATCTTGCTCTTCCTCATCTACCTCACTAAAAGGAATATTCGGACTAAGAAGTATCATATCTTCTTCTAGATTATATTCTCGATTATATAGATCATCATGTATTCTCTCATACCCATTCTCATACCCATTCTCATACTTATTCTCACTCGTATACTCATTATTCCCCTCTTCATTAAACTTCGCATACTCTTTATTAAACTTCGCATACCCCATGTTATGCGCAATATAATATGGATTTCCAAACACAGAATTTTTTTCTTTAATATTTTTAGATTTTTTCTTCCACCAAATAACAATCCCCAGCATTGAAGGAATCGTTATTACAACAAAAATAATAGAGAAAAAAGCAATCCATGCACGAATATCTCGACCAAATAGTGCTCTTAATGGTTCTAAAAAATAGTTGGAAAGCATAACTTCATTCCCGTCGGCATCCCAATGTCTTTTAATACCATTTGACTTTTGCATTCTAAGAGTACCTTTTTCATCATAGTAAAGTTTTACTACTTTACCATCTACATCCGTCCTCTTAAGAATTAAGCCATTTTCAATCTGCTCTGTCCTATCACCGAAAGTACCACGACCAGTATGTGCTTCAAAAGTATGACCAATAGCTTCAAACTTATAGATTAATGCTTCCTCTTTATTCGTAACGATCTCGCCATTTTGGTTTAAATAGTTACCATTTGCATCCGATCGATAAAAAGCTTCCGGGTATCCTTTCTTGGTATATTCCATCCGACCATAAGAACCATCTTCTGCCTCAAAAAGAATCGCCTCTAAACTTAAATCAGCATTTCTTAACTCTATATAGTGATTCGTAGAAAATTTTGAAGTACTCCCACTTAGTAAAGAAAGAGCCCCTTCTAAAAATGACATATCTTCAAGCTCAGATTTAGACTCACTCTTTATATCGACTTTATAACCATCAGCTGTTTTAGTATATACACGAGTATGTGTTATGCCATTATCTGTATAAGTTAATGTATCACCAGATAAAGAACTAATTATCTCATCCTCTGTGATAGTTCCGCTGCCATCTTGATCTTTGTAAAGTTTAACAGAGAAAGTGCCGTCTATTTGAGAAATTTCATAATCCCATAAATATAAATCACCATCAGCTGTGCCAATATTCTCCTCTACTTCTATCTTTGTAGCACTCTCTTTAATTAACAATCTCACTATTGGCTTACCGTCTTTCATTAAGATTGTGCCTGCATAATCATATGAATAATAAATTGTTAAGTCATAAAGAAAATCATCTTTACTATCATCTTTACTATCATCTTTACTATCATAAACTTTAGCTGTAGTCCCACTAAAAGGCGCATCATTTTCCGTATCCCAAAAATCTGAATCTGAACTATAAACAATTTTCAAATCTTGCTTTGTTAGAGAATCTCTCATATATATGATTATCGTGCTATCGCTCTTATTATCTATACGATAAATTACCGGCTTGCCGGCTACCACTTCAAAATCAGTGCCTAAATTATTTAAGGCAATATAATAAGTAATATCGCCTATCGTATATTTTAAGGTATCATTTATACCATCATCATTCTTGTCAGTTATTACCCCAGTATAGCTCGCTGTTTTCTTAAAATCAGAAGAACCATATTCATAAATATTTAAACCTATTAAAACATTCTTACTATCATAGATATATTCATACTTTAAATCGTTTGTAACATCTCCATCATTATTCAAATCTATGAAATATGTTTTGGTGTTAGTAAAACTATCATCTATTCGAAAAATTACTGGCTTGCCGTATGTTTTGGTGCGAATAGGACTATAATCTATTCGATAAATTACTGGCTTGCCGTCTACCATTAATAAATCACTACCGGCTTCATTTAAAACTAAGTAATAAGTCTTATCTCCTATCGTATATTTTAGAAGATCGTTATTGCCATCATCATCTAAATCAATCAGAGTACCCGTCATACTTGATACCAAACTGAAATCACTTATAATATAATTATATTTATAAATATCTAAACCTATTAAAACATTATCATTATCATAGGTATATTTAAACTTCAGATCATTTGTAACAATGTCATCATTATTAATGTCTATAAAATATGTTTTGGTGTCAGTAAAACTATCATCTATTCGAAAAATTACTCGCTTGCCGTCTACCATTAATAAATCACTACCGGCTTCATTTAAAACTAAGTAATAAGTCTTATCTCCTACAGTGTATTTTAAGCTATCATTAATCCCATCATCATCTTCATCAATCAAGCTGCCAACTGTCCCTACCGAGCTAAAATCACCTAAATTACTATCATATGCATAAATATTTAAACCTGTTAAAACATTATCATTATCATAGGTATATTTAAACTTCAGATCATTTGTAACAATGTCATCATTATTAATGTCTATAAAATATGTTTTGGTATTTAAAATAAGGTCATCTACTCGATAAAGTAAAGGTTTGCCAGCCACTCTTTTCAAATCTATTCCATCTGCATTCATAATAAAATAATAAGTCTTATAGCCTGTAGTATATTTTAGCGTATCAGTATTTGCATCTAATATTATATTAGATATTTCCTCGGTTGTTGCATTATAATAACTTCCACTTATGATTGCTCCGGTATTCGGATTTCGTGTAAAGGTTGTTTTGTTGCCATGCTCATCCCATAACTCGGTTATCAACCAAGTCTCTCCATCATCATAAGTTTGTTCTATCATAATCGCTTGCGGGATACCATTAGGTCCTAAATTATCAAAGCCTGTATTCGCCTCTACCAGCATAACAGTATATTTTGTTCTTGCATCAGTTTGATAACTCACTGTATGCTCCGCAGCATTCACTGTCATATCATAACTCTTATTTTCTGTGGCATTATAATAACTTCCACTTATGATTGCTCCGGTATTCGGATTTCGTGTAAAGGTTATTTTATTACTATTAACATCCCATAACTTGGTTATCAGCCAATTCTCTCCATCATCATAAGTTTGTTCTATCATAATCGCGTGCGGGATACCATCAGATTCTAAATTATCAAAACCTGTATTCGCCTCTACCAGCATAAAAGTATATTTTGTTCTTGCATCAGTTTGATAACTCACTGTATGCTCCGCAGCATTCACTGTCATATCATAACTCTCATTTT
>JAAEPJ010000255.1 GCA_024222485.1 bacterium | reverse complement strand
TTGGATGGGTGACTGCCTAGGAACACATGGTGTTGTAGGCTTTATTTTTTAATTTTCTAGGCTATCTCTTTTTATCGACAAATGGTTATCTGTCAGGATAAACAAACTAACCATGATTTTTTTGCAGGAACTAAGAAACTCCAACTACTGCAATACTAGGCCGGGGATAGCAGATTTCGTCTTCGAACTGATGGTTGTATGTCGACGGTTATATGATCTTGGAGACTTTATTTCCATATATCGATTCAATCTCATTCGATATGAATGCAAGTCCTAAATGGATAAGGAAGGCAGACATCTTGTTAAAATTTTTTACAGTTTACTATGCCTACGGCCATACCACCCTGAGTATACCAGTTCTCGTCTGATCCCTGAAGTCCAGAAGGGTCGGGCCATGTCATAACATGGACGGGTGACTGACTGCCAAGGAACACATGGTGTTGTAGGCTTTATTTTTTAATTTTGTAAGTTTCCGATATTTTTGGCTATGATAAGTTGATGTTCAAAGTGCTGGTCTACGAAAGGTCAGAGGCCCTATTTCCAGTAAGGACACGGAACTTCTAGTCTAACGCCCCTTATTAACGATAGTAGAGTGAGTTGTTTAGTAAACACCTTGAAAGTCACACATCCAGATGTTAATCTCATACTACTAAGCTTAACTTCAGCTGTATATAGCAAACCACTTAAGCTTTTTGGCCACTAACTCTACAGGTTTTTATTAAGCTACACTTCAGGACAAAAGTTATGAGACAATTGCTGTTTTTGTCCTCAAATACGACAGCCCCCTTCCCCGAATATCAATGTTGTTGTGGTTTTTTCGAGTTTGCTGACTTGCCCCAACAACTCTAGTTACAAAACACCAACAATGATATTGGG
>JAAEPJ010000254.1 GCA_024222485.1 bacterium | reverse complement strand
TCGTAGATATTTGCACCACTTTCCTTCACCGTTAGTTAACGGACGTTATAGAGGCTACCGTATTCAAGTTCATTCGTTCATTTTCATAGATAGTTGCACCTCTTTCCTTCACCATTTGTGAACGGACGTTATAGAGTCTGCCGTATTCAAGTAAAGTCGTTGATTGTCGTAGATATTTGCACCACTTACCTTCACCGTTAGTGAACGGACGTTATAGAGGCTGCCCTATTCAAGTCCAGTCGTTCATTTTCGTAAATATTTGCACCTCTTTCTTTCACCGTTAGTGATCGGACGTTATAGAGGCTGCCGTATTCAAGTTCATTCCTTCATTTTCATAGATATTTGCAGCTCTTTCCTTCATCGTTTGTGAACGGACGTTATAGAGGCTGCTGTATTCAAGTTAAGTCGTTCATTGTCGTAGATATTTGCACTTCTTTCCTTCACCGTTAGTGAACGGACGTTATAGAGGCTGCCGTATTCAAGTTAAGTCGTTCATTGTCGTAGATATTTGCACCTCTTTCCTTCACCGTTAGTGAACGGACGTTAGGCTGCCGTATTCAAGTTAAGTCGTTCATTTTCGTAGATATTTGCATCTCTTTCCTTCACCGTTAGTGAACGGACGTTATAGAGGCTGCCGTATTCAATTTAAGTCGTTCATTTTCGTAAATATTTGCACCTCTTTCCTTCACCGTTAGTGAACGGACGCTA
>JAAEPJ010000253.1 GCA_024222485.1 bacterium | reverse complement strand
TATCGGTATTTCAAAAGAGGTTGAAGCGTAGAGAAATGACAATTCTCTCCAGTTTTGTCAGAGCTCGCAGAATGTTGTTTCAGATAATGTTGGACCCCTCTGAAATACGGACAAATACAGCTAAATACACCAAAATACGATGAAAAATTGTCAAAAATTGTTACTTTTCGTGACTCTATGCGGATGTGTGGAGCTCAATACTTGGGCTGGAGGCCCCCAAAAATGAGACACCAAACACTTGGGCCAATGCGCTGGGTTCGGTTTAACTTTCGGAGATAAAACGTGATTCAGACCCACCACCGGACCCCAGTAGAGTTGAGTAGAGCGGAGACCATTTGGGGCCTCCACTCTGCTAGATGTGGCGCGTGCGCCTGCAGAGGCCATAGCCTATGTGGTGAAACGCTGTAGGGGACTTGCAATTTCTATTTTGGCCGACTGGGCCGGTTTGGGGTGATTTGACCGGGCCGATTGGCCGATTTTTGCTGATTTTGCCTGATTTTGGCTGAT
>JAAEPJ010000252.1 GCA_024222485.1 bacterium | reverse complement strand
TATTCTAAATGAAAATTTTGGTTTTTCAAAGTACTTGGCTAGATCCCTAGTTTATTCGAGGATGGTAGAGCTATACTATCTGTGTGTTCATATTAGAAATTATAGTACAGCAGTCCACTAAAAACGCGTTTCACCTCTTTCCAATAAGTACTCTAAAAAATGAAAGAGTCCTTCCCCTCTTCCCTCCCCCTTCAAACAATGTTGCATTTCAGCAAGTTGGAGGTTTGACTTGAGATGCACAAAATAAAGTGAGGAATTGCGTTATTTTCAAACAAAATTCATCAGAGAGGATAGAATTTGAATAGATTGTTTTTGGCATTGATTTCATACTATAGTGAGGATAATTGTAACAACACTAGGTTTTTCGGAGGAAGGGGTTTTAGCCCCAACATATTCTCAAACATCATTATTCGCAGGGGAGGGAAGAAAAATATGTTGTTTTCGGCTTTCATTATATACTATAGTAACGATAAAATGACTTGATACCAGATTTCAAACCATCGTATATCAAAAAGGGTTAGTAACTTGAATAGGTTTGGACGCAACCTAACTAACTAAGAACTTTGAGATAAAAGTTGAAAGATATGATTTTTGTGCTGGGTATTGCCAAGTAGGTTTGTTCCTTAACATAAGCAAGATGCATCGAGAAGGGGCTTTATCCAAACAACATTGTTCTGATGGGGACGGGAGGGGAAGGAATCCTTTTTTGATTAGATAGCATACTTTTATAAGGAGGAAGTAAAGTAATACTAGAATCTTAGAATATCCTTTATTGAAGAGAATTGGTGATCTTTAGAGGCTTAAATTCACCGTTACTAACTAGGGTATCGAGATAAACATTTGGTGCCATAAAATTCAACTTTCCTCACTTAGTGAACCTATAGCCTATGAAGCTGTAAATAATTATCTTTTCAATCTATTTC
>JAAEPJ010000251.1 GCA_024222485.1 bacterium | reverse complement strand
CGGATGCAGGTTATGAGATGAACCCCCAAGTGACTAGGCAGGAAAAGCTGTGAAATATATAGAAGTTACAATTTTGGGGATTTTGGTCCATTTTGCGGGACAAATAAAGATTTTATGAAATTGCTTGAGGGCTTGTTTGGTACCTTGTGTTTGCTTCATTTCATTGCTGCTATTGCATGCTTTATAATATTTCTCAATTCATTTCATTTCTACTACGCATGCTTCATGATATTTCTCAATTCATTTCAATGCTGCTATTGCATCCTCCATAATATTTTCTATTCATTTCATAAGTGCTATGCATGCTTCATAATATTTCTCAATCCATTTCATTTTGCTATTGCATGCTTCATGATATTTTCAATTCATTTCATTACTGCTATGCATGCTTCATCATATTTCAATTCCTTCCATTACTGCTACTGCATGCTTCATAATATTTCAATTCATTTCATTACTGCTATTGCATGCTTCATAATATTTCAATTCATTTCATTACTGCTATTGCATGCTTCATAATATTTCAATTAATTTCATTACTGCTTATGCATGCTTCATGATATTTCAATTCATTTCATTACTGCTATTGCATGCTTCATAATATTTCAATTCATTTCACACTGCTATTGCATGCTTCATAATATTCCAATTGATTTCATTACTGCTACTGCATGCATATAATGTTT
>JAAEPJ010000250.1 GCA_024222485.1 bacterium | reverse complement strand
TTCTTACCAATACCCTCCATAATAACATGTTTAGTGTCAAAGATGTAAGATTGACTACATATTTTTTCGGAAAACATTAGAAATAGTTTAAAAGAGGATCACCTTTGCAAAATGCATCTTCCATGCAAGCAATCATACCCAAATTGTGGCTGTTAAACTGCCAAACATTTATACAGTAAACAAGATGTGAACATATTTTAGATTACTATCTAAAACATTCAATCATTTCATTACACTGACATATTTGAAATTAGCCTGGACAGTTTCGAAAAAGTATCTCTCGTAAAATGAATCGTACCGCAGCCATTGCAGTAAGAGCACCAGATTCTTACGAATAGAAAATAAAAAAAAAATGTTTTAGCAACAAAGCTCGAGAAGCAAATGCTTACGTACCCTAAACATATTACAAATTACTTTATATTGGGATCAACTTGGAAACATCCATATCACGTGCAAGGAATCGTAACCCCCTCCAAGGACTGTGCAAACGCTGGATCCTAAGCACTAGACTACAAAGGAACATTTTGAAGAAAAAAATTTAAACATTGAATATTTACACGGCCCTAAGTTATTGGTAATTACCTATCAAAGCTGGGCAAAACACTCCTCTTTGTGGAAAATTGTACCATTGCCTCGGCAGTGAGAACGCTGGATCTTAACTACAAGACCAGAGTGAAACAGGTTTTGGATGTATATCTACAAGATTTGTATCTTATATTGCTTTCATAAATTGGGAATTGGCTTGCATATGTTGGCAAATTTCATATCCCGTGCGGGGAATCGAGC
>JAAEPJ010000249.1 GCA_024222485.1 bacterium | reverse complement strand
TTCTACGCTGTTTACATGGACAGAACTGTTGTAATACGTTTGTTTACAACGTTTTAGAGCACACAGAATCGTTTTATTCCATGGGAAATGCGTAGTTTATAAGAAATTTAGGTGAACTCTTATTGCGGGGCTAAGTTTTCAATAAGTTTAATGGGAAACTATTAGAAACCCTCGAAGTAATAAGCTCTACGCTATTCCCATGGACAGAACTGTTGTAATACGTTTGTTTACAACGTTTTAGAGCAAACAGAATCGTTTTATTCCTTGGGAAATGCGTAGTTTATAAGAAATTGAGGTGAACTCTTATTGCGAGGCTAAGTTTTCACTCAGTATCATGGGGAACTGTAAGAAACCTTCGAACTAATAATTTTTACGCTGTTCCCATGGACAGAACTGTTGTAGTACGTTTGTTTACAACGTTTTAGAGCTAACAGGACCGGTTTATTGTATGGGAGGGGAGTAGTTTAAATGAAGGTGAGGGGAGCATTTTTTACGGGGCTAAGTTTTCACTAAGTTTC
>JAAEPJ010000248.1 GCA_024222485.1 bacterium | reverse complement strand
TGAAAATTATAACGCATATTAATAATGCAAGAGAAGATTACCTGGGTATTTTGTCATAGACAGAGTACACGTTAATTTCATAGACCTTAGCTACAATATTGCGTCTAATAGAAATTCTTTACTGACAAATTTTGGCACGTTCATAATATTCAGATCTCAGTTTTACAGCAGAAGAGCAGCCTGCAACTATAAGGGGTTGCTAGAGTGCATTAGTTGCCTACTGAGTTGCTCAGAAGGAGTTTTTGAGTTGCCTACTAGCTACGTAGTTAGAATGCTAGAGTCGTCTGAAAATACGAGGTACTTTTATAAATATATGAGATCAGTGGCGGCGCCAGCCGCCAAGAAGTGGAGGGGGGACACGTGAAAGATGGGGGACCGGGGGCCCTAAAATTTTTAGGGCCACACCCTTTCAAAACCAGGAAAACGCCCTTTTCAACGCTGGGGAACGCCTTTTTAAATGCTGGAAACGTCCTTTCACAAAAAGCTCTATTTACATTAGGAAATTTCCTTTGATCAATTGTCTGTCAAAATCAACGATCGAACGAGGCTGTCCAAATCTCAGAAGTCATGAATGTATAGAAATTGATAAGAATTTATACAAAACAATACTGGGTAGCTATTACATTGAAATAATCTTGCGACACAATTCACAGGACGTAGGCCTACCCCCCCCCCCCCCTCCATTTTCTCATCGGATTTACATGAATCTCAGATACCATCTTTCTGAAAAAATTCCCTCCCCTGTCGCCGCCACTGGAAGACCATCGGGTCTTTTCAGCTTTCTACAGTGCTATCCTGACCACCTTAGTTAGGGATTTCCTCCGGGATATCATCAGTCACGC
>JAAEPJ010000247.1 GCA_024222485.1 bacterium | reverse complement strand
GAACATACTCAGTGTCAAGTATTGGTAAGTCATCGGTCGAGATCCTTTCACTCTCGTGAAGAGATAAAGAGAAACGAAACGAGTTGCAAATGTCAATTCTGCTGCACTAACAGAGGTGACAGGGTACGACTTGCATCTTAAAAGTACATCTTTATACCGTGGCAGATGGTGTGGTACAACCGTTTCCATCTCCTCCATTGTCGCCCATTGGTTATTGGCAGCGAGAACTTCCACCGATAAATTCTTCGCCCACTCGGTAATTTTCCGTCTAGCCAATGCTCTCTTGCCTCTGTTGATGTAGACTTCGGAGATAGCCAGATTTCCAAGAACTGCATTTGACAGGCCGCAAGATTTCCTGAAGTCGATGACATCAGTGATCGCTTGTAAATATGCGAACTGTGCAGAGCTACCAAGTCCCCACTCTTTCCCTATGTGCTCGATGAAATTGCATATGAGACTGGCAGAACCAATACAATAGTCGATATGCTCGGTGGTGAGCTCTTCTTCGTCGTCCTCGCTGCAAAATTTTAAGAATTTCATCACTCGTGTTCCGTTTTGCATTGCCTGTACCTCTGACATACCCCCTCCACAAATAGCACACAGCCACTCCATGTATCTTTTTCCAATGCCATCAGTAATAGAATAATGTGGTATTTTCGATGTATCAGCACGCTTTCTCGAGCTGTCTTTGAATTTATCATGTGTGGGTTGTTGTCTTATTGCTTGGTCGATCAATCTCTCACTTGGCTTTTCATCGAAATAGTAGTACCATCTGTGCTTCTTATCAACATGCTTTCTGCATCCCCTTTTGCTG
>JAAEPJ010000246.1 GCA_024222485.1 bacterium | reverse complement strand
CCCTGTGTCCAGCGGTATGAAGAAAATACCTCCTTGGACCCATGTGCTCGTAGGCACGAAGACAAGACCCCCTTGAACCCCTGTGCCCAGCGGTATGAAGAAAAGACCCCCTTGAACCCCTATGTCCAGTGGTATGCAGAAAAGACCCCTTCGGATCCCAGTGCTCGAAGACACGGAGAGAAGACCCCCTTGAACCCCTGTGCCCAGAGCTATGAAGAGAGAGTTCCTTTGGATCCCTGTGATATGAAGTACGAAGATGTTTTGCATGGAAGAAAACTGGCGAGGTTTGATGAAAAAGGGTACAAGTATAAAGACAGTAGTCATGCAACCCCGAATTTCAGCAGAACTCCAGAAGATTTTCATTCCTCAGCAGCGGAGCAAACGAATTCGAACAGAGACGTGGAACCCGAATCTGAATCGATGGTTGAGATGCTTTGTAGACTGTTGAGACAACAAGCTGCCCCAGTGGTTGATATGGAGAGTTTCGATGGAAACCCGATGGATTACCATTTCTTTATTGCTACATTCAGAGAAGTTGTAGAAAAGAATGTTATCGATGCCCGAGGGAGACTAACCCGATTGATCAAGTACACCAGTGGCGAAGCAAGGGAATTGATTCAACATTGCATTCACCTGCCCCAGACGGTTGGATATGAAACAGCCAGAGATCTATTGCAACGGAGGTATGGCAGTCCTTACACCGTGATTTCTGCATACAGAAAGGAAATAAAGATGTGGCCTACAATCAAAGCTGGTGATGCTGTCGGATTTAGAAGGTTTCACATTTTCCTTGTCAAATGTCAGAGTATTTCAGCGAATTTAACATGGAATATGTTGGAAAATCAAGATATGATTTGCACCCTATTAGCGAAGTTGCCTGTGTATGTGATTGACAGATGGAACAGACAAGTACTCAATATCCGAAGAAGACAAAAGAGAGAACCCAGATTTGCGGATTTCGTAGATTTCGTAGATGAAGAATCGGTGTTGGTAAGCGATCCCCTCTTCTCCAGACAAGCGGTAGAAGGATTATCAGACGAAAAACCAAGGAAAAACAAACTCAGAAACTACGCCATTTCTAAGACCCCGGAAGTTGAACCAGCAACGATATCCGTTGGCAGTCCTTGTCCTCTTTGTGGTCTATCCCATGACCTTGATGAATGCACCCAGTTCCTCGCCAAATCCGTTGATGACAGAAGTACCTTTGTTGCGGAGAAGAAGTTATGCTTTGGATGCTACACGGCCATCAGCTCGACCCACACCGTTAGAACCTGCCCATCCAGACGCATATGTAAACACTGCAACGGTAAACACCCATCCGGCCTGCATGGATACATCCCAAAGAAGCGAAACGACACCACGTTGAGGAAAGATGTCCCGTTGAAGAAAGAGGAACAGCAAGTGACAAACTATGCAACAAGATTAGAAGATTCAGTCAGCATGTGCGTTGTACCGGTGAAGATCCGAAAAGAAGGTACCGAACAAGATTTCCATACGTTTGCGATGCTGGATAACTGCAGCCAAGGAACCTTTGTGACAGAAGACCTACTGCGAAAACTAGAGATCCCCGGAACATCAACCAGAATAACGATCAAGACACTGTCGGGAGAAACGTCTATCGATTCAACCACTGTGACTGGATTAGAGGTGTCAAGCTCGTTAGCGTCGTTTCAGGATGATTGGGTGAAGTTACCGAAGTGCTACGCTCAAAGTGACCTCTCCGTTAGCAGTGATGAAATAGCCATCCCAGAGAAGATCCGAAGCTGGAAATATTTGGAGCGAATCAAGCAGGAAATATGTCAGACTGACGAAGGAGAAATTGGAATCTTAATTGGAGCGAACTGTACGAAAGGTCTGGAACCTACAGAGATAATCTCGAGCAAGAATGGAGGTCCTTACGCATTCAAAACGAGGCTTGGATGGTGTATCGTTGGCCCTCTTCAGTCTACTCACCAGAGAAGTTCGTTGGCATGCAACAAGGTTTTGGTGAACGAGAGCGACTCCTTGGAGAAGTTCCAGCCGCATTGTTTTGCAGTGTGCGCCAGAATAAAGGACAGAGGCATAACAGACCTTCTGGAGACGATTTACCGAAATGATTTCACAGAGCCCCAGTTGCCATTGACTAACTCGACGATAAGAGGTGCGGCAGAGGAGGTTTCGCAAAACGACTTGAAGTTCTTGAGGCTTATGGACAAAAAAGTAAAGAAGATCGAAGGACACTACATGCTTCCATTGCCACTGAAGAATCCAGCCGTCAAGTTGCCAAACAACCGCAAACAAGCAGAGCAGAGACTGAAAAAGCTGAGGAAACGATTCCAGAACGATCAGAATTTCTTCAAAGATTACAAAGCCTTCATGGAAGAGGTGATCGACAAAGGATACGCCCAAAGATCGACTTCGGATGTCAGTGACGGGAAGCTGTGGTACATCCCTCATTTTGGTGTTTATGATCCAAACAAGCCCGGCAAGATCCGAATTGTTTTCGACTGCAGTGCTGAGTATGGCGGGACATCGCTGAATCAGAACTTGATGAGTGGCCCTGATCTTACCAATCAACTCATAGGAGTGTTGATGCGATTTCGACAAGAAAAAGTAGCATTCATGGCAGATATCGAGAAAATGTTTTATCAAGTACGCGTCCCAGAAGATCAGAGAAGTTTACTGAGATACTTATGGTGGCCAGAAAGCAAATTTGATGACCAGGAACCAGTCGAATTCGAGATGAATGTCCATCTTTTCGGTGCTGTGTCCTCGCCAAGCTGCAGCAACTACGCCCTTAAGAGAATAGTCACTGATGATGTTGGAGATTCAAAATTGGCAGCTAAAGAAACGATCAAGCGAAACTTCTATGTTGATGATTTACTGAAGTCAGTACAAAGTCAAACCGAAGCAATGGCTCTTATGAAAGATGTCGTCCAGTTGTGTGCCGATGGCGGTTTCAATCTAACGAAGTTCATTGCCAATGATAAAGAAGTCCTCAAAAGCATCCCTGAAGAGAAAAGAAGAAAGAACGTGAAAGAATTCGAAATTACTGACCAAAGTCTTCCAACAGAGAAAGCCCTCGGAGTCGTCTGGAACGTAGAAGAAGATCGTTTTGGTTTCCAAGTGGAGCTCAAAGAGAAATTGGTGACAAGAAGGGGTATGCTGTCGCTTCTTAGTAAAGTCTACGATCCATGTGGTTTCGTGTCTCCATTTGTATTGGAAGGAAGAAGAATAATTCAGCAGACATGCCGTCAAGAAGCCGGATGGGATGATCCGTTACCGGTAGCTGTCGTTGATGAGTGGTTAAGCTGGTGTACAACACTTGAAAACCTGAGAGACGTCAAAATAGATCGCTGCTACAAAGCTCCTGACTTTAACAGAGTTATCCATTGCTCACTGCACCACTTCTCAGATGCATCAGAATCAGGCTATGGCCAAGTTTCGTATTTGAGGTTTTTGAATGAAGATGGAAAGATTCACTGCTCCATGGTAATGGGAAAATCGAGAGTGGCTCCATTGAAGTACATCTCAATGCCAAGACTTGAATTGACTGCTGCAGTGCTATCAGTGAAGGTATCCATCATGATTCGCACAGAGCTTGAATATACGATTCACCAAGAAGTGTTTTGGTCTGACAGCCAGGTGGTACTCAGTTATATCAGGAATACAGAAAAGCGGTTCAAGATCTTCGTAGCTAACCGAATCCAGTACATCAATGATCACACCGAGCCGAAACAGTGGTGCTACATCCCGTCACAGATGAATCCAGCCGATTGCAGCTCCAGAGGGTTCTCAAAGAAGACAAGTGCGAAATACGAATCTCAAGTTCAACAGTGGTTTAATGGTCCAGCCTTTCTGTGGAAAGCAACCAGTGAGTGGCCAAGGCGGGAAATGAGTTACGAAGTTTTGGAAGACGATCCTGAAGTGAAGACAGAGGTACAAAATTTCAAGATCGCAGTGGAGGATGGAAATATTCTACAGTCACTTGAAGCACGCATATCTGAATGGGAGAAGATGAAACGAGTGATGGTTCATATTCTGAGATTCGTTAAGAAGTTTCGTTTGACACCCGGTGAAACAACAACCGTAAAAGAAAAAGAGTTTGCTGGAAGAGAAATACTGAGACTCGTCCAAGAGAGACATTTCAAAGAAGAGCTGAAGCAACTCAAAAACGGAAACCAAGTCCAGAGCAAGATACTCAGTCTGAATCCCTTCATAGGACATGATGGTCTTATACGCGTTGGAGGTAGAATCAAAAGAGCAGATTTGGAATATGATGTCATCCACCCAATCCTGTTACCAAAAAAGACTGCAGTAACAACCTTGATTATCAGAAATTGCCACTCCAAAGTCGCTCATGGCGGTAGAAACTTGACTCTCAATGAAGTGCGCAGCTCAGGATTCTGGATTATGTCAGCCAGCTCAGCAGTACGCTCCATTCTCTATCACTGTGTGAAATGTCGTCATCTGAGAGGAAAAGTCGGGGAACAATTGATGAGCGATTTACCAAAGGAAAGACTGCAATGTGCACCTCCGTTCACATACTGTGGAGTAGACATGTTTGGTCCGTTTGTTGTCAAGAAAGGAAGAACCGAGTTTAAAAGATATGGCGCTATGTTTACCTGTTTCTCGTCTCGGGCAGTGCACATCGAAGTGACATGTTCAATGGAAACAGATTCCTTCATTTTGGCCCTGCGACGATTCGTGGCTCGAAGAGGAAACGTTCGATCAATCCGATCAGACAACGGGAGTAATTTCATCGGTGCCAAGGCAGAGCTTCAGAAGGCATTCCAGGAGATGCAACATGAAAACATCACGCGATTCTTGGCAAACCTTGGTGCAGATTGGATAATATGGAAAACCAACCCACCCGCAGCAAGCCACCATGGAGGTGTTTGGGAACGGCAGATCAAGTCAGCCAGAAGTATCCTAACAGCTATCATGCAGACGCATCCCGGTACATTGAACGATGAATCATTATGCACCTTGATGGCAGAAGCAGAGGCAATAATTAACTCAAGACCATTAACCGTGGAAGCAATCAACGATGTGAATAGCTTACAACCACTGTCACCAAACACCCTGCTAACTCAGAAGACCAAAGTTGTGATGCCTCCACCGGGATCTTTCTCAACACCGGACCAATATAGCAGAAAACAGTGGAGAAGAGTACAGCATCTAGCCGATGAATTCTGGACAAGATGGCGAAAGGAATTCCTTGTGACATTGCAAGAAAGACACAAATGGCTTCGTGAAAAGCGCAACTTTCAGGTTGGAGACATCGTACTAGTGAAGAATGAAGCGATGAGATGTGAATGGCCGCTAGCAAGAATCACACAAGTCTTTCCAGATGAACGTGGCAATATTCGAAAGGCAGAAATTCAAGTTGGCAATAATGGAGGAAAACTGCAGCGTCCAATCACGAAGTTGATTTTGATTATGGAATCAGGAGTTCAATCCCCGCCGAGGAGAGATATGGATCAAGATGAAGATGCATCTTGAGGGGAGCCAGTTGTTGAAGCAGAACTGTAAAAAACATTGTTGAAATTCTAATTATTTATTGTTGTTGTTTGCGAGGGCAAATCAAATCTGATTTTCCCCATGAGTGATTTATAGAACGTTTCCATTTCATCGGTTTTGCATTGTTTTAGGTTTTTTCAGGCTTTGTAGGAATCCCAGAGAGACTACCCAAGAGAATGTTTTCTGATTGCCTGTGCTTCTTGACGTACTCTCTCTGAGATTTACCCCATTGTTTTTCCGCTTTAGGTATTTTAGTTTTAGTAGGCTTATTGTATCTCCCTTGGCTGGTATTTTCCGTTTGGGGATTCGTTAGGAGTATTTAAGCAGGTAGTTTTGATAGGTGTTTCGGAACAGATCTAGAAGATCTACAGAGTAGGATACCTGTTGGCTGCCAGATGATATGGAAGACATTGTGCTAGTAAGTTTTCTTATTTAGTTACTTTTTGTAGAATTTTTGCCTATTGTTTCAGTATATTTTCTTTCTTAGAGGCCCAGACTTTCATAATTTTCGCTATGTTTACTTCGTGCCTTTCATATTTGTTTACTTCGTTTGGATACAGTTTGTTTACCTACTCGATTTATATCGCGTTGTGTATTTTTTACCCTCGTTTGACTATTGATTGTACAACTTATATTGATATTTAACGCTTTATATCTTGTAATTAATAGCTCTTGGATTTATGAAGAAATATAATTCCACTAGTCAGCCCGAGTATTCTTTCTGGCAGCAACAAAGTAGCACAATTTTCCACAAGAAGTCCGGTAGACGACAATGGAAAATAAAGACCCCATAGAAAGCCGAAGTCCTGACCGAGGTGTGGATAGTGAAGCAGACGTAGAGCCAACCGCGGATGAAGAAGATTCGAGACCGAAGAGAACCCGTAGACCGACTGCGAAGGGGCTGGAAAATCTTTTGCAAGGGCTAATCAGACAGAGGAGACGCCAAGAGAAAAGATTGGAGAGGCTAATCGAAGAGGTAGAGAGAATGCTTCAAACAGAGCCCATCAAGAGTGCAGTCCAAGAGCGAATCGACCAAGTGGATGACGTGCTGGAAATGATCAACGAGACACACGATCAGTTATGCCTGAACTTGCGTATGAGCGATCATGAATTCGACTTCGAAACAGAAGAGAGATATATCAGTCAGATGGATGAGAAGGTATTCAATCTGAAGCACAAGGTGAATCACTATTTCAAGGAAATCGAGGAGTCACGTTTCAGAAAATCAGAAGTGTCCAGGACGAAATCCGTTGGATCACGCACAGAGTCCGTAAAATCAGGGAATACAGTCAAAACTCAGAAGTCGAAGGTTTCCAGCAGATATTCCTCACGATTCTCGGTAGAAGACAGAGCAATCGAAGAAAAGATAAAATTGGTAGAATTGGAAACAGAGTCAGCGTTTTTAGACGAGAAACTAAGAATACAGATGCAAGCAGAAAAGATAAAGCTAAACGAGGCCATGGCCAAGGCTCGTGCAAGAGTTAACGTCTACGAACCAGATGAGGATTCACTCCCTGAGAGAACGGAGGAGAAAAGAGCCGAACCGAAACGAAGTATGAAGCAGGAAACCAGGACCCATGAGAAAACAAGACTTGAGGAAGATTATTTTAGACAGCCTGACATCCCCAGAGATATAGCAAAAGACGATCGCAAACCACCTCCCTTGAATCCCTGTG
>JAAEPJ010000245.1 GCA_024222485.1 bacterium | reverse complement strand
TGTGTCGATGACTTCATCTCCAATGAAGAAGTCATCTGCTTTCAATATATCTAATATTTCTTTTATCATTTTGTTGTTTATTTATATTCCTGTTACTCCTCCGTCTGTTATAGTCCACCCCTTAGTTATTAAAGACGCTCTCGCTGAAGAACCTGCTGTAGTGTAATATATTCCTGTCATATCTAAAACGACATCTTCCTGACCTGATTCATCCAAAGCTATTAGTAGGTTGTCATAATAACTAGGATTATAACTTGAGTTATTCATAAATCCACTCATATCTTCAATACAAGAAAAATTCCAGTTACTTATGTCTTGATTGAAAGAAGTAGCTCCGTTGAACATAGCAGTCATATAACAAACATTAGAAGTATCCCACCCAGAAAGACTTTGGTTAAAACTTGTAGCTCCATTAAAAGCAGCTTCCATTTCAACTACGTTCCTAGTATCCCATTGACCTACGTACTGATTAAAAGATGTTGCTCCATCAAAAATACCTCCAATATGAGTCACATTACTTGTGTTCCATCCCCCTATCTCTTGATTAAACACAGTGTTATTCTTGAAAAGACGGTTAAGGTTAGTTGTTTTGCCTAAATCCCAATATTCTATACCTTTTATCTCAGAGGTTGAGCTATTAATAAGGTTCGTTATATCGAAATCTTCTTCAAACTTAGGAATGTCAGATACTTCGGATAAATCTATGTTGGTATTTGATATATCTAACTTAGATATTCTAGTGTTATTTCCAAAAGACTTTATTTTAGTGTACATAGACTCATCAACTGAAGCTACAGAAAAGTCAATTTCAGACGCTCTTCCTTTTACCTGTATAGTATATG
>JAAEPJ010000244.1 GCA_024222485.1 bacterium | reverse complement strand
GTTTTAAGTTTTTTATGCACTTGAAGTACCTCAGTATGATCATTTCTCTTCATCACTGCATATACGATACAACCACTATAAAAAGAGAAACAAGCCTTGTAGTTAGTAGATCATTGATTTTCATCTTAAATAAAGTGGGACCTAGTAATCAACCTCTTAGGACCACTGATTTGACACTAACGTCGTCTGATTAGCCCATTCTTGTAGGTTTATGTCCTCTTGAAATAACTCAGTATTAATATTCTCTTAATCACTCCATAAACGATACAATCTACTATAGATAGACAAAGATTTCTTTACTTGCTAGGTCATTAATAAACATGTTAGATAAAGTGGGAACTAGTAATCAATCTTTAGGGATTGCCGACGCCATACTAACTTCCTCTGATTAGCCCATTGTTTTAAGTTTTTTATGCACTTGAAGTACCTCAGTATGATCATTTCTCTTCATCACTGCATATACGATACAACCACTATAAAAAGAGAAACAAGCCTTGTAGTTAGTAGATCATTGATTTTCATCTTAAATAAAGTGGGAC
>JAAEPJ010000243.1 GCA_024222485.1 bacterium | reverse complement strand
GAGTGTTCCCTAAATACCCATGGTTGTGATAGTAATGCTACTTGTACAAACACTGCTGGGTCATTCACATGTGCCTGCAACACTGGGTACACTGGAAATGGTACTTCTTGTTCAGGTAAGAACATGTTCTGATCTTTAATAATATTTACCACTAAAACTCTATTGTGATGAAAATATCCTAATTCTGCCAATACATCTCCAGTCTAAATAGGCTGATTAAAAGATAAGGTTGTTCAGTTAATTTCTTTTCTTTTTCTCTTTAGACAAAAATGAGTGTTCCTTAAATGCCGATGATTGTGATAGTAATGCTACTTGTACAAACACTGCTGGGTCATTCACATGTACCTGCAACACTGGATACACTGGAAATGGTACTTCTTGTTCAGGTCAGAACATTTTCTGATCTTTAATTATGTTTACGACTAAAACTCTGTTGAGATGAAAATATCCTAATTCCTCAAACATATCTCTAGTCTAACATGGCTGATTAAAAGATAAGGTTGTTCAGTTAAATTCTTTTCTTTTTCTCTTTAGACAATGATGAGTGTTCCCTAAATACCCATGATTGTGATAGTAATGCTGCTTGTACAAACACTGCTGGGTCATTCACATGTGCCTGCAACACCGGGTACACTGGAAATGGTACTTCTTGTTCAGGTAAGAACATATTCTGATCTTTAATAATGTTTAAGAATAAAATACTGTTGAGATGAAAATATTTCTATACTGCAAACATATCTCCTATCTAACTCTGCTGATTAATAGGCTTCAATATGGGAAAAAAAGTTGGGTTCCTACTATGACGTCACACTCCACCCTCGGCCAACGCCTATATGTAACATCGTTTTTTACGAAAAATCCCGAATTTCACGACTTTGAGGATCATAACTCAGCAACCACAACTCTGATCGTAAAAATTTTTTTTGCTTCAGAATCAGCGCATTGAGCTATATCCAATTACGCAAAGAAAAAAAAAATGGTGAAGAGGCACTTTAATAACTCTTTGAATTTTTCGAAATACAACCTTTAAAATGAATATTCTAATAGGAATCAATAACACTAAAATAATTGTCAAAGAAATACTTTAAAGAGCAAAATATGAGGCTTCACGTCAAAAAATGGTTTTGTAAGCCACCTTTTCCATCAAAACTGCTAGTTTAAAATTAACACTGGTTTTCCCTTCTGCTGGTATAACAAAATCTCGAAATAGATAAAAAAGTAACATTTATGGTTAATAAAGGACTAAAGGAGTGGCTTACATTTTGAGCTTCACAATTCAGAGTTTTACTTTAATTTGGCATTCAAAAGAATTTTTGCTACTAAATCAACCAACGAAACAACCTAATAAACATTGAAAGCATATTTGATATAATGATGATGCATTGATCATAATTGAGTAAATCAAGGGACTGACACTAAAACCAAACAACCAATTTTTAAAAGACACTAATCTTCACTCAGACTGATTTTGTATTGATTACTCAAGCTCTTGAAGAAATCAACAGCAAAGCAGCAGACGTAAGAAACATTAAAATGTGATAAAATGAGCAAATTCTGGCTTACAAAAATAAACCCCAACACGATAATTATGAAGATCATCAAATTAGAATTTGAATAAAAGATGCAACAATTTTGATTCAAATATGACCATAGTTTTTGGAAATGGTACTTTTTGTTCAGGTAAGAACATGTTCTGATCTTTAATAATGTTTACGACTAAAACACTGTTGAGATGAAAATATTCTTATACTGCAAACATATCTCCTATCTAACTTTGCTGATTAATAGATAAAGATATTCAGTTGATATCTTGTTCTTTTTCTCTTTAGACAATGATGAGTGTTCTCTAAATACCCATAATTGTGATAGCAATGCTGCTTGTACAAACACTGCTGGGTCATTCACATGTGCTTGCAACACCGGGTACACTGGAAATGGTACTTCTTGTTCAGGTAAGAACATTTTCTGATCTTTAATAATTTTTACGATCAAAACTTTGTTGAGATGAAAATATCCTAATTCTTCAAACATATCTCCAGTCTAAATAGGCTGATTAAAAGATAAGGATGTTTAGTTAATTTCTTTTTTTTCTCTTTAGACAATGATGAGTGTTCCCTAAATACCCATAATTGTGATAGTTATGCTGCTTGTACAAACACTACTGGATCATTCACATGTGCCTGCAACACCGACTTCAACGGTTTCTTATAGTAGATCGG
>JAAEPJ010000242.1 GCA_024222485.1 bacterium | reverse complement strand
GGACAGTTTTGGACTTTTGGACTTTTGGACTTTTGGACAGTTTTGGACTTTTGGACTTTTGGATTTCGGGACTTTTGGACAGTTTTGGACTTTTGGACTTTTGGATTTCAGGACTTTTTTGGACTTTTGAACAGTTTTGGACTTTTGGACTTTTGGATTTCGGGACTTTTGGACGGTTTTGGACTTTTGGATTTCTGGACTTTTGGACAGTTTTGGACTTTTGGACTTTTGGATTTTTGGACTTTTGGGCAGTTTTGGACTTTTGGACTTTTGGATTTTTGGACTTTTGGACAGTTTTGGACTTTTGGATTTCGGGACTTTTGGACAGTTTTGGACTTTTGGACTTTTGGATTTCTGGACTTTTGGACAGTTTTGGACTTTTGGACTTTTGGATTTTTGGACTTTTGGACAGTTTTGGATTTTTGGACTTTTGAATTTTTGGACTTTTAGGGACCAAGGGACCAAGCGACCTAGTTTAACTTCCTGACGATCGTTCATTGTTGGATTTTTGGACAGTTTTGGACTTTT
>JAAEPJ010000241.1 GCA_024222485.1 bacterium | reverse complement strand
CCCACACGCTGTAGGGGACATAACTCATAACCTATGTAGTCGAACGCTGTAGGGGATTTGTATTGGCCTTGTATTGGCCCGACTTTTGGTCGGGCAAATACCAACTATTTTTTTATGCATTTTTTCGGGGGCACTCAAAAATCACTGTCTTGTATCTCGGAAACAATGGCCGGCTAAGACTAGTGCAGAAAAGGTAAATTGGAGTATTTTTAATTTCACAGCCACCTCTAGAGAACACACTTTGCGCGAAAATGCGCGGATTTTGCGCAAATCACTGCCAAAGTCTGAAAAAAATGTATTTTTTTGAGGCTCCGGCTGGCCAAAATTCACTCCGGGGATATTAATCCGGGGGTCGTAGAGAGGGGGTCAAGCTATAATCCTGTCCTGATACGCCCAAGGGAGAGTGGACAGCTGGCTGGCTGCTAAATTGGGACGAGATGAACCGGACTTTCTCTTTACTGGAGGCTGCAGTGTGCATTGAGCTGAATCTCGCTTTCTGGGAACCACTTAGTATTTTTCTAAAGAATCACACTGGGCACTGCATAGACACAGTCATTGTGCTGCAAAGTCTATTGTGCACTG
>JAAEPJ010000240.1 GCA_024222485.1 bacterium | reverse complement strand
TTGTGGCTCGGTAGCTCAAGAAAGTGTCGCAGGCTTATTTCGAGGGCCAGCGTCGGACCAGAAAATGGCAGGCTGATGGCGGCAGCGACCGGTACAGCACTGAGCTTGTTGCAGTCGCGTTCCAATTCATCGGCGGCAAGGATAGCCAGGCCGAGCCATCACACGCACCGGCAGCGCCAGCTGAAAGCTCGCCGGCGGCTGGTGATGTAGCATGGTCTGACGACAACGAACCACCATTTTGAGGCGATGACGATGAAAACAAACATGACGCATAAAATACTTGTATTGATTTCAAAAGAAGCAATCAAGCGAGGATACACTACGACACTGACATATGAGTTTGCAGAATGGTGGTTAGAGATATGGCGCGAGGATAAGGGCACCAAACTCATTAAACGCACTTCGAGAATTAGTGATATTGAGGACTGGCTGAAATGAAAACAGACATGACGCATAAAATACTTGTAGCAATCTCAAAAGAGGCAGACAAGCGAGGATACTTCACGTTTATATGGAATGATGGAGACTGGTCGCTCTATATATTCAATT
>JAAEPJ010000239.1 GCA_024222485.1 bacterium | reverse complement strand
TTGGATAAATGATTATAATTATGATTTTCCACATCAGAGCCTTAATTATTTAACACCTAATCAATATTATCATAAAGAACTTAAAGTTGCTTTATAAAACTCTCCCATTTTTTTCTTGACTAAAAGGGGTACATTACACTTAAATAATGGTGCAGTAATTGCTGTGGGGAGAAGTAAAGCTCCAATAATGATGCAAGAAAATTTACAAAATGCAGAAATGGTAACAATGAAAAAACGCTTTTTATTGCCTTCTAAGAAATGTTTGTCTTTGCAAATAACAGATATAGTTAAGGTATGGTTCAATAGGATTTTTAATGTGAAATTTCCTGGGGCAAGTGATAGTATCGGGAAAATAAATGGTGTTACTTTATCTCAATTCTCTATAGAGAGGAAACTGGAAATTATCTTAAAAAATACAGCTGCCTAACTTATGTTGTTAATCATATTTGAGGATTAATTTCTTATTAGAAAATTTTATTAGATATTAAAAATATTTTATCATTGAAATTTTAGCTATCTATAAACTTATAACTTAGTATCTTAATCCAAATTTTATCTTTCCGAAATGACTTGCTTTTGTTATAAATAAAGTGAGGTTTTTTTTATCTTAGAGATAGTGAGGATAAAATAATGAAACAAATGATAAAAATTCTTTTGATACAATTTTAAAGCTAGAAAAGTATAAGAATAGCTCTTATACTTTTAAGATTAAATACTTTAATGTTCATTTAAATAAAGATACGGCATGGATTGTTAAGGATTATGAAGTCGTTTGTGCTTTTGTCAATGATACAATAGATAGAGATACAATCAATATTTTAAAAACAAATGCTGTAAAGTTTCTTGCTATGCGGTGTGCCGGTTACAATAATGTTGATCTTGATGCCGCATATGAAGCCTTTAATATTGCTCGTGTTCCTGATTATTCTGCACATGCTGTTGCCGAGCATGCAATTGCTCTGATGATGGCACTGAACCGTAAGATTTATAAGGCATATAATAGAACAAGAGATACAAATTTTTCTTTAGATACCTTGCTGGGCTTTGACATGTATGGGAAGACTGCGGGTGTTATTGGTATGGGCAAGATAGGTAAATGTTTAGTTAATATTTTGAATGGTTTTGGCATGAATGTTTTAGTGTATGATAAGTTTAAAGACTATGATTTTGTTAAAAATCATGATATCCAATATGTTGAGCTTAATGAACTTTACAGCAGGTCGGATATAATTTCTCTGTACTGTCCATTAACTCCAGAGTCAAAATATATAATTAATAAAGCTTCAATTAAACTTATGAAGACAGGGGTGATGATTATTAATACGAGTAGAGGTGAACTTATCAATACCAAAGACCTGATTAGAGCTTTAAAACGAAAAAAGGTAGGTTTTGCTGGATTGGATGTTTATGAGGAAGAGAGTGAGTATTTTTTTGAAGATTTTTCAAACAGCATGGTTAATGATGATGTTTTAGCAAGGCTTTTAACGTTTCTAAATGTTTTGATAACCTCTCATCAGGCTTTTTTTACCGAAGAAGTATTGCATAATATAGCAGAGATTACTTTAAATAATATTATTGATTTTTATGAGGATAAATTTTTGCAAAATGAAATATGTTATCAATGTGAAGAGAAAGATAGAATATGTCCAAAAGATAGAGGTGAGCGTTGTTTTTGATAAGGTAAGTAACCGCTGTTACTTTGTTAATTTTGTTCACATTAGCATTTATTTATTGTAAAGAGAAATTAAAAGATATGAGTAAACAAAAAATTTTAATTACGACGGGTGATCCTCAAGGTATAGGTCCAGAAGTTTCTGTCAAAGCCGCGACTTTTATGCAGACAGAATGTGAACCTATCTTGATTGGAAGTAGAGCAAATTTTAAGAGTTTTCAAGGCGAATTTATTCATGTTGATGGTGGTTCTTATGAGTATTTAAAAAAAGCTGTTGAAATTTTAACGAATCGTCCTAAGGTATATAAACGCTTAGTTACTGCTCCAATCTCTAAGGTTGATTGGCAAGAAGCAGATGTGCCATATCCTGCACATACGGAAGCACTCGCCGGTCTGACAGGTATTTCAAAATATGCGATGGTTTTTGCTAATTCTAAGGCTCGAGTGGTTCTTGCAACACGGCATATTCCTTTAGAAGATATTCCTCAGTTTTTCACAAGAAAAGCTTTAGAAGATGCTATTGATATAGGGGTGGATTTTTTAGAACAGCTCGGTATTAAAAATAAACGAATTGGTATTTGTTCTCTTAACCCTCATGGTGATGAGAACTGTGAGGTTAATACTCCAAATATTTTATTTTTAAGGAAGTATCAAAATCTAACATTTATAGGTCCAACCTCAGGTGATGCCTTATTTCAGAAAGCAGTGGACGATAAACTTGATCTGATAATTGCTGCTTATCATGATCAAGGAATTTTTCCCTTAAAAGCTATGGATTACTATAGATGTGTTAATATTACAGTAGGCTTACCCTTTATTCGAGTTTCTCCTGGGCATGGTACTGCAACGGATATTGCTGGACAGGGGGTTGCTAAGTGTGATGCTATGGTTGAAGCAATTAGGTGGAGTTTGCGTTTGTAGATGTTAGGAAAGCTTGTATTTAAAATAAAAATTCAATTTGTTTTTTTTGAGGATTTTCTTTTATTTTTAATGATTTGATTAAGTTTTTTTCAAAGCGATCGAGTATTGAGCTTTTAGCTAGAGTGAGTAGTCTATGATTAAAAAATCGTTTTTTAGCATGGCTTAAAAAAAGATATTTTTTAGTGCGGGTGGCAGCAACATAAAACAGTCGTTCTTCTTCTTTAATTTCATACTCATTTTTTTTCTTAAAGAATTCAAAAGGTAGAATACTTTCCTCGCAAGCGGGTATAAATACACATTCGAATTCCAGCCCTTTTGAAGCGTGCATGGTCATAATTGTCACGGCTTCTTCTTTGATATCGTACTCATCTATTGCAGTTCTTAAGGCTATAGCTTCTAACAATGCTTTTTTATTTTGAAATTTGGTTGTTAACTGTTTAAACTCTTTGACTTTTTTGAGTTCCTCAAAATTAAGTTGTTCAAGCATTTTGGCAAATTTTTTTTGTTTATAAAAGGGGGCTTCTCCTATTATTTTATAGGGAATAGAATATTTGTTTAGAGCCTCGATAATAGGTGCAAATAGATGGGGTGTGCGACAGAGTATTGCGATACTTGCTAAGCTTTGTAGTTGTTGAGTATTTGAAACTGTTAAACTTTTCAAGCCTCCAAGCATTGTTTCAATTTTTTTAGCAATAAAAATTGCTTCACTTTTTGAGCTTGTACACTCAGTTATATCTGTTTTTATATTAAAGTCATGACCTTCCAGGCAATCATTTTTGTTTAAAGCTTGAGCGGCCATTTTAAGAATATTAGAAGGACAGCGATAACTTTTTTGAAGTTTTATCGTTTTTATCGTAGGGTAATCTATTTTTAGTTCTTGAATAAACTTAACATCAGAACCTCGAAAGCCATAGATAGCTTGGTCGGGATCACCAATGACAAAAAGATTCGGATTTTTAGCCGGTAAAAGTAGTTTAATAAGTTTGTATTGTGCTTCATTAATATCTTGGAATTCATCGATTAAAATATATTTAAAGCAGTGTTTATTATCCGGAAATGGAGCTACTTTATTCTTGTAAAGTTGTAATATATGAATAGCTTCCGTGATCAGTTGTTCCAAATCAAAAGAATTATCATCAGCAGATCCATGTTTTTCAACTATTTTGAATCCTTCAGTTCTAGCTGTTAATTTTAAATCATTTTTAATAATTTTAAGTGCAAGTTTATGAAAAGTTGTAATATTTGTATTAAAACTTAATATTTTTGTAATGAGTCGTTCATGAATTTCTTCGCAGGCTTTATTGGTAAAAGTAAGTGCTAAAATAGAAGAGTCTTTTACTCCATTTCTTACTAGCATAGCAATTCTTTCTACCAAAACGGATGTTTTTCCTGTTCCAGGACCGGCGATAACCATCATGGACCCATCTTTATGATTGATGATAGTTTTTTGGGATTCTGTCATGTCAATATACTTAGAAAAATCAATGAGTTCTTTTTTTTTATTTTTTTGTTTATTTGTTTCTGCTTGAAATTTTTTAATATCAAAATGTAATTTTTGTTTTTGAGAGCGTTTTTCAGCTATTTTATTTTCGTCACTTTCAAAAAGTGAAATATGCTGAATTTCTGTTATTTCTAAAGGAGACTTAAAGGCTTTGATAGCTCCAAACTGACCATCAAACCCATGTTTAATATTTACTTCAGCTGCACGTATACGTCTAATTCCTTCTGCTAAAACATAGCCATATTTATTATGGATTTTCTTAAGAGATGAAAATAATAAGGTATGAAAATCACTGCCAATTAGATTAAGAATTTTAAAATATTCTAGCTGAGTAGCTTTAGATTTAATACCTTTGCCTGTAATTTCTGAAACTAAGTCAGGTAAAGAAGTAATGGAGTAAAACTTTTTTTTATTTTTAGCTTGATTTACATTATCACGGTCAGCAAGCTCTGCAACACGATACATGACACCTTTCGTAAGTTGTGTGTTACAAACAGGACAAATACCTTGATGTTGGATTGTTTCAAGCGGGTTAAAACAGATATTGCATTTACGGTGACCATTATCGTAATATTTTCCTTCTTGTGGAAAAAACTCGATTGTTCCTATAAACCCAGTATCGTATTTTAAGGCATTATAAATACCATTATAAGATTTTTCGCAGTCAAAAATATTGGCTTCACGACCTATTTTTTCAGGTGAATGTGCATCTGAGTTAGAAATAAGCCTGAAATTATCCAAAAAAGAACAGGCCCAATTCATTGGTGGGTCACTAGAAAGCCCGGTTTCAAGTGCAAATATTTCGGGAGTCAAGTCTTCATAACATTCTTCAATATTATCAAAACCTGATTTTGAGCCAAGGACAGAAAACCAAGGGGTCCAAATATGTGCAGGAATTAAGAATGATTTCTCATTAGTTTCCAGTACGATTTCTAATAAAATTTTAGAGTCAAGACCAAGGATGGGTCTACCATCTGATGCTATATTTCCAATTTTATCCAGTTTTTTTTGTAGCTTATCAGCGGCTTCAATTGTTGGTAAGATGCAAAGATTATGTACTTTTCGTGTTTTACCATTTTTTTTGTAAATATTACTTATCTCAGTTGTTAGCATGAAATGAGTAGGTTTATCTAATTTTTTTGGAGCATTAGCAATTTTAAAGTTTTTCTTGACTGTGAAAAGACCGTTATCATTATATTCAAGCTGAGTTTTTATTTCTTCTAAATATTTAGGGTGGATACAATCTCCCGTTCCAAGCACTTGTACCCCTTTAAGTTTTGCCCAATAGTCTAGATTAGGAATGTCTGCAAATTTACTAGTAGCGAGTGAATACTTAGAATGAATATGAAAGTCTGTTATAAAACGCATAAAATTTTGATTGTCCTTTTGTTAATAGAAAAGGGGATAATTCTTTACATAGATAATTTTCAAATGATTAAAATATAACAAATTATTTAACGGATAACAACTAATTTACCTTTACGATTCATTTGGGAATTTTTGATAATATAAAGATAAACTCCACTGGCAACTTCTTGATTATTCCCATTTCTCAGATCCCATTCTATATCTTCAGAATAACTATCTTTTTCAAGGCGTTTAACAAGTTTTCCTGAGATTGTGAAAATCTTAATGGTTGCAGTTTTTGTAATATCTGTGAATGTAATTTTATTGTCCCCATTATAAACACGACAAGGATTAGGAAAGACATGTGCATCATGTAGATGTAGTTTTGGTGCTTGTATTTGTTTAACCCCCTTAGAGTTAATGCTATAAGTAGATCCTACAGCATTAACTCTGCCTATGGCAAGACTGATTTTTCCATTCATTTTATGAGTTGCTCCTTCATGGTTGGACACTTGGGCAAAGAATGGTGATAATATTTCATACAGCTCACCTTTGATTGCAGAGATAGCATAAGTTCCTAAAATGATAGAATTTAATAAAACTAAGTAAGTAATGAAATTTTTATATTTATAATTATACTTCATTTACTGCCCCTTATTCCTTCTCTTCATTTTTGCTATATCCTCTTTGGTTTTCATAGTCTTCCATATTTTTAATAAGCATTGTATTTTCTTTTGCAAGCTTATCTAAGGCCTTGTTCATTTTCTCTAATGCACTTTGGTGATTATAAAGTCTTTCTTTTTCATTGATATTCATCATGATATAATCCATATTTTTTCTATAACTTACCTTTTTTTTATGTTGTTTAGATATTTTTTTATTAAGGATTGTAAGATTATTTAAGAAATCTCTTTGGCTATCAGAAAATTTTAAATTTGGACCTTTTTGCCTATTACGCAATCTACCGATCTTAAATGTTAAACTAAATTGGTTCATCCAACCAAAATTTTCATACCTAGTTAGAGCATAATCAAATTGAGCATTTTTGATGTTAAGACCAAATCCTAGCCTTATCCCCTCTGCTAAGTCCTCACTGGTTTTATAGCCACACCTTAAGTAGAGTGTATTCATAAAGTGGTATTCAGCTCCAATAGCAATCTGCGATTTATATTCATCTTGAATATAGTCTAATGCTAAAGTAGTTGTATTATAGTTAAAGCTTGTTCCGATTTTTTTTATTAAAGGTAAGTCTTCCCTTTTAGTGTGATATTTTACACCTTGGCTGATATTTAGAATAGCAGCACCAAAGCTTAGATAGTCATTTAGGATATACTTCGCTCCTAGATCAAGAGCTTCACCTGTATATTTTTTTTTATAAAGCTTTTCCTCTAAGAGTTTTACATTTACTCCGATTCCAAGATTATCCAGTTTTTTAATATAGCTGAGAATATAAGCCATGCTATAGGTCGCAAATGTGCCATGACGGTTATCGTACTTATCATATTCTTCAATTCCAGAAGTTTTTAAATATAATAATGAAGAAGCGAAACCTCCATATTGGTATTGTGGACTTGCAAATGCGATATATCCTTGATGAATATCTTCGATATATTGGTTATAGGTAAAGCTGATTTCTTCGCTTTCAAGGTTAAAAAGCCCAGCAGGGTTCCATAAAATACCGAAGATATCATCACTGACAGCTGTATAGGATTCCCCCATTCCAACGGGTCTAGCACCTACCGGAATATTTAAAAACTCCATTGACTTTGTGCCAGCACCTTCAGCAGCAAATAATTTGAAAGTGAGTATAAAAATAATACATAAGATATATTTTAATCGTTTCATCCTTTTTCTCCCCTACTATATTTATATCCTCAAAAATTAGGAACAGCAAGGAATAGGAATTAATTAGCGATATATATTATTTATTTTTTATATTGGTGAGGATTTTATTCTTTAGTTTTTATGATCAACTTTAATATTGGATTTAGCCAGTACAGCAAGCTCATCTGCTGCTTTGTTCAGCTCTCTTTTAATATGAGTAATTGTAAAAGGGATTTTTGCTATATTTTTATAAAATTGATCAAAATAAAGCTTAAGATCTGGATTTTTAACTTTATATTCTTTTTTTATTTGTTTCACCATCAGTTCAGAATCGGCAAAAAATGCTATATGTTGAGGGTTTAACTCTAAGGCAAGCTCAAGGCCAAGCAGTAAAGCTGAATATTCGGCAATATTATTAGTAGCTCTACCAATATATTTATTCTTTGCGGCGAGCTCTTTTCCCGCTTCATTATAAATAACACAGCCACAACCAGAAGGTCCGGGATTCCCACTTGATGCCCCATCCGTATAAACCTTTACTTGGTTATTTGTTTGTTGGCTAAGAGAAGGGGTAGTTTTTTTAGCCAGATCTAAGAATTTTTGTTGTAATATTTCATATGAAATATTACAGTGTTCAGAAATTTCAGGTAAGCTATACCCATCAGCTAGGAGTTTGAATATTTTAAAAAGTTTCACTATTCAGCCTTTTCCTCTATATATAGAATACGGTTACAGTTTTCA
This sequence comes from bacterium, assembly GCA_024222485.1. GTDB lineage: Bacteria > RUG730 > RUG730 > RUG730 > JAAEPJ01 > JAAEPJ01. The sequence continues at coordinate 38,950 of JAAEPJ010000239.1, read as the reverse complement.
CAAAATATTGGAGTTGTTGCAAGTGATACCTCAGATATTTTTTGTGGAGGTATATGCATATTACAACCAGTGCAAGATGAAAATTCAGTATTAATTTTAGCAAGTGTAAGCCCTTTTTTATGTGTATGAATTTTGTCATAGACTTTAAGAACTGAAGGATCAATATTTGTTACTTGATTTTCTCGTTCATTACTCAAGCTAAGAAGCTCATGTTCAATTTCTTGATAGCGTGTCTCAATGTCCATTTTTTTTGTATGGTATTCCTGTTCTTTAGTTTTGAGTTTTTCCGTTTCACTATCGACCTCTGCTTGGATATGATCAATATCATCAAATTCTTGTAAAATTTTATCTTCTAAGTCGCTTTGTTTTTGTTTTTCATTTTTAATGATTTCAAGAATGGTATGATAAAGTTGGTTTGATTTTACAGTGTTAAGCTCAGTATTGTGTTTATCAATGTTGCTTTCAGTTTCTGCCAGCTCAAGTTCTAATTGTTTTTTTTCTAATTGTTTTTTTATAACAAGTTTTTTAATGGTACTCATTATTATTTTTTCTTCAGAAAATACTTTTTTTGCTTCTTCAATTAATCCAGCACTTTCTTTTTTTTCTTTGGTCAGTTGTAGAATTTTAAGATCAATTGCTTGTAATTTAACAAGTAGTTCAAGTTTTGAGATCATGTATTCTCCTTGAAAATATAATTAATAACTCCATTTTAAAATATAGGTAATTAAAATTTTGATTATTTTAACTTTTAAACTTATAAATTAAAAGAGAATTTTTATAAAGAGCATATTAAAAATGATATAAGAAGTTTAAGCAATAAAATGCAGTTTTTTTTTAATTTTATAATACTTAGAATTTTAGCTTAATTAAGGGCGAGGATTTTTGACTGAAAGTAGCCGATAAAATGAAAATTCGCAGGTGCATCAAGAAATTTATAATCAAAAGTTAATAAGATTTGCAGTTGACTTAGTTTTTAAAAAGATGGGGGAGTAAAATGGGCCCAGCAGGACTTGAACCTGCGACCAACTGATTATGAGTCAGCTGCTCTAACCAACTGAGCTATGGGCCCATCAATATCTCGATTTTAATTTTAAAATAATAGTAGTATAAATAAGAAAAAAGTCTAAAATATTGAATTTATTATATTATAGCAGTAAGAAAAAGTCAATTGATATAGAGGTAATGCTAAATTTTAATTTGAATATTTTTATTTTAGGTGGGAGATTTAAAGATTAAGATTTTAGAGGATATTGCTCGCTTAGTTTAATATAAAAATTGTGAATTTAAATGAAATAATATATAGTTTTTTAGATGGTATATTCAAGATAAAGAGCGGTGTAAAATAGCAGTTTCACACCTTTTCGCTTCGTTGTTTTGGGTTCAAATGTACAGAGAAATGTTGCAGCTTTTAAGTGTTCGGTCTTATCCAAAAATTAATTAGCATAAAAGAGGTGGACGATGAAAATAATTTTGATTAAGTTTGGTGGTAGCCTTTTTTCAAATGAACATAACCGTGAAAAGTTTTGGCAAGATGTTCAGACTCTGAGGTCAAGCGGGATTCATGTTATAATCGTTCATGGTGGAGGGAAAGAAATATCTAAATGGATTGAGAAAGTAGGATCTCAAGTCCAGTTTGTAGAAGGCTTGCGTTATACAGATGATGAAATCATGGATATTGTTGAGATGGTGCTTTCAGGAAAGCTTAATAAGCAGCTTGTGACTGAATGTGGTCGTGATGCTATTGGTTTATCTGGAAGGGATGCAAACTTAATTATTGCTAATAATGTCAAAGAACTTGGGCTAGTTGGCAAACCTGCTAAAATGAATATAGATATCCTTAAGAAACTATGTAACCTTAATTGTATACCGATTATTTCACCTGTTTCTAATGATGCAGATGGTCAGCATTTAAATGTTAATGCTGATGATGCTGCTAATGCAATTGCAATTGCATTAAAAGTAGATGCTCTTGTTTTTATGACTGATATGCCAGGGGTTCTAGATGGCAAGGGTGAAACGATAACTCACATTAATAAAGGCATAGCTCAAGATTTCAAAAAGCGAAATATTATTCATAGCGGCATGCTTGTTAAAATTTCCTCAGCATTTTCGGCGATTGAGCAAGGGGTTAAATCTGTTAATATTATTGATGGCAGAGAGTATGGAATTATTAAGGATATTTTTATTAAAGGCGAAGAGAAAGGAACGAGAGTAGAATAAATTTTTAAGTAAAAGCTTTTTCTTGTTACTTTTTAAAAAATAATTAGCTTCAAGTGAAACTAAACTTATAGGAAATTGGCGCTAAATTTAGTGCCTTTATTTTAGGTATTTCAATGCAAGAATTAATTAATACAATTAAAATGGGGCTGACAGACTTTCCTTTGACGGATGAAATTTTAGCTATTTTGGTCAAGCGTGGGCATGATACCCCTCAGAAAATAAAAAGATTTTTAAAACCAAAAATTTCAGATTTAACGAATCCATTTACAATCAATGATATGCAGAAAGCTGTTAAGCGGATCAAGCATGCAATCAAAAATAATGAAAAGATTTTAATATATGGAGATAAAGATGTTGATGGACAGACAAGTATTAGTCTTTTAAAAAATTTTTTAGAAGATTTGGGTGTTGTTGCAGATCATTATATGCCTGTTGGCGAGGGATATGGTGTTCATAAATTGATTTTAGCTAAACTTTTAGAAGATGAGATTACTCTTGTGATTACAGTAGACTGTGGGATTACGGCTGTTGATGAGATTAATTATTTGGGAGAGAATGGTATTGACATAATTCTAACAGATCATCATGAGCCACTTAGTATTTTGCCTGAAGCTTATGCTATAGTTAACCCTAAACTTAGTGGTGGAGTGCTTAAGAGCTTGGCTGGTGTTGGGGTTGTTTTTTATTTATGTTGGGCATTACTTATGAGTTTTGCTGAATATGCAGAACGGATGGAATCATTGGATTTTGCTGAGATTCTTAAAGCAGACTATGCAATTTCCAATTTTTTCAAAAAATATTTAACCTTTGCAGCCTTAGGAACGATCAGTGATATTATGCCACTTTTGGAGGATAATAGGTTTTTAGTAAGGTATGGTTTACATAATGTTTTGAATTCGAAGATAGTTACAATGGACGCTTGGCTGAAAAAACTTAAATGCGAACCTGCTAAATTAAACGCAACCTTTGTTTCTTGGAACCTGACACCTGTTATTAATTCTGCCGGACGGATGGAACGACCGGACTTGGGGGTCAATTTTTTATGTTCTAAAGATTCTGAATCTGGTATGAAAATTTTAAAAGAAATTCAAACCTTGAATAATACTAGGCGTAAAATTCAGAAACGAGATGTTAAAACGGTAGAGACAATGATCGGTAATAAGTCTGAAAATATTATTTTTGTTGCAGATAGATCAATTAATAAAAATGTGACAGGTATTGTTGCAAATAATATTATGAAAAAGTATGGCAAACCAACTTTTGTGGTTGCTAAGGGGGAGGCTGAATCGAGCGGTTCTGCGCGTGCTCCAAAGGGATATGACATGGTTAGTTGGTTTGAGTTATCTAGCTCTTTACTGGAGCGTTTTGGTGGACATAAGCTGGCAGGAGGATTCACCATAAAGAATGAAAATATCGAGGGTTTTCGTGATCAGCTTTTTAAAATCGCTGAAAATAAGACCATTAAAATAGTCGATAAGGTTGAGATAGATTTGGAGCTAGACGCGCGGAAGTTAACGACACATTTTTTAAAAGAAATTTTTATGTTGGAACCTTTTGGTCAAGCGAATAGTATCCCTAAGCTTTTGATTAAAAATTGTGAATTTGTTGAACTAAATTATTTGGGCGCAGATAAAAAGCACTTAAAGGGTAAAATTAAGGTTGGGGATGGGTTAGTTGAGTTGATTGGTTGGTCAATGGCATCTGAGGTTGAGAAAATTAGGGCTATGATTCATACGGATATTATTGCAAGTGTGGATAAAAACTATTTTAATGGTCAAGTTATTATTAGGTTATCGCTGATTGAATGCCTATAGCCAGCTGTTTGTTATAAATTGTTTTATAGCTACGCTCAGAATGAAGTTTCAAAGGTAAAACATTATTTTTTATTGCGGGATCATCTATACTTGAATAATAAAAAATGCTGATGTATAATTAAAAATTGAAAAAAATTATGGAGGGGAATTGATGTCTGGGAGTGAAAGAGTATATTTGACTAGAAACGGGTATAATAAGCTGAAAAAAGAGTTGGACCACCTTAAAAAGGTTGAAAGAAAAGAGACTTCACAAGCAATTAAAGAAGCAAGAGAGCAGGGAGATCTAAGTGAGAATGCAGAATATGATGCAGCAAAAGAAAAGCAAGGTCGAGTAGAATCAAAAATTGTTCAACTTGAAGATAAGTTATCTCGTGCAGTTATTATGGATCCTAAAGAGTTTGATGATAGTGAAGTTAGAATTGGTTCTAAAGTTAAGCTGAAAAATCTAGAAAATAATACGGAAATAGAATATACTTTAGTTGATGTTAGTGAGGCGGATTTTTCTGTGGGTAAAATTTCGATTAACTCTCCTGTGGGGCAAGGCTTGTTAGGCTATAAAAAAGGTGAAAAAGTCGAGATTGAGCTTCCGGTTAATATTTTGAGGTTAGAAGTCTTAGATATTACAAGAGAGTAGAATATGAAAATTTTTTATTTTACTTTGCTAGCATGTTTACTCGTTTCCTGTGCGCCAAAATATACTGTTACTCATTTAAAAAAACCGGTTCCAAAGGTTTATGATATTAAGCCTATTAAGATTGTTGATGTGAGTGATTTAGACCTTGACATCAAAAGAAATACTTTATTGCAGAACTCGTTGGATTATTTAGCACCACTTTCTATTCAAGAACCGGAGATTCGGAATAAAAAGATTGAAGAAACATTTGACCTGGATATAATCTATTTTGATTATGACAGCTATGATATTAAACAGGAAGAGATTGCTGTTGTTAAAAAAAATGCAACATGGTTGAAGATGAACACTAAAGTGAAAATTTTGATAGAAGGTCATACTGATCAGCTTGGTTCTAATGAATATAATTTGTCTTTATCTCAGCATAGAGCGAGTAGTGTAAGGGCGTATTTAGCATATTTAGGCGTAGATCCAAGAAGAATTGCTACTATCAGTTATGGTGAGGAAAAATTAGCTGTTAAAGCTTATAATAAACAAGCTTATGCGAAAAACCGTAGAGCAAAATTTTTACTTTTGAAAGATAAACCTGAGTAAGCAATTTTATATTTTTAAGTTTTTTTTACAATAGAGATGAATAGTGTTTATGGTAGATCTGACTTAAATAATGGGTGTACTGTAATAATTTATTGATTCTTATTAAACGAGGACTAAAAAATGCAAAAAATACAAAAAATACTTTTAATTTTATTTTCACTTTTATTTTTTACAGGTTGTTTAGCGACACAACAGGATATTGCTGGACTTAAGATTGAAATGAATGATATGAGCCGTAAAGTTAATGAGAATTTGCAAGAAGGGATTAAGGTGAATATTAAAGTTCGTGATGAAATTGTTGCGGAAATAGACCGTTTAAAACAAATTAATGCAGAGTTGCGGACTAATATTGATATTCAAAATAGATATATTAATCAAATTAGCGGCAAAGTTGATGCAGGAAATACTCGATTTAATGATTACAAAATAAGTGAAGAACATTTGCAAAAAATTAACAGTAAGCTCGAAGTGATCGAAACAAAATTATTTGATATTTTGATTTCTACTAAAGTAGCAATTATTACTAAAGATAAAGATATTTATGATACAGCTAGGGCAGATTTTTCCAGAGCAAGCTATGATTTAGCGATTATTGGGTTTAAGAAAATTATTAATGAATATCCCGAAAGTCAGTATTTTAGACAAGCAAACTATGATTTAGTTGTTACTTTATATACAAGTAACGCTTGGGGAAAGGTTATCGAGCAGGTTGATAAATTTGCAGAGTTTTTACCTCCACAGGATGAATTTGTTTCTAGAATAAAACTAATAAAAGCCAAGTCTTTGGTAAAGTTAGAGGATGATGATAGGGCTGTTATTATCTATCAAGATATCATGAAAAACTATTCTGAATCAGAGGATTCAAAAATAGCTAAAGATGATCTTGATAGATTGCGGAGCAATGATTTAAAGATTTATGAGAAGGCAAGAGCTTATTTTAGGGAAGAAGAGTATCAACAAGCTATTGCTGGATTTAAGAAATTAATAGCTGACTATCCTGAAAGTCAGTATTTAAAGGTTGCTCACTTTGATTTAATCGTTAGTCTTTATATGACTGAATCTTGGCAAAAAGTTGTTGAGGTCGCTGCACAATATTTGTCTAGTTACCCAAATGAAGATTCCATCCCACGGATGATATTAATTCAGGCAAAATCATATGTCCAACTTGATAAAATTGATGTAGCTAAGGAATTGTATGATTTAATAATTAACAAATATCCTCAGTTGGATGAAGCTCAAATTGCGAAAGATGATCTTGAAAATCTTTCGTAACTCTTTTATTTATTCTTTAATTTTGCATGCTTTGATCCTGTTTATATTTTTATGCAAAGTTCTTGATTCTCATCATCATGTTTCTATTCCCATTAAGATCACAGCTGTTTCACTAAAGGTTAAAGATGTGAAGAAAAAGCAAAAAGTTAAAGCGGAAACTAAGCCTGAGGTTAAAACTCAAAGCAAGCAAAAACCAAAAACTAAGCCTGAGGTTAAAACTCAAAGCAAGCAAAAACCAAAAACTAAGCCTGAAGTTAAAACTCAAAGCAAGCAAAAACCAAAAACTAAGCCTGAAGTTAAAACTCAAAGCAAGCAAAAACCAAAAACTAAGCCTGAAGTTAAAACTCAAAGCAAGCAAAAACCAATAGATAATTATTTTGTTCTAGCTAAATTACCAGAGGTTAGTAGGGATAACAAAAATAATGCTAAACTTCTCGTGGAACTATCTGAGCTAAAGCAACACTCAGAAGCTGAGGACTATGTTTCAGAAGCAGTTACTTTTGAGCAAAATTTTAATTTTATTTATTATGCCAGAACTATAAAAAATAAAATTCGGAGGAACTGGCAGCAAGTAGCCGTCAGTGGTAAGGGTATTCAGTGTACTATTTATTTTAAGATTAATAGAATTGGTGAAATTATTGAAGCTAAAATCTATAAAACATCAGGTTCCCTTATTTTTGATAAAAGTGCTTTAGAAGCTGTTACTAAATCAAATTCTTTTCCATCCTTGCCTGAAGAATACAATGAAAAAAACTTAGGTGTTTTTTTTGTATTTTCAGTTTAAATTATTAATAGAGTAGATATCTCCTTAAGCTCATCTCATTTTATAATCAACTAAATTGAGTAATAAAAAGTATGGTTTTGTGAAACTTTTTGTTTTTTAGTGACTCTAAATTTATGAATAAGGAAGAGGTAGGGAGATAAAAATGGATACAAATGCTATAAATTTAATTTCCGAATATATTAAAACACCTCAGGGGGTTTATAAGGATTATTTATATAAGCAGATTCATACAGATGATCAAATGCTTAAGTTCTTAAATGTTCAAGAAAATATAACTAGTTTAACATCTTCTTTTAAAATACCCAGTATGCCGTATAGTTGTGTAAAGTTAATTGAACCAACTCTTAACAAGTATCACTATTTCGCTAAAGTTATGCACTTTACGACAGTTTTGGCTACTGTTATTATCGGAAGCGTCATAGGTTTTTATTTTTTGTTTCATAATAAAGCTGAAGTGGAGAACGCTGCTCCTATCACACAAAGTTTTGTTTCCCAGGTAGTAGCTCCAGAACAAGTTTTTACAAACAATATTTTTATGATGCAAAAAAGTAATCTTAGTTTACTCTCATTTATAGATACTGTTTCTGGTAAGCTACCGAATAAAGAGACAATTCAATATAGTGGAGATATTAAAAACTATAAAACTATTAATGAAGGGACAGATATGAGTGATGTACTTTTAGATCAAGCTCAAGTAGAGCTAGCAAGTGGGGTAGTTGATATAGAACAATTAGATAGTTATTTACAAAGAGTGGTTATTAGTCAACATGATGTTGAAGTACTTGAGGGAATAGACTTATTCCTTGGGAGGGATGAATAATGATGAATAGATTCTTAAAGAATAAGTTTTTAAAGACGATTACGGCAACCATACTCGTTACATTTTTTACAAGTTTTATTATTAATGATTACTCGTACGCTTCTTCGACTTCTTTACCCTCTCTTATGTCATTGCGTCACAAGCATGAATTTGATACTCCTTTGACTAGAATAAGTTCTTTAGAGAAAAACGCAATAAATAAGACTGCGGAGATGTATTACAGAGCGGTTGAGCAAACGTATTATGAGCAAGTTTCAATGATTAACATGAATTTAAACTCCCGTGTTATCGATCTCCAAACCAATACTAATGATAAAATATCTGGAATAAGAGATAACTCTGATAAAAGAAAGCAAGATGTTTTAACTAATTTGTCTCAGAATAAAGCTGGATCTGATAATACTTATATGGGAGCAAGATTCAATGCTGCCGATAATTTTTCTAGAAAGATTAATGGGATTGGTAAAACACTGGATAAAAAGAAAGCGATGTTAAAGAGCGCTAACTCTATGACGACTGATTCTTCCCTGTCAGCTTTATTGACTCCTATTTCTAAGATTATTAGTAATTCTTTAGTAGGAAATATTAAAGGAAGTAAGGAATTGGCTGATGCTAGCAAGGATATGAAGAAAAGAAATGATAAAAAGGATGCGATCAATAGGTTAACTAAAGAAATATCAAATTTGCAGCGTCGAAAAGCATTACTGGCATCAGCTAGAGATAGAGAGTTATCAAGGATGGATAAGCATCATCTAAATGTTTTGGATAATATGAGTGCGGGAGCAAATGCTCAGCTTTTGGAAATTTCAGAAAAAACAGAGTCATATATTGCAAGTATTACTAATCAAACTAAAGCTGGTATAAGTTCCTTACAAGAGAGTATAGCAATATCATTGATAGATTTAAAATTATATGTTGTTGGTGAAGTTGAGGATTTTTTATTTGATGAAGATAATGGGTTTTATACCAAGGCTTATGAGTATGAGGTTAAAGCAAATAAGGGTGATATAGAGATTGTTAATAATAAAGTGAATACTAAGAATGTCGATGGAAATGGAGGGTATATAGGTAGGATTAATGACTATCGTGATATTATGGAGCAAGATGCCCCACGACAAGCAAATGCACAATTAGATCGGTCATCCAGTATGTTAAATTCTGGTGCTGAGAATGTGGTTGACTCAGTATCGGAATTTACAGCGACAGCATCAACTTTGAGTAAAAATGTGATGCTGATGCTGTCTAATGATGCAACTCGTGGTTTAGGCCCTTTGAGTTATCAGCCTGGGATCCACTTAGAAGAAGGGGAAAAAGTCGGAGAAATAGATAACTTAGATTATAAGAGAAGATCTGAGGCTAATCAAATTTCTGAAAATATTAAAGGTTATGCCGCTAATATTATACAGGATACGAATACGAAGGCAGATGATATTATTGGGGATATTAATATAGCTGCTCAAACAGCAAACAATGATATTAATGAATCAACTGATCAGTATTTGCATGAGGCGAATAGGGTTCATCATAATGAGATGCGGGATCTTTTAAGATTTATCCATGATCTTGGTAAATACCTTGAGATGATTTGGCCAACCAATCCAGGGGGAACAAGTATCGATGATATGATTGATGCAGAAGTTGCTGCATTTAAGGCTTATAATCTCTTTAGAAAGGACCAGGCTTGGATTTATGTTGCTGCTTTTGTTGCAGTTGTTATGGGCATTGCCTCAGTTGCTGCAGGTTCTCTAATATCTGGTTGTCCTTGTTTAGCAGCAACATTAATAGTGATAGGGTCTTTGATGATTCTTGGTACCTTTGTTGGTGTTTTTATTGCGCTTGCACATAATGAGGCTCTAAGAGCAGCCCATCAGGATATTTCTCAATCTTATAGTGATTTAGAAGGAGAACTGCTGGATCCGGATGAGTTACCTAAGGGTGAATCGTCTACTTTATATGAGAAATTTTTGCAAGCACAAGCTGAATATCAGGCAGCACAAGACTTATTTAGTGGGCTGTTTTTTAGAGTGTTTGGGATAAGAGGGCTTAAAAAAGTTAGAAGAAAGATTGCTAGAATCAAGAAGATATTGGCGGCTAGGGGCCTAGGAAATCTACGTCATGATCAGTTCAGAGAACTACAACATTTATTATTTTTCTTTAAAAAGGCATCTAAGCATCGTAAGTTTAGAAAACTTGTAGGTGCCATGGAGGATCTTAAGGCATCTTTTAATGGTTATCAAACATCTTTGCATGAGCTTACCACCTCTGATACGAAAGTTACTTTAGATCAAGATATTAGAGTTTATGATAGAGAGGCTGGAAAATGGAAAGTTTGGAAGGCAGGCACTAAAGTTTCAATAGGTAAAATTTATAAGCAATTTATATTTACAGGTAATGTTCTATCTATTTTGCAGGATGCTGTTAAGGATGATTGGGTGTGGGATTCTCATGGTAATCGTAAAAAAATGTCAGATTCAGGGTTTTCAGGTTTTATTAATACCTTATCTAAAGGCTACAGAAAGGCTCAGACAGATTTTGGCAATACGATGGATAATGCGGCTAAAGGATATGCAAAGATGCAGGGAGTTGATGAAGGTACTTGGAAGTATGGTCTTGTTACTTTGCCTTTTTCTTTTATAAAGAGTGTTGTTAATTTTGTCGCTTTTACTGGAGCAGATTTAGTTGTCCATACGGCTCAAGGATTTCAGAAAGGTGGGGATAATTTTTGGGAGCAACTAGGCAGTGGGGCAGAAGCTTTTGCTTGGGGGATAGCTGGAATGGTTACAACTGTTTTCGAGAATCTTTTAGGTTTTAGAGAGGGTACTTTTTTGCATTTTTTTCAAACGAGGAACTGGGGCAAGGGGCGAGTTGAAGAGGATAAATATGGTAATAGATCTTATGAGGATGATGCTTGGTCAATTAAGGGAAAATATTTTAACCCTGGTGCTGCACTTGGGACAATATTTGTTTTAGTTTTAATGTCTGGTAAGGGCGGGCTAAAAGCAATTGCAAAAGGTTTTAAAAGTTTTATTAAAAAACTTGTTAAGGTGATTAAATCAACTTGGAACGGTATTAAAGCAGTCGCAAAAGCAACATGGAAAGGGCTCACGTCTTTTGCAAAGTCTAAGTGGAAAAGCTTTAAAAATAAAACAGCCTTAGAAAAACTGAAGTTTGTGCAGTCTGTTGTTATTGCCACTATTTTATCTCCGATTATACTTCCTGTTTTATTAGTTAGAGGAGGGGTTAAGCTTCTTCTTAAATCTATAGTTAAATTAGCAAGTAAGATTAAAAAAGCTGGTGGTCTAAAAAAAGCCATTCAACAAAGTAAAGCTTGGCAGAGTTTTAAAACAGTAGTAAAGAAAGCGGTCCGCTATGAAAAATTAAAAATAGTTGGTAACTTGGCGAAAAAAGCAGGTAAGTCTGCAGGCTGGGCTATTACAAAAGCTATTTTTAAAAGTTTAGGGAAAAAAGCACTTTCATTTTTAGGTTTTGATCAGGTTTGGGCAAAGCTTAAGGCAACTGGGGCCGGCTTAAAAAAAGCTTATCAAGCGATAAAATCTGGGGCATGGAAGCAAGCTGCAAAGTTTGCTCTTAAAGCATTATTTGTTGATTTTTTTGGTTTCGTTATGTCTGGTTTACTCGTAGGAGGGATGACCATCATTTTATTGACAAACCCGCTTGGGTTTTTAGGTATTAAGTTTGGGAGTGGCTTGTTTCATAGATATGTTTTAAACCAGCATAGAATAAAGGAATACCAAGCCAAAGCAGCTCTTAAAAAATCATTAGGAAAATCTTATTTATCAAAAGGGAGGAGAGGTCAATCTAATCTTAATCTAATCTCGGAGAAGAGTGTTGGAGAATTAATTAATCTTTTAAAGGTTAGTGGTGCAAGAAGAGCTGCCCAATCTATATCGAGTAAAGGTGGTTATAAATCTGTAGGTAAAAAGTTTACTCTCAAGGAATTTATTAAGGAAGTAGCAACAGGTAAAATGAACACACCATTTAAAAGTGGAGAATTGGTTTTACACCTGAGTCCTTCAGCAGTTAATTTTTTGGTTCAAAAGTATGTGGCTAGTGCAAGTACGGTTAATGTTGTTATTGTAAAAAATGTAGCGGAAAAAGCAAAAAATAAAGCTATTTTAGAAGGTCGAGCTATTAATGAATCTGTTGCATCCTCATTGAAGACAGTTGCGATGGAACAGCTATATAGGAAGAGCACGGCACAACTATCTGAGTTGAAAACAATTCTAAATGTAGCTGCTAATATAGATAGGTTTCCTTCTGAGCTTATAGAAAAATTAAATGCACTAAAAGAGGCAATAGCTAATCAAAATATTTCACCTGCGGCATTAAAAAGGTTGCTTCAAGAAGTTGCTAACCTTGAGCTTGTCTCAAAATCTGGACAAAAATTTTCTATCAGTACATTAGAAAAGCTTTCTGGGATTGATTTAATAGCAGAAATGCTTAAATCTGGTGGCAATGGTGTTATCACAAATGCTGCTTTAAAAAAATTATTTTTGGAGAAGATCCAACAAAAAAAGGGCATACTACAAGAAGTTTATTCTTCAAAGCATAGCTATGCAGAACAATTACAGATCAAGATGGTTGCAGATTATATTGAATCATTAGTTGAAAAACTAAATGAATATAAAAAGACTAAAAATTTAACGGAAGCGGAAATAGCAAGTTTTGAGCGATTAGTGGGAGATATTAGGTCAGGCAAGTCTATTAGACTGATTTTGTCTAATGTTAACAGGAGTTTTTCATCTGTACTTAATAATTCTGTAGTGGGTAAGAAAAAAATTATTAAGGTCCTTGAAGAATTTATGCGTAGCAATGCTGCAAAAAATGCAGATGTTGTTCGGGTGCTTAATAATCTAAATATGCTCAAAGGCTTAGATGGTCAACTATTAATAAAAGCATTTGAAGTCTCCAGAAAAACAACAGGGTTTGCTGCCGAAGGATTTTATCAGAATAAGGTTAAACGATTGGAACTTTTACAATATGAAAAAAGTGTATACACACATATTAAAGATTTTTTTAAGCCGGGAAAAACAAAGCTTGGACTTGAACTGAAAACAGCCAAAAAGATTTTAGCTAATATCCAGCTTCAGAGATTAGTTCATAAAAATATCATTATGACAGAAATTGTTCCTGATGAAGCATTAATTAAAAAAGGTGGGGTTAAGTATTATAAATTAGCTCAAAAAATAGGTCTTAAGCATTTTGAGAAATTAATGAAGCTTAAAAGTAAAGTCAAAGTAAAGAATTTAAATAAAGGTGAATTTTTTGAACGAAATACCGCTATAAAAAATATTACAAAAATTAATATGGCATTAGAAAAAAGTGCTAAACTAATAGAACAGTACATTCTTAAGAAAAGAAAAGAAAAACATGATGCGATTTTTGAGCAATATAAAGCAGAAGCAAGTGATATGATCGCTTTATTAAATAGGGATGGATCCGTAAGTATGGCTGATCTTATTATAAAAAGAGAGATAGAGACTAACCTAAAAGAGATGAGAACTTTAGAAAATAACCTTCAACAGGCTGCTAAGCAAAGGTATTTAGAGCTGAAAAATATGAATGCTAAACTTCAAGCAAGCCGTGAAGCTGGTTTAGGAGGGGCGGATATAATTACAGCATTAAAGCTAAAACTTGATAGTAAGATCAATATTAGGAAAAGGGAGATAAACAAATTAAAAGAACATATCTTAGAATCTCCTGAGGGAGTTAAACAGATTTATGAAAAACAAGTTTCCATTGAAATATATAAAACAATAAAATCACATTTACATCAGCAATTTGTTGACTCTGCTTCTAATTCAAGTTTTCATTTTTTCAAGCCAGGAAGATGGAGAAAAAGTAGAGTTGAAAATAATGTTAATTCATACTTAAATGCAACGGCTGAAATTATGATCCAGAAATTTAAGTTGGGAAAAATTAAGCTAGATGGATATTCTGTTGATATTGGAGGAGGAAGATCTGTTAATCTTGTCAATCAAAATTTAGGGAAATTTTTTGAATCTGCATTTACAGGCTTAAATATAACGAGAGGTTATTATAAGAAGAAGAGAAGCATCGGGGAAGAATATGCAGAGAACCAGAACAAGGTAGCAAAAAAGAGGTTGCAAGAATATAGAGAAAAAGTTTTAAAGCTTACGACAATAGACAAGTTGTCCTATAAGAATAAATTAAAAAATGAGAGAAACACTGTAGCCAATACTTTAGCCGGACAGGTTTCTTATGGTATAGATATGACAACTCCAGATAGTAAAAATAGTTCAAAAGAAAAAATTGATCAATACCTCGATAGTATTTCAAAAAAAATAGAACGACTGAATGAGCAAAAAGGCAAGTTTTATAAAAGGGCTCATAATAAAAAATTAGATAAGCACATTAAAGCCTTAGAAAAGATTAAGGTTGAGTTTGAAAATATTAAAGCAGAAACATCCAAATATTATAAAGACAAGTTAAATACTCTTACTTCAGAATACTTAATTCATTCAGGTGTAGAAGGTGTAGAGTTTATTGGGGGATTAAATGGTATTAGCATTTCTAGTAGTTCTACTTTTTTGAAGTTAACATATGAGCTTCAAGGACGGATTAATAGATATAATGCTTACAAAAAAAGTTCTGGATGGTTTAAGCGTGGTCATGATATTGGACTCAGCCTTGCTGAATTTAAAAATAATAATGCGGAAATTGCCCAAGAAATACGAGAGATTATGGAGCAAATAAAGAAAGATGGTGTGGCAGATATTGATATTGAAGCAGGACTTTTGAACATTTCTTATAGAAAAGGTAGTTCAGGTCAACTAGAGAATATTATTAAATCTATTCACTCAAATATTGCGAGTGAAATGAGCTTGCCTGCAGTTCTTTTTAAAAATGTCTTAGGTAATACTAAATACCAAGAATATATAAATCAAGCGACAACCCCGGTACGGAAAGCAGAGTTAAAAGTAGAATTTTTAAAGTCTGATCAATATATTAACCATATTAAAGTTATTCGGGCTGGAGTCATCCATGAAATTCATTCTTCTTTAAATTTACGACCTGTGGAAGCTTTTCGTCTTCAAGCCTTAATAAGCAAAGGAAAACACCGAACGATAGCAGAAATACAAGAGTTCAAAATTCTTGATAATCAACGCCAACAAAAAAATAGATATGATACTTTGAATAGTAAGAAGAATAATAATCGTTCAGAGTTAACATCATCAGAGGCTAGAGAATTAAAAAATTTAGAAAGTGCTGCAATAGATAGGATTGAGGGGAATACCTTAGTGAGTGTTATAGAAGCGAAATTTGGTTCTTCTTTGATAGAGGTTATGCGTGGTCAACCAGTAGAATTTGTGCAGTCAGTGATGCGAAAACTTGGACCTCAGCATGTTAAATATAAAATTTTGAGTAAACTTGCTGGAGTAAAAAAGTTGGAGTATATGAAATTAAAGGTTGAGGTTTTATCCAAACTAGAAAATACCGCAAAAGCTGAAGCAAAGCTTTATGAAATGAGTGATTTGGCTGTATTAAAAGAGTTGAAAAAATCTCCTGTTAAATCCAATGCTGAATTCCGAGAAATTAAGGATATGTTGGAGAGGCTCTCTCAAGCTGGGCAGAAAATAGAGAGATTGAGAAAAAATAATTCGCAGGGATTAAAAAAGGCAAAGCAGGTTTATAAGATATTGGAGGGTGGTTTTAAAAATAAACTTAAGCAATTGCTTAAAGTTTCAGTTTCGAGCAATAATACTGCTCTGCAGCGTGCAGTAGATTTAATTATTTCAAGGGAAGTGAATAAAACGCGTGATCTAATTAATGAATATGGAGAGTTAACTTCTCAAGGTGAGGCTAGGTTAAAATTTTTAGAGCAACATATTGGTAGGCTAAAGATTAAGGCTACAGATGGTTATTTCAAATCTTTAGGAGTTGAAGAGAGTATTGTGATGAGTAGGATGTATGAGCTGATTAAAAAAGAGGCTATTAAAAAAGCAGAGAAATTAATTGAAGTTGATGGACAGATTAAGCGCATGGATGAACTAACTTCATATGATATTTCACGGCTTACTGCAGAGCAGATTATGGGAGGAGAAAATGTTGAAGCTATTTTAGGCAATGGAATAGGGTATAAGCAAATTCTTAAGGAGTTATTTAAATTACCAGGTCAAATAACTTCTGCGTGGGAACCAAAATTAAGTCAATTACAGGCAGATGTTTATGGTGTCATTACCTTAAAAATGATAGAAGGTCATCATAAGTTGAAATCAGGGACAGGCACTACGCGTGATGCAGCGATACATAGTTCGGATTTTGCTTTTTCTCAGCAGCAAGTTCTTATGGGTGTGGGAACTGATGCAGGTGGTATTATGGCTCTGGGAATGGGTGGTGGTAAAACAAGAGTATATCCGACATCATTAGGTCGTCAATCTTTGATGGGACAAACACCTAATAATCTAACAGAGATTCTTGTTTCGGCTCCGCAAGAGGTGCCTAATATGATGGGTAACAAGATATATATAAATAAGTTTTTTGGGATAGTTCTTGTCAATGGTACAGCATTGCATAAAGTAGGAAAGCTAGGTGAGTACCTGGTGCTAGCAAAGAAAAATGGCACAAAAACTGCCTATGTTATTTACTTGGATAATAGAGGGCATATAAGTTATGAAATGCGGATAGATATAATCTTAGAAGTTTTAGGAGATGTTGGGACTAAAATCATTGATGAAGCAGATAATTTAGCATTAAAACAACAATCATTTCGTAATGCCGAGAGAATGGTCGCTTCATTTCGTATGAAAATGCGTGCAGCAAATGTTTTGGATATTTATGAGAGAATAAGAGCTACTCATGGTTTAGAATATCTCTTTGATAAGTATACCTCTAAGGTCAGTATGGACACTAAGCTTGGGAAATTAATGGTAAAAGAGACCTTGAAGTCTCCATTGTTTAAAGGCTATAAAAACAAAAAAGGAGAGCTTTCATCTATAATTCAGGAAGTTTTGCGTGGAAGATCAGAAATTATTAATGGAAGTACGATAGGTGGACATAAAACTGATCCTGTTGCAGGTATCCAGTACGGTGTCAAAGATGGAGTATCTATTAATTCCGTTGCTTCTCAGATATATGAGCCATTTTATCGTAATGGTGGTCGTAAATTTTCTATTGAGAGATTTGAATTACAGTTTGGTAGTTTAAAAGATTTTAAAGCAGAAATTTCTCGGACTATTTCTGAGGCTGGTACACAGGAAGTCTTAGCATCTAATCCTGGAGTAAAAGTTAAGGTTTATGGTGGATCTGGTACAACATGGGGTGCAAAAAGAATTTCTCAGGCAGTTAGTGCACCTGTTTATGAGTTAGCAGAAGCGTCATACGCCCAGTATAGATTTAAAGTGAGCGTAGGTTCACAAGTTGTTCAGGCGAGTAAAGCTGCGGCTATGATGGGTAGGATTTTAACAAATACTGGTAGTAGCAAGGGTGGATTAGTTATTCAGGATAATGCAAATATAAAAAAGAATTTGTTGAAATTTTTGGAGCAATCTCTCCCGCAAAAATTTTTAGATAAATTAAAGCAAGTTACAGATGGTGTTACTCGTGTTTCTACGCTTGAATTAGCCTTAAAGCCGGAAATAGGCGGAATTATTAATCCTATTTTTAATAAGCCGGGTGGTGGCTATAAAGGCTTAGGGCAATTATTACGAGAAGGAGTTTTAAAGTATGAAAATGGAGCATTTCGAAAAGTAAGTACTGGTGCAATAGTTAAAGTTAGTTTAATGGATATTTTAAAATCTAGAAGAGCTTCTTCTGCCTTGGGTTTGACAAATCAACAACACGCGCAAGCGGGACTTAAAAAGATTTATGTAATTGATAATTATACTAATCCTGAGGTCGTAAGTGATCTTGCAAAGCAGGTTTCTGAGAAGGGGTTTATGGTTCTTTCAAGCCCTAAGTCTGGTCGTGGTATGGACTATAGGGGATCTATGGAGCTTTTAGTTTTAGATGTTGCAAGTATTTCAAAAAATGATCTTTTGCAAATTTTAGGTCGTGTGGGAAGGGGTAGTTCAAGAAATAAGTTTTATAGAGAAGTTGTAATAGAGCCCAATTCTGTTAAGGCAAGACTGGAATCACAGATTGAGATTTATCAAGAAAAATTAAAATCATATGATAAAGTTGCTAATATTAAAAAAAATGCAGATGGTTCATATAATACAAGATTTAAAAAAGGTAAGCTTAAAGGTAATCTTGAGTTTGAAAAGCAAGTTAAGTTGGAGATAAGAGAACTTAGAGAAAAAATTTTAGAGACAGAATCTTATATTAAAAAAATTAAGAGTGGTAAAGATCTCGGGTCTGATATGGCAAGAGAAATTGTTAAAACAAGTGCTAGGATGCTTGGTGAGTTAAAAGGTGATGGTGCAACAATCTATCAGTTGGGTGAGGGTATTCGTAATGCATTATTAAAACTTCCACTTGAGAGGATGTTAGAAACTGCTAATTCTAGAGATAGGGCGTCTATTCAGGAAATGATTGAACAGGTTAGAAATGGTCGGGGCAGAACTGCCGACTTAATTCGTGCTGAAAAAGGTAAATTTAAAACTTCTCAGGAAGTCTTTACTAAAATGATGGAGGGAAATATTGATGCCTCAATAAGTGTAATGGAAGCTTTAATTGGCCGAGGATGGAAGAATACTTTGATTCGAGTTAAAACAAAGCTTACTCCATATAAAAAATCAGCATTTGTAGAGGATGTTTCTTTAAGAGCAGAGATCAGTGCAAGGATCTCAGATTTAAAGTCTGGGAAAGCAGCGATTCGTCAGATGAAAAAGCGTAACTGGCAAGAGGTGAGATTTGAGATGAAGCAAAGAGCCTTAAAAGGAGAAATTATTACATTATCTGAAATAAATTCATCACATAGTACCAATATTACAGCACAGTTGATTGATACTGCCGCATATATTGCTAGACATTTAAACCCACAAAGAAAAATGCAAGGCGTGCAAGATATTGCAAGTAGAAGATCAGTTAAAATTGTTAATAAAGCCGTAACAGGTGGTAGTACGCAAGATGTCCAAAGGATTGAAACTTCAGATCCGCAGATGCTAGTTGAAACTTTGAAAAAAATGCATAAAACAAGGAAGATGAGGGCGAATGTTAGTGCTATTGTTATTGATCCTCAGTTATTTAAAAGTTTAAATAAAGATTCTGCACTTTTAAATCAATTTGAACGCATCGTTACTGATGATACATGGGGGGCTACATTATGGGGCTCAAAACAGCTGGATGTATATACAGCAACCACGGATAAGCAGCTTAAAGATGCTCAATATTTAATGGTTAATGGTTCACAAAAAAGGATGGATGAGATTGATGTGGCGTTTGCAGAGTATGAGCATTTAATGCGTAATATAGATTACACAGATATTTATCTTGGAGAAGAATTTTCTAGTCTGCAGCTTGAAAATGAAGCTGATATAGAATTTAAAGCAAGCATTGAAAGTCCAAATTTTGGAATAAGTGAAGATTTATGGAGGGAAGGTGGTCCCTTTAATTTAAGGATCAGGCTTTCTGAGAAACGACTTAATAACTTAACCAAGACAGATCGTGAGTTGTTTTTAAAAAATTTGAGAAAAGAAGCTCAGCTTAAAAGTCAAGTAGAACAAAGAAATATTACAGTAGATATTGTTTCCAATATTAGGGAAGCGACTAAAGAAGAAGAGGATGCAAGACTTAGGCAAAAGTTAAATAATATTGTTGATATAACGCAAGCTTTGACGATTATTTCACAGATTATTATTAATGATAGTGAGCAAGAGCAATCCCAAATTGAAAATGGTATGCGTGAAAAAATTAAGGAAGTTGAGAGTAAGCTTGAAGAGATAGATCTTCGTGAGGATACGATCAAAGAAGAGAGTGCTGCTCTTGAATTTCATAAAATTGTAGCAAAGAGGGCTGTTTTTTATAACGATATAGAAAAAAAGGCTTTAAAGAATAATCTTGTTGATATTGCTCTAGATTTTGAAAGTCTAGAGAATATAGAAAAACTTGGAGGAAAGTATAATTCTAAGACTTACCATATTCAAACTCTAAAAGTGCTTGAGGAAAAGTATGCACTAAATATTAAGACTAGCAAAAAAATGATAGCGATGGAAGATGTACTTAATTCTTTGTTATATGTAAAAGAGAAACATCAATTAGAAGATAAGTTACGGGAAACACAAGAGTCCCGGTTTGCCTTAGAAAGGATACAGTATGGATACATTACAAGCTTAGCTGATCAAGTTACGACTAGGCTTAATAATTCAGGGTCTAAAGATATAGTCAGGGCAATTGATTTAAGCGTTGATAATGGTTTAATAAAGGATCCTCTGGAAAAAAGAGCAGTCAGGCGTGCATTACTTGAAAGGTTCAGGCAAGAAGAGGTTCGGAAGCTTGCAGCTCTTAAGTCTAGTAGACATGAAATGGTGAATGATATTAAAAGAATTAATACTAATAAATTGCAGCAACTTCAAATTAGAAAAAGTTTATCTACTAATACGAGTAAAGAGGAAAATACGAAACTTGAAGTTAATTTAATAAGGCGGATAAGAGCAGGGCTAGAAATTCGTCAGCGTCTAGATAATAAGAAAGCTGAATTTTTAGGGGAGGGAACTGTCAAAGCTATTGAGGAGGGTGCTGTAGATAAAGAGTTGGGAATTATTTCTAATGAAAATTTTATTAATTTTTTTAAAGAGGATATAGTTGTCCGATCTTTTCCTGAGAACTCACGATTATTGTTTTCTAGTGATGCAAATGTTGTTCAGTTATATTTAAATTTAGAAAATGCTCATCAAGAGGTTTTATTTGGGCGTGCATTAAAAGATAGGGAAGGAAATAAAGGTTACATTATTAAAAATAATGGGGGTAGAAAACAGCTTATTGTTAGTGAGAAAATAATGCGTTCAATCAAAAAAGATATCAAAAATCCTTGGTATAGGAGTTTGGGTAGGAAGATTATGCTGAGGAAATTATCCTCAATTCAAAAAAACGATTACATTGAAATATTATCGAAACAGATTGAATACGCGATGATGGAACAAGCTCAAAATAATGATATTAATGAACTTTTTGATGAGATTATTATTAGTGCGGAATTCAGTAAAGAAGCAGAAAAAGGAGTCAAAGAAGCGGTGGAAAGGTTAAATGACCGCAGAAATCTTTTGATTGGGACTTCTTTGAATACCTTGCATGTGAAAACATTTGTTTTAAAAGATACGAGGGGGAGATTAGTTGATGTTTATGAAGCGAAAAAAGATCGATTGGTCAGTAGAAACAGTGAACTAGATTTATCTGAGAGGGCGGAGGATATGTCTATATTTAGAGGACTGATTTCTAATGAAGAGTTTGAGAGTATGAATGAAGCGAAAGTGATTAAATTTGAAACAGAAATTGTTAGGGAATGGACTACCCCATTTAAGTGGTTGTTAGTTATTTCAGCTGCTTTATTAGTTTTTGCTATAATTTTAGCTATTACCTTTATTTTCGTAGGTGCTTTATCTATAGGTTCTATGGCTTTTTTAACAGTCCCTTTTTTACTTCCTAGTATGTTAGTTTTATACAAATGCTATAAAAGTGAATCTAAAAGTGAATCTAAAAGTGAATCTAAAAGTGAATCTACAAGTGAATCTACTTCTTTTAAGTCCGTTGCTGGTGTTGCGGCTGTTGTTGTTTTAGCTATGTTGGCATTAGTTGCAATCTGTTTCTTTTGGCCAACTATTTTTATGTCTATCTTGCTAGTATTTTCTTATATTGCTATGGGGTTAGCAGGATTGGGAGTATTGGCCTCTTTATTTCAACCAATATCAGCTAAAATACAGACTTTATGGTATAAAAATATTCACCCCACATATAATTCTAATGTTAAGGTCATTTTGAAACAGTTAGAGAGTAAGAGCGGTCGAGTTGTTATTGACTTAGATAGTGTTAAATCACGACAATATGTGAAGATGGCAGAAGATATTTATCAGGAAATATCAGAGAATGAAAGGTTAACACAAGATATTGTTTTTAGGCGAAGTGGGATATATTTTGGAGCCACTGATGGTAAACTTAAAACCCAGATAAAAACTTGGCGTAGTAAAGAGGCGTTATATATTAGAAATACTTTTAAAAAAGAAGATGTATCAAGGATTCTATTTTTTGAAAATAATCGTCAAGCAAGAAATAGCGTTGTTAGTCAGGTTAAGCCGGACTTTGAAGAAGGTTATTTTAGTGAGGATATGTTAATAAAAAATCAGAAAAATGTTGCGGAAACCAAAGATAAACTTAAGTCTCTGGGATTAGATAATGGCTATAAATTTTTAAAAACTAAAATAGTGAGCGAATTTGATGGGAAAAGTACTCCTTTAATTATTGACAAGGTCCTTCCTGATAAAGTAGTTTTAAATATGAAAGAAGAGGGAATAGAGTATTATAATAAGAATCCTATCGATTTTATTAAAGGGTTGAGACAGATTTCTTTGGAATATTATTCTCCTAATAAAGATATCGAAATTATACTGGATAATAATGGTAGTAAAGAGAGTAAAAAATTTATTTTAGAACTCATATCTTTTTTTCAAGATGAAATGATAGAGAAAGGCAGTGCATCTCATGTTACTGTCCAAAATACGAAAGGAAACCTTTTAAACGATAAAGAAACGGATGTAAGAATAGAAATGCTTAATAAAAGAGTTATTAAGATCGATAGTTCTGCACTTGGGTCAAAGGCAGAGTTAAAAGAATGGTTGCGAAAGACTTTAGTTAGCCCAGAGTTAAGAGGCTATTATGGGGAGTTAATTTTTGGTGTTGAAGATGAGATTTTTGATATGGAGTTTGATATGGAGTTTGATATGGAGAATTATTATTTTAATTATGAGATGAAATATAGTAAAGATGATCTAAGCAATGAAGCCTTTGGCCATGAAAGGAAAGGTCTTTTTAATTGGAAAGGAGTGCTTAATGACTTTTATGGAGAAAATATTACAATTATGAGTAGATCTGGTAAACTAATAGATCAAATAGAATCACGAATGGATACTATAAAGCAGGAGATAAAAGATGAAGTTTTTAAAATTAAAACTGTTCGCTTTACTGAACAGTTGAAAATAGATTTACAGAATATTGACTTGGCTAATATCAAAACATTTATCATTAATAAAGATTTTGCTAAATCTTCTTATGAAGTTATGGCATTAGCACGATTTTTAAATAGAGAAGGGTTTAGAGGAAGTATTAAGGTTGAGGGGATGAATACTCAACAAAATAATGTTATTGATGTCTATCAGGAAACAGTCAATAATGTATCAACGCCTGTTATTAGAATGGAGCGATTCTCGAAAAAAGGTGAGGCACTTAAGACTTTTACATCGGAAGAGGAATTAGAAGAGCTACTTGAGGGCCTAAAAGCAGAGAGAGAGAAGGTCGAAGCAGTCAAAAAAGCAGAAAAAGCAGTGAGAAAAGTTAGGAAAGACTTGGAGAATATTAGTGATTATTCCATAGAGAAGATCAATGCAGAAATTAAAAAATTAACAGCAAAAAAAGCTCAGTTAGTTGATAATACGCCGGAAGTTTCTGTAAAACAAGCTAGGTTGATTACTAGGAAAGAAAATTGGGATAAAGTACAGGCGAATTTAGCTTCTATATCTCAACAGATTAAAAAATTGAATAAGAAAGATCTTATAAACAAAAGGCTGTTGATGAGTAAGCGAACAAACTTATTGGAAAGAATAAAAAAGGAAGATTTAAAAGAGCCTGATTCTAACCAATTGAAAGAAGCTAAGAAACAGAAAGGAAGTAGAGCGAAGCAAGAAAAAAAGATCGAAAAATTAGATGTTAAGCTTAAAGATCAGGAACTAAAAAGAGAAAAATATGATAGAGAAATACTAGATAATCGATTACAATTTGCAAAAGATATTCTAAAGTCAGAGAAGGAGAAACTTGAGTACTCAAATTATGAAATTTTTATTAACCTTGATTATCGAGACGCAAAATTAACACGTAAGCAGAAGCGAAAGCTTAATAAATATATAGAATCTGGTATTCTAGGTAAGGCAACGATCGCTATTAGAGGCGATATAATTGCTACAAATATAGAAGAGATAAAAACTTATACCTCTCAATTCTCTGATAAAGATATTATTACACTGGCTAAAAGTGATGCAGAAGTCAAAGATATTAGAGAAGCTATGAAAGATGGCAAGTTAAAAGACAGCTTAGGCTTAATTCAAACAGATACCTTTATTCTGCCTCAGATGTTTATGCCTGTTGCTGCAGGGAATATCATGCTAGGTGTAAGTGGATCTAATAAATCTTACCAAGCATATACGGCAGTATTTAAAGATGTAAATCAAGTAGATAGTTTAGATATGCAAAAGTTTATGCGGAGTTTTGCTAGAGTTACTCATGAGCTTGGGGTAACCCTAAC
This sequence comes from bacterium, assembly GCA_024222485.1. Taxonomy (GTDB): domain Bacteria; phylum RUG730; class RUG730; order RUG730; family JAAEPJ01; genus JAAEPJ01. The sequence goes on along the minus strand of JAAEPJ010000239.1, from coordinate 14,386 downwards.
ATTGGCTAAGCGTAAAGAAATTAGTGGACAAGATGATAAAATTGAGCTTGATGAGTTAAGGTATTTAGATACAGCTGCTTAATACTTGCCCTTTAGAAAAGATGTTATGTTGTATAAAAAATACAAGACAAAAAAAAAGGAATTTATTATAATTTTTTTTTTACAGGGATTATTTTAACCCTTAATATAGATAATAAAGGTTGTTTTATAAAATGGAAGACTTAAAAGCAATAAAAATATTGACGAGGACTTTATCAGCTAAAAAAGCAGAGGATATTGTGGTTTTAGATGTTAGAGGTAAATCAAGTATTACTGATTTTTTTGTGATTGCGACAGGTAATTCTTATGTTCATGTGAATGCACTTCTAAATTATGTAAAACAGGATATGCAAGATGCTGGAATACCTTTATTACATAGAGAAGGAACTGCTAAAGATAGTCATTGGGCAGTGATTGATTTTGGTTTTGTTATTTTGCATGTTTTTACAGATGATTTAAGAACAGAATACAACATAGAAAGTATTTGGGGCGATGCTAAAAAAATAGAATTTTAGATTGCTATTAGAAAGGAAATTAAAATGAACAGAAGTTTACAAAAGCATTATGAAGAGATTAAAGACTTACATTTGCGAGAATTGTTTAAAGATAAATCTCGTGTTAAAAAATTCACCAAACAAGCCGTAGGAATTACACTTGATTACTCAATGAATAGGATGACAGAAGAAACGCTTTCAAAGCTATTTGAGCTAGCACGTGAGGCTGATTTAAAAACTGAGATTGGCAGGATGTTTCGTGGATCGAAGATAAATGAGACGGAAGGTCGTGCTGTTTTACATACTGCTTTGAGAAATAGAGGGAATACTCCAGTAGTGGTTGACGGTAAAGATATTATGCCTAGAGTGAATGAAGTTTTAGCTCAAATGTCTGAGATTTCTAATAAGATTAGAGCGGGTAAATGGCGAGGATTTTCAGGTAAAAAGATTAAGAATATTATCAATATTGGCATTGGTGGATCAGACCTTGGTCCAGTTATGGCGAGTTTTGGGTTAAAGCATTATTCGCAAAGAGATTTAAATATTAAATTTATATCTAATGTTGATGCTACGCACTTTGTTGAAGAAACTTATGGACTAGACCCTGAGGAGACTTTATTTATTGTTGCTTCAAAAACTTTTACGACACAGGAGACTATGACGAATGCTTATACTGCTAAGTCCTGGATTTTGGCAGCTTCTGCTACAGAGTCTTCGGTAGCAAAACACTTTATTGCACTTTCTACTAACAAAGAGGCTGTTATTGATTTTGGTATAGATCCCTCTAATATGCTTGAATTTTGGGATTGGGTAGGTGGTCGTTATTCTTTATGCAGTGCAATTGGTTTACCTGTTATGATTAATGTTGGTGTTGATAATTTTTTTAAGTTATTGGATGGTTATCATCAGATGGACAACCATTTTAAGACTATGGAACTTGAGGATAATCTTCCTGTTATTCTAGCTCTTATCGGTATTTGGTATAATAATTTTTTTGCTGTCGAAACATCTGCTGTTTTACCATATGACCAATATCTTTCACGCTTTGCCGCGTATCTTCAGCAAGCGGATATGGAGAGTAATGGTAAAAATATTAACAAAAAAGGTGAAAAGGTTAATTATCAAACTGGTCCGATTATTTGGGGTGAGCCTGGTACGAATGGTCAGCATGCTTTTTATCAATTGATCCACCAAGGAACGAAGTTAATTCCTTGTGATTTTATTGGTTTTAAAGAGTCTTTGAATCCAGTGGGTGATCATCATCAAAAGCTTATGGCAAATATGTTTGCACAGGCTGAAGCTATGGCTTTTGGCAAGACGACTAAGGAAGTTTTAGAAACAGAGACTAAGGATGAATGGTTAGCTTATCATAAGACTTTTGAGGGAAATAGACCTTCTAATAAAATTTTGATGAATAAGCTAACTCCTGAGATATTAGGTTCTTTGATTGCTTTATATGAGCATAAAATTTTTGTACAAGGCATTATTTGGAATATTTTTTCTTTTGATCAATGGGGGGTTCAGCTTGGAAAAGTTTGTGCAAATAGAATTTTGACAGAGTTCAATAGTGCAGAAGTTTTATGCCATGATGATTCTACCAATGCGGCGATTAAATGGTTCCGATCATAAAAATACAATATTATTCATGGTGGTAATATTTAGGGTTTTACAGTAAAATAAATATATTTTTGGTTTATAATTAACTAAAATGCTCAGGTAGCTCAGTCGGTAGAGCACACCCTTGGTAAGGGTGAGGTCGGCGGTTCAAATCCGCTCCTGAGCTTATTATTTGTACCTTTTTTAACCACGGTAGAAGATTCTAATATTATCCTCAGATTCATTTTCATTTTGAGGATTCTTCTTTATTAATTCCAAATCATCACTTTCTTGCTTAAATCCTATTCTATTTATACTTCCATTTTTATAGTCTAAATTTACAACATAATCATAGGAATTCTTACTATCATCCTCTAGTTTCAACGTTAGAGTTTGAGGCTCGCACCGAACATTTGAGTCGTAAACCTCTGAAATTTTGCTCTCTGCTCCCTCCCCTTTTTCTATCCTTCTCGGGGAAATAGCTCCGCCTTTTTGCCTATCGTTTATACTGCTCGCGTTAAAAGTTTTTTTTATTTGCCCCTCGTTTATCTTCGCGCCCTCCTGTGCTTGGTCGCGGTGCAGCCGCCCTGCTGGCGGCACTACCGCGCAGTCCTCAGAAAACCCTCTAACAATTGGATACTTAAATTCTATTTCAATATTATTAGAATCATAAATTATTTTATTAATGTACTTCCTTATTTTCAAATTAGACAATTCTCCTTCTTTTATTTTTACTAAATCAACAACCTTTAAAAACATTTTTTTTAGTGTTTTTGCATCCGCAAAACTTTCAGGTGGCGCGAGTTCGCTAGATATTTTATGGCCCGAGACATTTTCATTTTTTTGTAAAAAATCTTTATTAGAAGTTCGAAACCCAATCTCTCGCTCTTCTCCAATTTCTGAACTTTTTACAAACCTTTCTGAACTTTCTGAAAACCTTTCTTGCGTATCCAAATTTTTTGACTTATGAGAATTATCATAATTCAATCTAAGAGACAAATTCTCCAAATACATCTCATCAGCAATTTTGAAGTTATTGAACAAAAAAACGAGTTTAAAGATATTACATTGAGCAATATAGATACTGTGAGTACTGCAATAGAGACTACTATTACTAATATAGATACAAACATTCAAGAATATGGTTTAAATAAAACTGAAAAAGATAAAAAAATACAGGATATAACACAAAATTTAACAAATTTACGGGAACATAAATCAGTTTCCGAACAAAAAGAAGATTTGGAAAAATGGTTTGAATACCATAAAGAAGCAGAGTTGCTTAATGAAAAATTAAAAAGCATAAATACTAAAAAACTTACAGAAATTTCAAAACAGGCTCATAATGAGCTTTTAACTGAAAATCTTCGTTTGAAATTTATTGAAGAGATTGAATATTTCTCTGGATTTTCTAAACTAGATGTAAAACTTGAAGAAGCAGGTTCATCAAAGGGAAAAACTTCAACCAAGCTTATGATTAAAAAAGAAAATTCTATTACATCTATTTTTAGTGAAGGGGAACAAAAAACGGTAGCACTTGCTTTATTTATTGCTGAAATAAGAATGCAGAAAAACAATAATCCGATTGTTCTAGATGATCCAGTAACTAGCCTAGATCATAAAATAGCATGTGATTTTGCAGAAAGACTTTTGAAGCTTGATAATCAAATTATTCTTTTTACACATAATAGCTTATTTTTAAGTGCTTTTGAAAGTTCTAAAAGAGGACATAGATGCAATACATTTAATACTTCTTGCAATAAAAAAAACAAACATATTTATTTATACAAAATTGAATCAGAGGGGAAATGTTCAAAAGGAATTATTACATCACATATTGAAAATAGAGCTGAAAATTATATAAATTTTGCTAAAGAATATCTTAATGGATCGAGTTTTAATTTGGAAGACATTTGTTCAAAATTACGAAAAGCAATTGAATGTTTAGTTGATGAAAAAATTTTAAAAAATATTACTCCAACACGTTTTAGTTCTAAAAATAATAGAATTCTCTAGTCTACATTAAAAGAAATAAAAATTGATTGTGATATTATTCAAAAGCTTGAAACTATATATAGCAGGCTATCTGGAGGTAATCTTCATAATGGAATAGAATATGAAGAAAATCCGATTGCCAAAGAAGAGTTGCTGGAAATGGTAATTAATTTAGAAGAAATTTTAACGAATATTTAATATTCGCTATTTTCTATAATCGTTGTATTAAATTTTTCAAGGATTTTTATATGCAAAAACTAATAAATATAATTTTAATAATTTTTCTATCTCACAACATTGCATTCGCCCAAACAATAGTAAAACCTGTTGTTACAGCTAAAGTAGATATCCAAAACATCTCCAATCGTAAATATTTCCAAACAACTCTAGATTCAATAAATAATGCTAAATCTTCAATTTATATGACAATGTATTTTATCTCTTTATCAGACACACAAGGTAATTCAAAAGTTTTACAACTCGTTAATGCCTTAATCGCAGCTCACAAAAGAGGTTTGAAAATAAAAATTATTCTAGATAGAACTTTCACTTTTACATCCAGCTCAGGTCAAGGCGACCCTCGTAAAAACGATGTTCGTAATCAGGTAGCCTACACATATCTAAAAAGCAATGGACTAGAAGTTTATTACGAGGACATAACAAATTACACACATATCAAATCTTTAATTATCGATGAAGAAACAGTAATTATCGGCAGTACAAATTGGACAACCTCAGCTCTAACAAAAAACAATGAAGCCAGTCTCTTAATAAAATCAAAATCTCTAGCTCAAGAACTAACTGAAGATTTTAATAAAATTCAACTAGATCAAGAAGAAGAATATATCGACAATTCACCAAAAGTAGAACTACCTATCTCTTTCATGCCAATTTTCGAGAAATTCATCGAAAAACATGATGAGAAGCTTTTCTCAATGTATTTATATTTCATTCAAAAAGCTAATTTCGAGTTCGAAACAGAAAAAGAATTCGAATATAAGGAGTTGAGGGAGTTATTTCAAAAAGGAGCAACATCAAAAGAATTCAAACAAAACTACTATTTAAGAGAATACATCAAACGCCTAGAAAAACGATACGGTCTAATAAAATACCTAAACCCCAAAAATACAACTGACCCCATAAAATTAATGCTTTCTAGTGAGGTTAAAGGTAAGGTCTCTGATCAGATAGTTATTTCTACAAAAGGAGAAAACCAGTCTTTCACAATCCCTCAATCTTTCTGCAATACAACTGGCACTTCCGCTTATCTGGCGAATCCATCTATTGTTATTTCATCAACCGCATACGGGGGCAAATCCCATATAAAACTTGGACTTTAAGCATTGATAGTATCCATAAAAAATATAGCTTACACAAAAGGCTTATCTCAAGAGGGATGAGTGAACTCAGATACTGGAATTTAATCCAAATAAAATATAGTCAAATCAAAAATGGGAAATACTCTACTCGTATGTCAAACATTTATAGGTTGCTACCAGTCTATGATCTCAAAGACTTTGACAAATCCATTCAAGAAATAGAAAATAAGTATTCAAAAGAGCAAGTCAAAAGAGCTATTCAGCATTCCAGTATAGTTTATGCTGCCCATGATTTATATGAGATAGAAAATATAATCCAATTAGAATTGGCTCATGGGCAAGAAGCTGTCAAAGAAGTCTTTAATTTGGTGGCCTCTTATGGCTCCAAATCCGATTCGAGAAAATCCATGCGCTATGTTGTTGGTTTTTTAAATAAGGAAAAAAAAGGATTTACATGAAATATCTAAAAAATAATATTATTAATAAAAATATTCATAAAATAAAAACAAATTATAATAATAGAAAAAAACATAGTTTTTGGAATTCTATTATAGGCAAAATTATTCGTTGGATTTTTTATATACCCATTTTAATTATTTTGATGCATCTTATACAATTATTCTGTCAATTACCTATTATATCTATAATAAATATTTTTAAAGATATAAGTTTCTTTGGGGTAATTAAGTTACTATTCTTTTTTTCTTTATTGTCTTATATTTTACCCCATTTGTTTTTTTTATATTATGGCGTACTTTTAATAGGTTTGAGCATTATTTCTCCAAGTAAAAAAACTGGTATTATCATATTTGCTATTTTAAATATTCGCAATGAATATTTAGTTTTATTTAATTTATTTCAAGCTGAACATTTAAGTGTGAATTATTTAGTTTCTTTAATAATAGCTATAATTTTTATGGCTCTTGGTATTCTAATGATGTTTTGGATTTATATTAATGAATAAAACAACCTTAATTAATTTTTATTCATAATTTTATTTTCCTAAATGATATTAATATATTATTACAGTCGCTAAGTTAAGAAATAATGAATAAATTAACCAACCAACCAACCAATCTCTTAATTCGTCACCCATTTAGGGATTCCAAATTAAGGGCCATAAAAAAAATAAAAAAACCTTAGTTTTTTTCTTCTTCATTTTTTGTCTTTAGAGCTTTAGCCCCTTAGCTCCTTGGATGCAAGAATCTTAGAAAAATCATAAAAAAGAAAGTATTTCACGCTCCTCTCAAAGCCTGGAAAGAACTACAAAGGTCAGCGTCCTTGAGCCTGACAGAAGCCACCACCTCACCACAAAGGTTAAGTGACAAATCCATCCTCCCATGAGTTGATGACAGCCCTTAATATAAATTGAGTTTTCCTTATTCCTGAGTAGTGCCTTCGCCTCGCCAGAAACGTTGCGTGAGCTTGTTTGAGCCTTATTTGTGCGTCTTTATTGCTCCCATAAAGGTTGCGTGTGAGACCCTGCATGAGCTTGCTTGAGTTTGAAACCTGCGCTTGCACGATCCACAAACGTTGAGTGTTAATCCCGATAACTATAATGGGGGGATACGATTTTTGAATCTAAAATCTCGTATGAAGCATATTATTTGGACCAAAATTTTTGTATCCCAATTTATGAAAATTAGAATATAGAACTTTTTAGATCTCTAGCGCTTATAAATTTCTGTTTTTTTTATTCTTTTAGAGGATATTATTAAGACTTTTTTAATTGTCTACCTTTAGCCAAACATAACAATTAATAAGTTATAATCAACACTTCTATCATTTAGTGAAATTTTTTAGTGTGGAAGTTACAAGGTTAAAACTAAAAGGGACTATTCTATCACTCTAATGATATAGCTTGCCTTTTTATTTTTAATTTGGCAAAATAAAGTTAAATTAACTTGAAAAAATATAAAAGCCTCCCTATCTAAGGGTGGCTTTTTTTATATGTTTTTTAGATTTAGATATAAAAAAATTAAGATGATAGTTTTTTACTAAAATTTTTATACTTGTAAAAGGAGTTAAATATGGAAAATTTGAATGTGGATTTTTTACCAATTTTGGAGCAAATTGAAAGAGATAAAGGGATTGCCAGAGCAACTTTAGTAAACATGATAGAACAAGCATTAGTTTCTACTTTCAAAAGGTATAATCCAAAGGTTGAAGATGTTGAGGCAAATATTAATATTGATAGCGGTCAAATTACTCTGCATACAAAAAAAAGGGTTGTTCAGAGAGTAACGGATGCTTCACATGAGGTTAGTTTATCAGAGGCAAAGCTCGAGTATGGAGATGTTAAGGTTGGTGATGAAATTGAGTTTAAAATTGATACTTCAAATTTTGGTAGGATTGCTGCACAGACTGCAAAACAAGTTTTAATCCAAAAAATTAGAGAGACTGAAAAAGAAAATTTGTATAATGAATATAAAGAAAAAGAAGGAACTGTAATTAGTGGTTGTATCACTAAAATGATCAATAATACTGCAATTTTTGAGATTGGGAAGATGGAAGCTATTTTACCCATTCGTGAGCAAATAGAAAACGAAACATATTCTCAGGGTAATTATATGAAAGTTTATATCACTAAGGTTGAGCTAACTCCTCGTGGTCCAAAAGTAATAGTGTCGCGCAAGAATCCAGAAATTTTAGGTAAATTATTAGAGCTTGAAGTACCTGAGGTTTATGACGGAACAATCGAAGTTAAGGTGATAGCACGTAATGCAGGAAATAGATCTAAAATTGCCGTTAGCTCTCATAATGTTAAGGTTGATCCTGTTGGCTCAGTTGTTGGGGTAAGAGGTGCTAGAGTTCGTGCAGTTACGAAAGAATTTGGTGATGAAAAAATTGATTTAGTTCCATATAGTGATAATTCTAGTACTTATATTGAAAATGCGCTTAAACCTGCTTTAATTGATTCTATTTTTTTGGATGAAGCTAATCATAATGCTGAAGTGGTTGTTGCGGATGATCAGTTACCTTTAGCTATTGGTAAAGGTGGTTCTAATGTTAAACTGGCTGCAAGGTTAACAGGTTGGCACCTTGATATTAAGACTAATGCACAACGCCAAGAAGCAAGAGCCGAGGAGTCTTTAGCTTCACTGAGAATTCTCGAAAATATTGAAGGTATTAATAAAAATATTGCGAATACCTTGCTTTCTGCTGGCTATGCTGATATTCCTGTATTGAAAGAAGCAACTAAGGAAGATTTGATGGGGCTTCAAGGTGTGGGAGAGAAAACGGCTCTTAAGATTATAGATGCGGTTAAAGCATTAGACTGATTAGTTCGGGCTAGATGAATATTAGTTGTTCTAGCCTATTTTAGACTTTGAAAGGGAGGTTGTGTGATGGCTGATAAAAAAACTACAAAAATAAAAAAAGAAGAAAAAGATACTAAAAAGAAAACTACGACTAAAAAAAAGACTGTTGTTGCTAAAAAAACTACTTCACTTAAACAAAAAGATTCAGGAACAAAAGCGGTTAAGAAGAAATCAACAACTAAAAAGGTCGTAGAGAGTAAGTCTTTAATTAAAAAACCATCAGCTAAGAAATCATCAACCAGTCTACAGACAACCAAGAAAAGTGAGACAAAGCAATCTAAAACGAAACCCTCAGAACCCAAGAAGAAAGTAACAAAAAAATTAACAGTCAAGAAAAAAGTCTCTAGTACTGCCTCCAAGGTTAAAACGAATAAAAAAACTGATGCTAAAATTGAAAAAACTACAAAAGTGAAAGTCGTTAAATCAAGGACTAAAGAATCAGAGCCTAAAAAAGTTGAAGGTAAAAAAGAAGAAAAGAATGTTTCAGTTTATAAGCCGAACTTTCAAAGAAAGCAGCAAGGTTCTACTAAAAATAGGAAAAAATATAAGAAAGAAAAGCGTGTTCAAGCAAAAGCCCAGGCAGAACAAGAGGCGATTAACCAAGAGGAAACAGCTAATATTATTGAAGTCAAAGAAGCCTTAACAGTTAATATGATAGCTGAAAATATGGGTGTTCAAGGGGCGGAGATTATTACTAAATTAATGGGAATGGGTGTTTTAGCTACTTTAAATCAGCGGATTGATAATGATACTGCTAGTGTGCTTGCGGATGAATATGGTTATAAATTAAAATATATCTCTGTTGATGATTTAGCAGATTTAGTTGATGAGGAATATAGTGAGTCTGACTTAGAAAAGCGTTCACCTGTTATTACGATCATGGGGCATGTTGATCATGGAAAAACTTCACTTTTGGATGCGATTCGTAAATCAGATGTTGTCAGTGGTGAGGCTGGTGGGATTACTCAGCATATAGGGGCATACCAGGTTCATACTGATCAGGGACTACTGACTTTTTTAGATACTCCGGGACATGCGGCATTTACTGCTATGAGAGCTAGAGGTGCAGAAGTTACTGATATTGTTGTTATTGTTGTTGCGGCTGATGATGGTGTGATGCCACAAACAATTGAAGGAATTGATCATGCTAAAGCTGCGGGTGTCCCGATTATTGTCGCTGTTAATAAAATGGATGTAGCAGACGCGAACCCGGATAAGGTCATGCAGGAGCTTGGTGGCCATGGTTTGGTCCCTGAAGAATGGGGGGGGAATACGATTGTAGTTAAGGTCTCTGCAATTGAAAAGACAGGAATAGTTGAGCTTCTTGAAATGATTGCACTTCAGTCGGATATGATGGAATTAAAAGCGGCATATATTGGTAAGGCGCAGGGAGTGATCGTAGAGGCAGAGCTTGATAAAAAAAGAGGTCCCATTGCTACAGTTCTAGTTCAACAAGGAACTCTTAAACAAGGTGATCCTTTTATTGCTGGTACGGTTTTTGGTAAGGTTAAATTAATGACAAATGATAAGGGCAAGCATCAAAAAAATGCTGGGCCTTCATCGGCAGTAGGGATCTTAGGATTTAATAGTGTGCCAAATGCTGGTGATTTATTTAGAGTTTTAAATAGTGAGAAAGAGGCTAAACAGGTTGCTGAAAAACGAAGAGAAGCCTTTAGAGAAGAACGCCTTTCTCGTAGAAAGCATTTAACTTTGGAATCTTTACAACTACAAATGCTAGCAGGTGAAGTAAAAGAATTTAATGTTATTTTAAAAGCAGATGTTCGTGGTTCAGTTGAGGCATTAAAAGATTCACTTGAGCGTTTATCTACAGACGAAGTTAAGCTAAATGTTATTCATTATGGTGTAGGTTCTGTGACAGAATCGGATATTATGTTAGCCGTTGCTAGTGAAGCTTTAATTTTTTCATTTAACCTTACTATTAGTACAATGGTTAATTCTATTGCTGAGCAAGAGGGTGTAGAGATTAGAGAGTATCAGATTATTTATGAAATAATCGAAGAAGTTAAAGCCGCAATGGAAGGTTTGTTGACTCCTAGTATTGAGCAAGAATTAATAGGGAAGTCTGAGGTCAGGCAAGTTATTAGGATTCCTAAGATTGGAGTGATTGCAGGATCAATGGTTACTGAGGGAAAGGTTGCGCGTGATGCAATTGCTAAAGTTTATCGCGAAGATGTTTTACAAATTGAGAGTACTGTTACTCAGTTAAAAAGATTTAAGGAGAATGTTAAAGAGGTTGAAAAGGGTTTTGAATGTGGTATTTCTGTTGAAGGCTTTGAAACATTCCAAGAAGGCGATATTTTAGAATTTTTTAAAGAAAAAGAAATTTTAAGAAAACTTGATAGTTAGATCAATAGTTTTTTTTTATTAGGAATTATAAATTATGAAATCAAGAAGACAAGATAGGATGGAAGCCTTAATCCAAAAAGAGATTAGTGCACTTATTGGATATGAGCTGGATGTATTTGAAGGTTTTTTTGTGACAATTACAGGTGTTGATATTTCACGAGACTTTAGAAATGTAAAAGTTCTTTATAGTGTTTTAGGTAATGATGAGGTCAAAAAAGCATTTATTAAGAAGCTACATAAACATAAGGCTCAGATCCGTTTTGGTATGGGGCAACGCATTAATTCTCGGACAGTGCCGCTTTTTAAGTTTGAGTATGATGAAAATGTTGAGCGTGCTGCTAGGATTGAGAATATTCTAAGTGAAATTAATAGAAAAGAAAAAGATATCGAAAGCTAATTGAAAGTCATATTTTTGCAAAGATTTTTAATTGAGTTATAAATAAAGTAGAATATTCAGTAAGCAAATATCCTAAATATGAGGAAATATAGGAAAGATAAAATGTTAAAAAAAATCAAAGAATTAATTTTAAATAAAGAAAATAATAAATTTTTAATTTTTATGCATCAGAACCCTGATGGTGATGCTCTTGGATCTGCCTTAGCAATGAAGGTTTTGTTAGAAAAGCTTGAGAAAGATGTGCTTGTTGTTTCTGTTGATTCTATTCCACATAAATATGACTTTTTACCTGGGATTAAGGATATTTTAAAAATAGATAAAGATACCGTATTAATCGCAGATGTGGCTGTGTTTATAGAGTCAGCTAATATTGCTAGAGTTGGCTGTGAGAAAAAATTTCTACAAGTAGGCAAGATTATTAATATTGATCATCATAAAATTAATGATGAATACGGTGATATTAATTGGCTTGATTCAAAGAAAGCAGCTGTTGCTGTGATGGTTTATGAAATATTTAAATATTTAGATGTTTCGATTAATAAAGCTGCGGCAGAATGTTTATATACAGGAATTGTAACGGACACTGGCAGATTTCAGTATTCCAATATGTCTATTGATATTTATAAAATTATTGGGAAATTAGTCAAAAAAGGTCTTGATGTTAATTATATTTATAGGCAGATTTATGGTCGAAAGTCAAAATCGCATATTAATTTTATGCGGTTACTTTTAGCTAACCTTGAATTTCATCGGGAAAGTAAGATTGCTATTTCGTTTATTACAGACTTAGATATCAGTGAAAATAAGATTATCAATGATGATATTGATGGTGCAGCTGATTTTTTGCGTGATATTGAAGGAGTGGAGCTTGCCTGTTTTATTAAGCCCAAGGATGAAGGTCTCTATAAGCTAAGTTTGCGCTCTAAGGAATATGTTTCTGTTTGTGATATTTCACAGAAATTTGGTGGCGGTGGACATAAATATGCTGCAGGATTCGAATTAAAGGCAGAATCAATGATAGATTTAAAAAATAATATTTTACAAATATTCTCAGAAGAAGAATTATGGGGCTAGCTGGATTTTTAAATATTAATAAACCAAAAGGTATAACCTCTCATGATGTTGTTTACAAGATTAGAAAAAAACTTGGTCGTCCTATCAAGGTTGGACATACAGGAACGTTAGATCCATTTGCTGAGGGTGTATTAGTTCTCGCTGTTGGGCAGGCTACAAAACTTACTTCTTTACTCCAGCATCAAGATAAAGCTTATATTGCTAGAGTTAAGCTTGGTATCCAAACGGATACCAATGATACTACTGGTGATGTTGTTAAAGAACTCGTTGTTGATAATATTAAGGAATCAGATATTTTAGCTGTTTTAGAGAAATTTAAAGGAAGGATTATTCAGGAACCACCGATTTATTCAGCTATCCATGTTAATGGTAAGCGTTTATATGAATATGCGCGTAATAATCAGACAGTGAAAATTCCTAAGCGTGAAGTTTCTATTAAGCGATTGGATTTATTAAAATATCAAGAGAATGATTATTTAGATATTCTGATAGAGTGTTCCTCTGGCACTTATATTCGTTCTTTTGGAAGGGATATTGGTGATGCTTTGGGGATATGTGCTACACTAAAAGAATTAAAGCGTATCATGGTGGGGAGCTTTGATATTGAAAATAGTTTAGACTTGGATATAGACTTATGCGAACAAGATATTATTACAGTTGATCATTTTTTTTATTCTGCGGTGGAGATAGAGTTAGATGATACTGCTGCTTTAAATGTTCGGCATGGCAAGTTAGATTTTTTAGCTCAATATATTGGTTCTGATTTTGCGGTTGGAGAAATTATTAAGTTAAAATATGAGGGAAATTTACTGGCATTGGTGGAAAAATTTGATTCAAAATTTCGATTTGTTATAACATTTTTTCTGTAAGAAAACTTTTAATTAAGTTAAAGGAGTTAAAATGGATTGTAATAATAAGCAAAAATGTTCCTGTAGTTTTACTAATTGTAAGCATTGGGGGAAATGCTGTGATTGTATCGCTCATCACCGCATAAAAGCGCAACTTCCTGCCTGTTATTTTTCCAAAGATTTAGAACGGCAAGCTGTTCGTGATATTGAAGTTTTTATTGAAAATTATAATAAATTTTAGTAATATACCGATACACTATATATTTTTGTTTTGCGAAATTATTATTATATTAAGATATTTTCTCAAGGAGAGGTGGCTGAGCGGTTTAAAGCGGCGGTCTTGAAAACCGTTGACTGTTAAAGGTCCGGGGGTTCGAATCCCTCCCTCTCCGCCATTATTGACGCTCAGGAGAATCCTGTAGCGTTGGTTCAATTTCGCACTGTTTAATGGCTTCTCCTATTTCACACGATAATTCCTCAGACGGCTCGCTTACATACATCCTCATAATGATATGATCCTCATAAATTTCTATAGCTTTGATTAAGGCTTTTAATAGATTGATTTGAGCTTCAGTCGGTGCTTTGTCTAAATGCTTCATAGCAAATTGCAGGTTTGAATATAAGTATTCGCTGGAGTGAATTGACATATTAGTTGCTCTTCTACGAGCTTCAAGTTTTGAAAGTTTATCTTTAAGGATTGTTATTTCTTTTTGGAATAGTCCCTTGACACTCAGTATATAGTAATTATTCTGTTGTGTCAATTAAATTAATTTAACATTGAAAAACTATCTTCTACATAATTATTTAATATTTTATATGCTTTGGGTTTGCCATCTGAATATAAAGCCTCCACATCAACAATATAATATTTATTCTTCCATTCTATATTGTCATTTGAAGAAGTCATTTGTTTTTTTATAGTTTCATTGTTAAAAAT
>JAAEPJ010000238.1 GCA_024222485.1 bacterium | reverse complement strand
TGCTTCTAGCACAATATTAAATTTGTCTTGAGAGGAGTAATTATTTTTCATTTTTTTAAAAGGACCTCCATTAATTTAAGTGATTTTATTATATTAATATTCTCACTTTTTATAAATTTCTTAATGGGGTACAGTATAATATTACAACACAACAAATTTTAATTGCCTTTGGACTAACAATCTTTGCTGGTTTATCAACAGGAATTGGCAGTGCATTTGCATTTTTTGTTAAAGACCTTAATAAAAGATTCTTATCTGGAGCACTTGGCTTCTCTGCTGGAGTTATGATTTATGTCTCATTAATTGAAATATTTCCCAAAGCACAATTAAGCCTTACGCGTGTTCTAGGACATAGGGTCGGAGCATAGACAACTGTTGGAGCATTTTTTCTTGGCATAGTAGTTATAGCTATCATCGATAAATTAATTCCTAATTGTGATAACCCGCATGAAATCCAGCATGCTAAAGAAATTCTTTGCATAGAATCTCCTAAATACAAAAACTCTTTACATCGAACAGGTGTATTCGTCGCTTTAGCTATTGCAATCCATAATTTTTCCGAAGGTCTTGCTACATTTATGAGTGCATTAGAAAACCTTAAATTAGAAGTTATGATTGCCTTTGCGATTGCTGTTCATAATATCCCAGAAGGCATTTCTGTTGCAGTTCCAATTTATTACGCAACTGGCAATAGAAAGAAAGCGTTTATCTATTCATTTCTTTCAGGACTTGCAGAACCTGTAGGTGCTCTTTTTGGATATATTCTATTCAAACCATTTTTTAACGACACTGTATTTGGCATCTTATTTGCTGCTGTTACCGGAATTATGGTCTTTATTTCTATTGATGAATTAATTCCTTCAGCTGAAGAATATGGAGAACATCATTATTGTATTTACGGTTTTATTGCCGGAATGGCTATTATGGCACTTAGCTTACTGTTATTTATTTAAAAAAACTTTTTAAATAAAGTAACATTAAAACTACTAATATTCATTATTGGCAATAAAAAAACAATCCAAATTCCTATTTAAACACGCTCAAGCTTTGCATATTTAAGAAGAAGTCGTTTCTCTGCCCCAGAGTTAAACCTCACAATTACAGTCTTACGATCGCCACTTCCGGAGATATTTATAACCCTCCCTAAACCAAAGTTTGGATGGGAAACTCTATTTCCTTTCGCAAAACTATCTAACATATCTGGGGAACAATCTGGTTTCAAGGTTTCAACCTTATTCATAAAATCATCAAACTTCGCATATGGATTGCAGTCACGCTCTTCTTCCTGCTCCAAAACTCCAGCTTCTTTTAAAAATCGTGATGGAAGATACAGCTTAGTCTGACCATAAACGCGCCTTTGGTTTGCAGAAAGGCAATAAAGTTTTTCCATCGCACGCGTCATCCCAACAAAACAGAGCCTACGTTCTTCTTCTAACTCTTTTTTATCATAGTCTACCTTAGCACTTGGAAATAACCCCTCCTCCATCCCAGTCATAAAAACAATAGGAAACTCTAGACCTTTCGCTAAATGAAGCGTCATTAAAGTTACCCTTGGAGTCTCCTTATCAAGTTTATCAACATCACTTACTAACGCTGTATGCTGCAAAAAACCCTCTAAAGTCACATCACCAAAATCCTCTTCAAAATCACCTGCAGCAGAAACCAATTCCTTAACATTCTCAATCCGAGAATCACGATAGATACTTGTATCCTCATAAAGCCATTCCATATATCCTGACTCACTTAAAACATAGGCAATGATTTCTTTAGTCGTGTATGTATTCATATTATCTATTAAATGTATTAAAATCGCATGAAAAGACTTAATATTTTTAGCAAGTCGCTGCGAGACAATATTCGGAGGGTAAGCATCCATCGCAATGTTAGTCAAAATATCAAAGAACGAATCTCCCTCATGACGCAAACTCTCAATCAAATCAAGAGATGTCTGACCAATCCCTCGAGTAGGAACATTAATAATACGTTTCAAGTTAATTGTGTCGCTAGGGTTCATCAGTACTTTCAAGTATGCCAAAATATCCTTGATCTCTTTTCTATCATAAAACTTAATACTTCCCACCAAAATATAAGAAATTCCATATTTTCTAAAAATTTCTTCAAAAACACGCGATTGGGCATTAGTGCGGTAAAAAATAGCAAAATCATTTAAAGAAGCTCCTTGATGAACTAAAGAATTAATCTCATCTGCAATCCGCTCAGCCTCCTCATGTTCATTATAAACCTGTAAATGTTTTATCTTTTCGCCTTCTTCATTTTCTGTCCACATAGTCTTATCTTTTCGTTGTACATTTTTTTTAACCAGCTTATCCGCAACTTTTAAAATATTTTTGGTCGAACGATAATTCTGCTCAAGCTTAACAACTTTAGTGTCTTTATAATCTTTTTCAAAATTCAAAATATTATTAATATTCGCCCCACGCCAAGAATAAATTGACTGATCATCATCACCAACGACACAAATATTTTTGTATTTACCAGATAAAAATTTAATCAATCGATATTGTGATTCATTAGTATCTTGAAACTCATCAACCATGATATATTGAAATCGCTCTTGATATTTATCCAAAATTTCTTTATTCGTTTCAAACATCTCTACTGTTTTAAAAATAAGATCTCCAAAATCAAGATTCTGGCTCTCAATCAAAGTTTTCTGATATAATTCATAAATATCTGCTACTCCTGTAAAAAATGGCAACCCCTTTGCCAAAGCCTCTTCCCGAAACTCACGCACACCTTTCATATCATCTTTCGCACGCGAAATAATGGCAGATACAACTTGTGGCACAAATTTTTTATCATCATACCCAAGCTTTTCAATACATTGCTTAGCAATATTCTTTTGATCCTGAAAATCACAAATACTAAAATTAGAATTTAAACCAATATTGATAGCTTCAGAACGCAAAAGCTGTGCACACATTGCGTGAAATGTTGAAACAAAAATGTTGCCCGCAGCTTCACCCGCTAAATTATAAATCCGTTCTTTCATTTCCCCTGCCGCTTTATTGGTAAAAGTAACGGCTAGAATATTAAATGGTGAAACACCCTGCTGCAAAAGATGTGCCACACGATAAATAATTACGCGTGTTTTACCAGAACCTGCCCCAGCTAGAATCAAAATCGAACCATTAGTACAAGCCATTGCCTCATATTGTTCCGTGTTTAATTTATTCTTAAAATCTAACATTTATTTATTCCTTATCTAGTATTTATTCCTTGAATTCTTCCATTCAGGCAGCTACTTTTATTTTCTAATATGTTATTACAATATTAATTAAGTCATATCTAAAGCTAATAAAATTTTCTCAATCATCACTCTTAGCTTCCCTTTAAATATTTTCATACTTTGAATACAAAGCTTTCTTTCTAAATCCGAATCTGCCATACATAGCAACTGCGATATTTCTAAAATTTTTAAAAGCTTAAAAAACTCCAATACCTCACCATCTATGCTAAAAGTATTTTCTACACAATTATTACAAATAATCCCCCCACAAGAAGCAGAAAATTTCACCTTACTGATTTTCCTATCTAATTTCAAGCGACAGCTTACACACTCATCAAAAATAAAATCATACCCAGCTAGCTTAAAAAATGTAAAACAAATAATCTCAACAGCTAAACCATACTTACCCTCATTAAGCAACTCCAAAATTTTTATCACTTGGGCAAAATAATCACTCCCAGTCTCATCGCTGGTAATCCTATCCACAAAACTAATAAGAAATGAAGCATCTTCAAACTTATCGATACTCGCACGAATCTTTAAATTAGGAGATTCTAGTTTAATATTGGTAACTTTATTCTTACGGTTATAATTATTCCTGTAAAGACCAACTTCATAAATAGCAAAAAAATCTAATTTATCATTGATGCTAGATTTTTTCGAATGAGTACGAGCATTCCGAACCCAAACTGAAATCTTCCCAAACTCTTTAGTAAGGATTCGACATGAAAGGTCAGAGTCACTAACTTTATACTTTTTTAAAAGAATTGCTTTAACATTAAAATTACGCATGATAAACTCTAAAAATACCCTTTATCTCTAATAGCCCAACTCCTTCCATAAAAAATCGCCCCTTATTGACTACTAGAATCTATCTTAAGCCCCCCCATAAATGACCCGTCAGCTAAATCTAAAACGAACTGCCTTTTTTGATCAAGAATAACCAACAAATTATCAGCTTTAAAATCAAAAACATGACCACCCTTAGTTAAATCATCACTTAGAAAATGGAAATGATAACCAACAACATTAAGCCCTTTCATAAATTCCGGGAAATAAAAGCCAATTATTGTGCCTGCAATATTCTGCTCTTCAAAAATAACCTGCTCATTCTTAATAACCAAACTTAAATTTTTATAAGGTCTCTCTTGTTTAGGGACACTCCGATATTTAATATACTTAAAATCAGCTAGAACCTTGATCACATAAAAAACATCTTTATTGATAAATAATGGATTAATAAAGTCTTTAAGGTCTTTAAGGTTCATCATGTATTCAATATGATGCTGTTTTTCTAACTCAAAATTTGTAATAACACCAAAAGGAATTGTTTCATTTTTCTTAACCTCAACAACCTCCCCAATCGCCTTTGCTCTAAAACATTTGCCATCTAAAACAATCATCTCCCCATCAAGTTCATTAAAAGTCCCAAGCCCCACACTCCCACGCTTTAAAAAATCCTCGACTTTAATCAAACCGTCATAATTACCCGCTAAAAGTGCATTAAGAGTCGAAACCTGATAAATTGGCTCATCTTTAGCATAAAGACTGATTGAGAATAAAACAATCATAAAATAAACTAACTTTTTCATAAATACCTGCTTGAAATTTATCAAAAAAATTTCGAATACTACCTAAAAATATAAATATCTTACCCCTCGAAACTCTGATATTTAGTTATAATGACCTCAATATCTTCTAAATTTTTAATAGCAAATAAATCTTTTCTAAGCTCGGCAGAATTTGGGAGCCCTTTAGTCAGCCAAACAATAAATTTCCTCACTTCAAAAGCACCTTGTGTCCCTCGATATTTTATAAAATCATGGGCAAACTCAAGAAGATAATGAAGCTTTTCTTGATCTGTGACCTTAAAATAATCTGTTTTATTGCTATTAAAGTAATCTAAAACTTGTTTAAATATCCAAGGATTTGTCTCTGCACTACGACCAAACATAAAACCATCACACCCTGTCTCTAAAAACATCCTTTCAACATCATATGGGGTGAACAATTCACCATTACCAATAACAGGAATTTTTATTGCATCTTTAACCTCTTTAATCCAATGCCAATTAAAATCCTTATACTTCTGGGACCTAGTCCTCGCATGCAAAATAACGGCATCAGCACCTTCACCCTCAATAACCTTAGCAACTAAAGGAGCATTAACAGATTGTAAGTCCCAGCCTGCACGAATCTTAACAGTTAAAGGAACATCAATCGCTGCACGCGTTTTCTTGACAATCTGCCGAACCTGATCAAGGTCTTTTAAAATAGCAGAACCTGCACAGCCATTAATAACCTTTGGTGCTGGACATCCCATATTAATATCAATAATCTCAATACCTTTATCAACAAGCCTTGTACTTGCCTCAGCAATGACCTCTGGCTTATCACCAAAAACCTGCACACTAACTGGTTTTTCTTTTACATCAAAAACATCCAGCATCCGCCAAGTTTTTTTATTCTCATAACAGATCCCATAGCTCGACACCATCTCATTACAGACAAGTCCTGCACCCATTTTTTTCATGGCTATCCGAAACGGTTTCAAACAAACCCCTGCCATTGGCGCTAAAATCAAATTATTTTTAAAAACTATTTTACCAAGCTTTAAAGGATTAATAGCATTTTTGGCTAATTTATTCCGTATTTTTGGCATAATCTATTCTTCTTTTGATGGCAGGATGCGAGTATAACAAAAACTCAATGAGTGGGTGCGGCTCATCATCCGCCAAATTAAGAGTACTAAGCCTTTCCATCGCAGAAATAAAATGTTCTTTAGGATAATGAGTAACTGAAAAATCATCAGCCTCCACTTCCATTTTTCTTGAAATAAAGTTATGTAGTGGGGAAAGCACAAAAAATATTAAAATAAAATACAAAAGAACAAGAGGTAAAGCACTCAAATCCATTAAGTTTGTTACACCAAGTGCTTGCAAGAAATTAACAAGCAACCCCTGTGAAATCCAAAGAAATACAAAGGAAACAACAAAAGAACTAAGCATAACCTTAAGAATATGTTTTCGCTTAGCATGTCCAATCTCATGTGCTAAAACAGCCATAATTTCTTCCACACTAAAGTTTTGAAGTAAAGTGTCTGACAAAACAATTTTTCGCGTCTTACCGAATCCAATAACAGCAGCATTCGCCTTAACAGTATCTTTCCCTAGATTAATAGCATAAATCTTATCACTTGAAAACTTATTAAAGCCTGTTGCCTTACATAGTTCTTCAATAGCTGTCAAAATTTTTGGATCATTAATCTTCGTTAACTTATAAAAAAGTGGCAAAATCAAATTAGGGAAAAGAAATGCAACAAACATATTAAAAAAATTCCAAATTAACCAAATAAATAACCACCAATTCTGCAGGGCTTTATAAAATAACAAGTAAATAATAGAAATAAAAAAAACAAAAACAATCATACCCAAAATATCAGATTTACATTTTTGTTTCATAAACGATAAAAAAGTCTGATTAGAAAGCTTAAATTTATGCTCTAATACAAACCCTGAATAAAAAGAAAGGGGAAAAGAAAAACATTTAAGAATAATATCAAAAATTAAAACAAAAATTAAAAAAGAAAACTTTGATGCCAAAAAACTTGTAAAACCTGAAAAATATAAAACAATCAATAAAATAAAATCAAAACAAAAAGAAAAAACACTTAAAATTAATTTAGTATTAGCATATTTTTTATTTGGGTGTATTTCCTTAGTCTTATTCATAAAACCTCCTTAATTTCCAAAAATATATTATTAAGTATTAGAAACCCTACTCAACTATAATTTCATATTTTTGAGGCGAAACAGCATGGTCATAAGAAAACACAAGCTTATCTAAAATATCTTTTTTTAAAAAATTCACCCTTCTCTTATTCAAAAATTTCTCAAATCGTGGATGCAAATAAATAGTAACTTCATGATTTTTTGTCAAATCAGTAAACTCCTTTAAATCTTCCCTAATTTTTAAAATTACTGATTCCTTTGAATATATTCGCCCCGTACCATAACAACAAGGACAATCTTCAGAAAGATAACTCATGATACTTTCACTCTTTCGTTGACGAGTCATCTCTACTAAACCCATTGCCGTAATTGGTGAAATCTTAATCCGTGCTTTATCAAGTTTACATGCCTTCTTAAGTACTTTAATCACCTCATCCTTATGCTCTGCCTTATCCATATCAATAAAATCTATAACAATAATACCACCAATATTACGCAACCTGAGCTGTAAGGCTATTTCTTTGACTGCTTCAAGATTTGTCTTTAAAATTACAGCCTCTAGGTTCTCTCCCTTTGTTGATCCGCTATTAACATCAATGGCACATAAAGATTCTGCTTCCTGAATAATTAAGTATCCTCCTGACTTTAAATAAATTTTTTGACGCATAATTTTTTCAGTGATAGACTCAATCCCATAATCAGCAAAAGGATTTCTCCCATTTTCATAAAGAACAATCTTTTTTGCATGTTCAGGAGTAATATTATTAACAAAATTATAAACTTCACTATACTCTTCACTAGAATTAATAGCAAAAAAATCAACATCATCTGTAAGTTTTTCGCGTACCATTTTAATCAAGATATTAAAATCTTCATGCAGAAGTAAAACATTTTGGTTAGAGTCAAACTTATCTCTAATAGATTGCCAAATACTATTTAAATATTTAATTTCTTGCTCAAAATAAGCTTTTTCTGCACCAGCCCCTTCCGTTCGGACAATCATTCCACCCTTTTTGCCAAGACTTTCACGAATAATCTCACGCAAACGCCTACGCTCTTTCTGATCTTGAATATTTCGTGAAACACCAATACCTGACTCAAATGGCTGAAAGACAAGATAACGCCCCGGCAATGAGACATTAGTTGTAACTTTAGCACCCTTAGTACTAATCTCAGATTTCGTCACCTGAATCATAAGTTTATCACCTTTTTTAAGCTCTGAAACAGGGGTAACTACCTCAGAAAAAGGCAAATACACTGACTTTTCAATACCAGCATCCAAAAAAATAGCCTCAAGATTTGGCAAAATATTTTCAACTTTTGCAAGATAAATATTACCAACATTATTCCCTTCTGTATCTCGCTCTATAAAAAGTTCTGTAACCTCTTCATCCTCAATAATAGCGACCTTAATTTCGCCTTCTTCACAATTTGCTAAAATATTTCTTTTCATAATTTTTTTGTCCAAATCATTTGGACAAAGCAATGCTTTGCCTATACGGTTTGTACGTCCTCCTTTTTGGAGATTTGACTGACTCCTACAAATAATACAAGAATTACTAAACTTCTACAAGCGGACCAAAACCATTACCCAACCAAAATTTCTTACGCGTAATTAATGCTTTTTTAAATTCATTTTCACTAATACCAAAAATTTCACGCACAGCCGGCCATAAACTGACAAAGCGTTCATTAGTATTTAAAATAATTTTAAGAATATTTTTTTGAACTTCTAAGCTATAAACAATCTTTTTAAGGTTAACGGACTGCACACTTTTTCTAAATAAATTATCCCTGATAAAAACTTCAGCATTTAAAAATTCTTCATAACTCGGGCACTCTCGGTCTAGAACAATCTCATATTCCATAATCCGTAAACTTTTTTCTAAGGACAATGCTTTTAAATCAACCTGCCTAACGCCGATGATTTTAATATCGGCATACATGTGCTTATTCAAGATATCCTGCACAACCTTATTTTCTAAATCTTTATAAAGCTCAAGGTCAACAAATTCTTCCTCTCCAACAAAGCCAACCGATAAGGGGGATGCACATGAAATCTTAGGTAAAGGGTTAAACCCTTTAGAAAAAACAAGTGGCAACTGGGAACGAACGAATGATTTTTTCAAGAGTTCAAGCATCTCAAGATGTGACATAAAACGAATAGAATAATCTTTTCGATATTTAATCCTATACCTAAATTTCTCTTCACTCATACAATACTTTCTTTCCTCAGGCTTTGTTTTCTCTAATTTTGAAGAGCTGTCATCTTTTACTTTACGGCCTTGATATGGCACAACTTTATCCGCCATTCGCTGCAAAAGTTCATCTTGAATACCACAGTCAATCATATTCCAAAATTTTTCTCCTGCCATCTCACGCGTTACATATTTTTCCAAGTCGATGCCAACATCTTTAGCGGCTTCAAGCCAAATTTCATAATTAAAAGTCTCTTTCCACTGATCAAACTTAGCCCCTCTTTTGTAAGCACTTTCAATAACTAGACCTGCCACATCTCCTCCACGACAAAGCAAACCCTCGACTAAACTACTCTCAATATTAGAGTGTTTAACCTGTGCAATTTTTCTCAAGCTTTGAATAATATAGTTTTTCTTCAACATCAAAGATTCAAACCCCTCTTGCCTTGCCCAAGCAAAAGGAGTGTGCGGCTTAGGAACAAACGACGAAATCCCCACATTAAAGCACATCTTCTTAAATTCTTGTTTTAATGATCTCATAAGTTTAACAATCGCTTCAATATCTTCCATTGTCTCCCCAGGCAAACCATACATAAAATACAGTTTAACTAATTTCCAGCCAGAATCTACCGCCCCCCTTACAGCTGCAAAAATATCTTCCTCAGAAACATTTTTGCCAATAATATCACGCATTCTTTGTGAACCAGCTTCTGGGGCAAAGGTAAGAGATGATTTTTTATTTCTATTAACTAAGTCTGCAAGCTCAATCGAAAATTTGTCACAACGCAATGATGGCAAAGAAATTGAACAATTCTTGTCAGAATAGTGGTCAACAAACCATTTTAGAATATCTTCAATCTCAGGATGGTCAATAACAGATAAAGAAAGTAAAGAAATATCTGTCGCCCCAGATTTAACAGTCGTTTCACTAATTAAACGCTGAATCTCTTTTGCACTTCGCATTCTAACAGGGCGATTAATAAAACTTGCATTACAAAATTTACAAGACCGATAACAACCACGCTGCACCTCAATAGCATTATGAGAATGAACAACACCCACATAGGGAGTTACAATATCTGTAGGATAAAAATTATCATCCAAATTTTTAATATAACGCGGGCGAACTGTCTCACCATGATACAAGCTGGGAACATAAACTCCAGAAATCTGAGAAAAAGCTTGCAAAGAGCCTCCCTTCTCATTTTGCAAAGACTGACAAATCTCGACTAAAACTTCTTCCCCTTCACCGACAACAAAAGCGTCAATAAATTTCTCCAATGGTTTGGGGCTAGTCGTACAACACCCGCCAGCAAGAACAAGAGGATCTTGCGGACTACGCTTAGCCGTATCAACATCAATCCCTGCGTATTCTAAAATAGCCAGAATATTGGTATAACATAGCTCATAGTTCAAAGAAAATCCAAGTAAATCAAAGTCTTTAAGTGGTTTGTGATAAGCCAAAGAATGCAAGGTAAAGCCATTCTTCTTCAGTGCCTCGGCATAATCATCCTTAGGCATAAAAGCAACATCAACGAAAATATCATCAAACCTGTTTAAATAATGAAACAGTAACTTAATCCCAAGGTACGACATCCCTATCTCATATAGATCGGGAAAAATAAGACATATTTTGACTTGACTATTATTTTCCTGCTTTAAATATTTTTTAAATTCAATGCCAGTATACCGAGAAGGACGCTCAACTAGCGGCAAAATATTCTTTTCAATATAATCATAATTAAAACTTTTCATCATCTCTCCAATATTTACAAAACTTAGATCAGTTAAAGGAAGCATCTGTTGACCTTAAAAATATTCTATCTCTTATAAAGTAACAAGCTATCCCCTATCTAGCCTCAAAAAACTTAAAAAGTGAACTTAGTCTCTCTGGGAGAATACATAATAACTCCCACAGCATAATAAGTATATTAAATTAATCACGGTTTGATTATCACAATCAATTCCTTTTTTAAAAAGCCTAAAACATCGTTTAGTGTCTTTGCTACTCAGGTTGTTCGCTTAGATACATCCCCTAAAATTTCATTTTAACCCATTCGTTGATTATACAATACAAATGAGGATAATCTCTGCAAGTTTTAGCTAAAAAAACAAAGGATAGACGAAAGAATATCTTTTTCATACAATAGCAAATACAAACAATTTTCAAAATAAAAGACGAAAAAAGTATAACTATATCTACCAATGGAATATAGCATAAGTAAAATAAAAAATGCTAAAATAAATTTTTAGGGATATCTAAATTAATGGAGGAAAGGAGATCTTTTCCCTCTATATTTGAAAAAATTATCAATGATGAATAAAGTATATCTAGCTATTGGCACAAATAAAGGCCTAAACCTAAAATATAACTTGGATAAAAGTATTCTTCTCCTTTCTAAGTATCTTAAAATTACTAAAAAATCTTCACAAATCATAACAAAACCTCTTGAGATGATTTCGAAACATAACTTCCTCAATCAAGTATTAGAAATAGAAACAGACTTAGCCCCTATGGTCCTTCTTAAAGTTTTACAAAAAATAGAATATCAAATGGGCAGAACAGCTAAAGGACAATACCAAGATAGAGTCATTGATATCGATATTTTAAGTTATGAACAGGTTATACTAAGAACAAATATTCTCTGCATTCCTCATAAAAAAATGCACCTAAGAAGCTTTGTGCTAAGACCTTTGCAGGAAATTACTCCATGTTACAGGCATCCTCTAACTAAAAAAACTATTGATGAAATGCTAGAAAAAATTAATAATTGATACAATCAGATAATGTCTTAATATTCACCAATAAAAATAACTATCTTTCTTCTAGAATTATTTAAATTTTGGATCACTTATAACATTCGGCTATCTACTGAAATCAGAGGTATTAAATCAGGGAATATGAAAATAATAAATAAATATATTTTAAAAGAATTTTTACCACAATTTTTATTAGGACTCCTTGTCTTTACATTCATCTTAATAATGGAAAGAATATTTTATTTAACGAACCTCATTGTCTCCAAAGGTGTTAGTGTTTTCAAAGTTATTCAAATGTTTTCGTATATTCTTCCATCCTTTGCCTCCATGACACTTCCTATGTCTTTTTTAATGGGAACATTACTTGCATTTGGACGCTTACAAGATGATAATGAAATAATAGCACTGCGTGCTGGTGGAGTCTCTCAAATCAAAATTATCATTCCCATCTTACTCATTTCTTTAATCTTCAGTGGTTTTATGATTTTTTTCAACCAAAATATAGTTCCAAATGCCCAAAAAAAATTCTCAAAAATATACTATAATATTGCCTATCAAAAACCAACCCTTAAATTCGAGGAAAAAACTTTTTTCACCCTTCAAAACTATAAACTTTACATTAAAAAAATTAATAGAAAAACGAATAGCATGAAAGATTTAATTATTTACAAAACAGAAAATCATAAATATCCAACTCTAATAACAGCAAAAACAGGCAAACTTATTCAAAAGACAAACAGTATTAAAATGAAACTTTTCAATGGGATGATTCAACAAAAAAATGATAAAGATCCGCGAGAGTTTAATCAACTTTACTTTAAAGAATATGATATAAATTTTGATCTAAAAGACGCACAAAAAAAAATACATGACTACTCTAAAAGCACAATTAACTTAACTGCTAATGAAATAAAAAAAGAAAT
The DNA here is from genome assembly GCA_024222485.1 of bacterium. Classification (GTDB taxonomy): domain Bacteria; phylum RUG730; class RUG730; order RUG730; family JAAEPJ01; genus JAAEPJ01. The sequence goes on along the minus strand of JAAEPJ010000238.1, from coordinate 4,323 downwards.
CGTAAACTTAAAATCACAGAATATTAATGCCATTAACCTAAAAATACAGTACCACCAAAGATTCACTATGGCTATTGCCTGTTTTATTTTTACGCTATTAGCTTCAAGTTTGGCAATAATGAGTACGAAGCATACAAAATCTATTGCCTTTGGTCTAAGCCTGATTTTAATATTTGTCTTTTATGCACTTCTTACATTTTCAGCTGGGGTTGCAGAAAAAAAATTATTAACTCCAGCGATTGCACTCAGTTTACCCAATATTATTTTAGGTATTATTGGAGTTATTTTAAGTCTTAGGGTTAATAAAAAATGAAAATAATTCTTAAGTATATTTTAAAAGAGTTCATAAAACCTTTCTTCGCATGTTCTCTTATTTTTCTCTTACTTTTTAACTTTGCAGAAGGCTTCCGTGTTGTCGGCATGGAAGATAAAGCAAATGATGCCTTGCAACATTTATTCTCCTATCTATTCTATCAATCCCCTCTGTGGTTAATACAAATTATGCCAATGTCTTTACTGCTTGGCTTTCTCTTCTCATATAGCAATCTTGCCCATCATAATGAAATCACCGCTATTAAAGCCGGCGGCGTTAATCTCAATAGGATTTTCATGCCAATTATTTTACTTTCGCTTTTAGTAAGTAGCTTTGTCTTAGTCGCAAATGAAAAAATTATTACTTATACTAATAAAAAATCAGAAATTATTTATAAACAAAAGGTAAAAGGTCATAAAATCCACCAACAAAAATTGTTTTCAGATATAAATTATCTTGGCAAAAATCATACTAAATTTCTAATAAAATCTTTTAATGCTAAAAATAATCGTATGTATAATATTAATATTGATACATTTGCTAATATTTCTTTAAAAAAACAAATTTATGCCAAATATGCAACCTGGAAATATGATACTTCTTGGGAATTTGAAAATGGAATAATTAGAACTTTCGACTCTGAAACTCAAACCGTTTTAAAGGAAGAGTTTTTCATAAAAAGAATCATTGATATTAATGAAGGACCAAATACTTTTAAAGTGGATAATATTAAACATGAACAAATGACTATTGCACAACTTAGAAAAAGTATTGTAAAATTAAAAAGAAACTCTATTCCTGCATATCGCGAATTAACTGAGCTATATCATAAAACGGCATTTCCTTTTGCTAATACAATTGTAATTTTAATCGGGATTGCCTTTGCTTCAGCCAGTTTAAAAAATAATAAAGTGATTAGTTTTGCCGTGGGGCTAGCTGTTAGTTTTATGTACTGGGGCGTTTCATCTATTTTTATTAGCCTCGGCTCTAATGGAGTCTTGCCACCACTCTTAGCTGCTTGGTCAACAAATATTATATTTATTATCCTAAGCATTTTTTTTATCATAAGGATAAAAAAATAAAGGAATAACTTTAAACTATAAACTTATAAAAAATATTGCAAAATTTCAGATATTTTCAAATAAAATCATAAAAAATATAAAGATAGGCTTTCTTAAATCTCTCCATTTTAAGCTGGATACAAGGACATAAAATGACTAAACGAAAAACAATTGTAGATATTAAAAACCTTAAAAACAAAGAAAAAATAACCGCCTTAACATGTTATTCATTCTTCAATGCAAAAATACTGGATCTATCAAAAATTGATCTAGTTCTAATCGGTGATTCTCTGGGAAATGTTATCCTTGGTTATGAAGATACTTTAGCTGTTGAAGTCGAAGATATTATCTATCATGCGCGTGTCGTACAACGCGGAAATAAAACAAGCCTTTTAGTTGCTGATATGCCCTTTATGTCCTATCAGGCAACCATCACTGATGCCCTTAAAAATGCTGGTGATCTAGTCAAATATGGCAAGGTCAATGCTGTTAAGCTTGAGGGTGGGGTAGCAATCTGCGATAAAGTTAGGGCAATAATTGAAATCGGGATTCCTGTTATTGGGCACCTTGGGTTAACACCACAATCTGTTAATGCGATGGGTGGCTATAAAATTCAAGCAAAAAAAGAAAAAGAACAGAAAAAACTTATAGAAGATGCTCTCGCCTTACAAAAAGCAGGGGCTTTTGCAATTGTTTTAGAATGCATTCCTTCAGATCTAGCAGCAAATGTCACCAAACACTTAGATATCCCAACAATCGGGATTGGTGCTGGCAAATGTTGCGATGGACAAATTTTAGTTTTAGAAGATATGCTGGGGCTTAACTTTGAAAAACCTAACTCTTTTGTAAAAGAATACTCAAAAGGCAAAGAATTATTTTTAGATGCCGTCAAAAACTATGCAAGAGATGTCAAAGGATTAAAGTTTCCTTAACACTAAAAATAGTCGCTTATTAAAAACTACGAATAATCAATGATCATATTGTAAGTTCCCGCATAGTCACCTTCAGCCTGAGTAGCCGTAATATCTACTCTTGCTCCAAGCTGGACAGTCAAATTCCCTGTTGCATCCAATAAAATGGGATTATTTCCTGAATCATGCAGAAAACTATAAATGGGAATAGTAGATCCCGGACCTGTCAAAACATCCCCTGTACTAAATGAAATATTAATACTGGTATTTGGTTCAGCAGTAATAACGAGTTCTCCCCTTGATGATGGGGGAGTGCCTCCAAGACCTAATGCCTGAGCATCTCCTATTAAAACAGTTGATGCATCGCTATCAGATCTGAGCTCAACTGTACTGGCTAAAGCCCCATATAAAATCACACCAAAATCCATTCCAACATTTTCTGTCATTGTAACGGGCAAAGCTCCTTTCACAACTTCTAAATTAATAATCAAGCCTGTTAAAGTTGAAGGAGTTCCAATACTATTCTCTAGATAGATATCATAAGTCCCTGTATACACCCTAGTTCTCTGATGACTATCCATAAAGACTTCAGCACCAACTTGTAATGTCAACGCTCCCGTTGCATCAAATGTAGCGCCCATATAATCATGCGTCATATTGAGGACAGGCATTGTTTGATTAGCGCCTGTTAATATCCCATAGTTTTGTAAAGATAAGTTTTGAATCGTTGTGCCTGGAGTGCCATTAACAAGGGAAATCTCACCAGAGAATGCACCAAAAGCATAAGTAGCTCCACCAACAATAGGCGTAACCATCGGAATGGGGTTAAGAATAGGAGGCAGGATGATCGTAGAATCTAAATCTCTAGAACGACGAAACATCCCAAAATCAACAGGAACAACTTCTGTAATAACAATAGTGTTAGAAGGTAGAACAATAACTTCCACAGTTATTGTTAAATTATTTAAATTAACAGTTCGGCCTTGTGCATCTATACAAGAAAAATCATAAGTACCCGTATAAATACCTCCAGCTTGAGTATCCGTAACTACTATTTCTGCACCGACTAAAATAGTTAACCTTCTATTAGCATTAAAAACTTGTCCAGTATAATTATGAGTAAGCCCCGTTAAAATAAGAGTATCTGTACCATTAGAGAGTGTTGTCCCATAATTGGACAACACAACATTGCTAATAGAATCGCCAGTAATCCCTTTTCTTAAATGAATAACTCCTTCCTCTGCCCCCATTAAATAAACTGCTCCACCTCCTGATGATGGGTTAATAATTGGGATAGAATTATCTACATGGTCTAAAGTAACAGTCGAAGAAATCTGACCTCTAATAATTTGACCAATATTCAAAGGAGTTATCAATCTAGCTACTAATATAGGAGGAGCATAAAGAGGTGATATAGTATAAATAAAAAAAATAAGAAAAATAAAAAAACTGACAAACTTTGATTTAAACATATCTAATCCTCTAAATCCTCAAGTTATTTTAACATCCCATTATGTATAATTTACAATAACACTGGAATCAATGATTACAAGATCTACTTCTTTGAAATCATCCGCTGTAATCTCTTTATCATCACTGCCAAAAGACAAATCTCTTAACCTTATAATATTGACACCTATATCCAAAGAACCAGCTAGAAGCTCGCCCATATTGACAAGAAATATGATAAAAAAATTGATAGTATACAAACAGTTTTTTTATTAATATTTATATCTCTTTATACGTTAATTTATAATTAAAAATTTTAACAAATTATGCTATTTTTTCAAAAAAAAACACAACCTGTGAATTATACAGGTTACTACTCATCCTAACAGTTACCCTCCAAGCCTCTAAATGACAAACGATTATTCCCTTTCTACTTTGTTATATTTTAGCTGTAATGTACCCCTTTTAGTCAAGAAAAAAATGGGAGAGTTTTATAAAGCAACTTTAAGTTCTTTATGATAATATTGATTAGGTGTTAAATAATTAAGGCTCTGATGTGGAAAATCATAATTATAATCATTTATCCAAC
>JAAEPJ010000237.1 GCA_024222485.1 bacterium | reverse complement strand
TTAGAATGACTCTTCATTTAGATGAAAAAACTCCTCATTTTCATTGTGTTTTTGTGCCTATTACAAGTGATGGAGGACTTTCTGCTAAACACTATGTTAATGGGAAAAAAAGTCTTAGAGATCTGCAGGATAAGTATGCAAAGAGAATGTCAAGATTTGGACTGTCTAGAGGTATTCCTGTGGAGCTTTCTGATAGAAAGCATATTGATACTGGAGAATATTATCAATCTATCAATGCTATTGAGAAAAAAATAGAAATGATGATGAAGGACTTAAAAAAAGAAAATATTGATGAGATAGAGGATATTAAAGAAAAAATTAAAAATGAAGTTGTAAAACTGCAAGCTAAACTTATAGCATACAAAAAAGATACTTTGGATAATGCCAAAACTGTTAGAAAAATAGAAAAAGATGCTTTCAAACAAGTTTTAAAAGAAAATAAAAAAGAAGAATTTAAAAAAGCCTTGGAGATAATTAAACAAGAAATTCCTATTGTAGATTTTGCTATCAATAAACTCGGATATGAAAAGGATAAAACAAAAAGTTCTGCAAAACATTTAGTTTTAAAACATCATTTGAATGGTAAAATTTTAGTTCCTACTCAAAAATCTAAATCTGGAAGTTGGTTATATTATGAATTAGG
>JAAEPJ010000236.1 GCA_024222485.1 bacterium | reverse complement strand
GTTGGATAAATGATTATAATTATGATTTTCCACATCAGAGCCTTAATTATTTAACACCTAATCAATATTATCATAAAGAACTTAAAGTTGCTTTATAAAACTCTCCCATTTTTTTCTTGACTAAAAGGGGTACATTACATGTTAAGTCAGCTCAAAAAGTGACAGCAGTATAGAAGATGACAATTATTTATTTAGATCTATTGGCCGCAAACTTAGAAGGTGACCTTAAACGGGCATTGCACAAAGAAAGTCTTTTAAAAGAGGCTGAAGAAAGTTATCGAAATACCTTTAATGAAAAATCCCCTTATGAAAAAGCTCGAGGATTTGTACTGACTAACAGTAATTTTTCAGGGATAGTAAATGGAACAGATATCTTACTTAATTTACTGGAAAAAGCTATTAGTATAGACGTAGTGGATGGGTTTACCTCTGTTGAGGTAGAGGAGATAGGCTATAGTACTGATGAGCTTAAGGTAGAGGAGATTAAGGATATTTTAGCTGAAGAGATAGAACAAACTGTTTTTATTTCGGTTCTTGAATGCCTTGATGGTGATATTGAAGCATACTTATCTAAAATGGGTGTTTTAGAAGGGGGTAATATTCGTGAAAACTTAAATGTTAAGCTGGTTACAGATATTGCTAACCCTTATAATCAAGAAGAGTTTACTCTTGCATTAAATAAAGTAGAAGAGTTAAGTAGAAGATCAAGTAAAAGGATTGAGTGGTTGGCAGGACCTGTGGCTCTTGAAATGATAAAAAAAATACGAATTCTACTTTAAATATTATGACTCAGCAAGGGATTGTAAAAGCATGTTACCGGAATATTGGGATAGGAAGAAAAATTTTGGATAAGGTAGTGCCCGCAGGCACGGTTATTATTAGTGGCGGAGCAATCAGTAGGGAGACTTTAGAGTCAATGGAAGCTAGTCAGGAGAATATTGATGAAGAGTCCGTCGCTGCAAATTTAAATCTTCTTTTAAGTTTTGGGTCATGGGTATACAGTTCTAACCTAGGTAGTATATCAGAGTTTGAAACTCCACTTAAAGAAAATGAAACATGGGAAGAAAGAGCTAATTCTTTAACGGTAGATATATCTGAATTTAAGATGGATAAAATTGACTTTGTAAAGCTTATGAGTATGACACGGTTTATTTGGGGAGAGGCAGGTATTTTAGCTGAGAGTGTTGAGGCGGCAGCTGGAGAATACTCATGGTTTAGGCAGCTCTTTTTAAGAGGAAAGGTAATCCTGCCAGAAATAATTAGTAAATATTCTAATAAAGCACATGCAGAGCAGTCTTTAATCATCACGACTAAAATGTCTAATGGGATGGTTCTGACAGAAGATATTGCAGTTATTGATAAAGGGAACGATAACTATCAATTATTGACTCAAGATAGAGTCGTTGAGTCTGGAGAAAGGATTAATCTTGATAATGTAGGATCTGAGCTAATACGGCAATTAAAAATAGAACTTAAAATTGATGAAATTGTTAATGAAATTTTACTTATAACAGGTATAAAAAAATTGATAAAATTATTTAAGAAAGATAAAAATCAAGAATCAATATCTATTGAAGAATATAAAAAAGTAGCAGCAGCAGCATAAAAAGATATTTTAGAATGGAAAATAACTTATATCGGAGAGTTTTTACTAGCGGTTTTAAAAAATTGTGCTATATTGCTAAAAAGGAGTTGTTGAATATGAAAATAAAAATATATTTTTTATTCCCATTAATGTACCTTTTTTTTATAATCATGTTACCTGCTAAAAATACTTCTGCCCGATTTTTAAAATTAACTTCATCTGCTAAACTCGCTTCTATGGCAGAAGCTGGCACTGCTTTAAAAGATGCGGATATTGCTACAGCAGAAAAAAATCCAGCCGCTATTTTTTGGCTTATTACGAATAGGCTTCCTGAGATGGAAATAATTGATCCTGAGGTAATAGAAATTGAGGATTTAGATCTTGAAATTGATAACCCCAGTATGCGTAAGTTTTATAAAAACCCTGAAGAAGTGTATGAAAATGATGAGTACTATGTGAAAAATAGGCGTATTAAGATTAGTTTAATTAGAAAAGAGCAGCAATATTATTTTAGAGATCTAGCAGTGATTTATTTTCACTTTAATCAGTCTAATATTGAAGACGAATATTTTGACAAACTAAATGCTTTAGCGGAATTTTTAAATCGTAGAGATGAATATAAAGTTTTATTAGAAAGTTTTACAGATGAAATTGGTAATAATGAAAATAATCAACTTTTAGCGACTAAAAGGGCAGGTGCTGTTATTGAATATTTGCTTGCTAAAACAATTGCACCGGAAACTTTTAAGGAAGTAATTTATGGTAAAGAACAACAGCTTTCTTATGAAAAAATTAAAGGCTATCAGAATATTAAGCTTGCGAAGGTAGGAAAAGAAAGCTTAATAGAGGCACAGGTTGTTGATCAGGAAGGCGATAGTAAGGTTGTAGATGTCTTAGTAACACCTTTTATCGGGACGGATGATGTTATCAAAAATGCAGATATCGAGGAAAAAGAAGATTTACCAAAAAATATTCATGAAATCGCTAGCAATATTAAGTCTACCGCACAACAGTTTAAATATGGCAGAGAAAAAGTAAAGTTTAAAAAACAAAAGAATCATGAAATTATGATGGCTCATAATGAATGGTTTGCGGATGTTAATTGTGATTACTTTGGATATTTAAGAGTTTTAAGGGATAAAGGGTTGGTTCTGGCATCATCTGTTAAATATTTAAGTATTGTCGATATTAAAAAAAGAGATAGCATTGGTCAAAATCTTGGTATGTTTGGCTCCTATAGCACAGTTTTCAGTTTTACAGCAAGCAAAGTATTTTTACAAGAACGCTTAGGTCTTGCTGCAACATTAAAGTTTGTCCGTGAAAGTATTGATGATAAATCAGATACAGTTCTAGCCACAGATTTTGGTTTTATTTATCGATTTAATAATATTTATAGTTTTAGTTCTTCATTTTTAAATTTAGCAGATGATGGGCTTAAACTTTATGAAGAGGAATTTGATTTGCCAAGAACTTATATTTTGGGAGTTGCTAAGCATGGAGAGAAAATAAATTTGGCTTTTGATATTGAGAATGAAATTAATGGTGATGAATTTTATCGATTGGGATCTGAATATTTTTTATTAAAAAAGTTTTTTATATTAAGAGGTGGCTATAGATATTCGGCTAAAAGTTATGATAACTTAGGCATTAGTTTAGGCTTTGGTTTAAATTTTTTTAAGAGTTTAAAAATTGATTACGCTTATGTCCCTTTTGATGATTTAGAGGATACACATAGGTTTAGCTTAAGGTGGATTTTATAAATTGGCTACAGAATGACCTTGAATGTAAGCTAAATTTAAGGAGAAAAAAATGAAAAAGATTATTTTGCTGTTTTTATTATCTTTAAGTTTTTCACATTTATTTGCAACAGTTAATTATGAAATGCAATTTGGTTCCTATGGTAGTGCAGATGGTGAATTTAATGCGCCTGTTGCAGTCGCAGTGGATGTTTCCAGTAAGATTTATGTTTGTGATTATTTTAACCATAGGGTGCAAGTTTTTGATAAAGATGGTGTTCATCAATTAAGCTTTGGAAGTTTTGGTTCTCAAAATGGAGAATTTGTTAACCCCACAGGAATTGCCATCAGTAGCTCAGATGATATCTATGTGGTTGATTCTGGAAATAATCGGGTTCAAATATTTAATCAAAGTGGGATATACCAAAATACGATTATTAATTCTTTCAATTTGCCAATAGGGATCACAATTGACTCAGCTGATAATATTTATGTAGTTGATTCCAATAATAGTCAGTTTCAAAAATTTAATAGTACACATACTCACCAATTTAGTATTGGAACATTTAATAATCCTCGAGATGTCGTCGTCGATTCTAGTGGTAATATTTATGTAACTGATCTTGGTAATAATTTGGTTAAGAAATTTGATAACTTAGGAAATAGTTTACCGGACCTTCCAAAGATCACCAATGATCAAAGTTTATATGGAATTACAATAGATCAGATGGATAACCTATATGTTTCTGATGTTGATGCTGATATTATTTATAAACTTACTTCAACGGGAACATTAATTACAGCAATTTCTAATGTAGAAGCACCAAGCGGGCTTGCCGTAGATGTTGATAATTACCTTTATTTAGCGGATAAAAATAATGACCAAATTCAGAAAATTTTTTATATAGATGATGTTTATCCTAATATTACAGTTCTAGGAGATAACCCACAACAGTTGACAGTTTTTAGTTCATATACTGAGCTTGGTGCAACTGCTTATGATATTAATGATGGAGATTTAAGCGACAATATCGTTATTGGGACAAACAGTGTCAATATGAGTGTAATCGGTAGTTATCTGGTTTACTATGTGGTAACAGATAGTGCAGGAAATACTTCTGGCAATACTAGGACCTTAAATATTGTAGACTTAGTAGCTCCTATTGTAAACCTAACTGGTGATAATCCTCAAGTATTAGAAGTTAATACTTCTTATATTGAGCTTGGTGCAACAGCTAGTGATAATTATGATCAAGTAGAACCATCTATAATTATTAATACGAGTTCTTTAGATATGACAACAACAGGTGAATATGAGATTTATTATACGGCTACTGATATGAGTAGAAATATGGACTTTTCAACCCGTGCAGTTCACATAGTTGATACAACAGTTCCTGAGATTACTTTAATAGGGAACCCACAAGCTATAGAGATTGATTCAGCTTATATCGAGCTTGGTGCAATAGTAAATGATAACTATGCTATTACAGCGGATGTCGTAATAGATACAACTGCTATTAATACAGGATTACTGGGTAGCTATGAAGTGTATTATTCTGCAACTGATGATGTTGGCAATATAAGCTTTTCAACAAGAACTGTCAATATCGTTGATACAACAGTACCCGTTATTACACTTTTGGGTGATGCACCTAAAATACTTCCGGTTTTTGGTAGTTACTCAGAATTAGGAGCAACCGCATTAGATAATAATGATGGTGATATTAGTGGGAGTGTAGCTATTGATACTTCAAGCATTAATATGGATATTATTGGAAACTATGCTGTTATTTACTCCGTTACTGATAGTCAAGGTAACACAGGTAGTTTAAATCGTATAATTAATGTGATAGATTCTACAGCACCGATTGTTTCCCTCGAAGGTGATAACCCCCAAACCTTAGAGGTTAATACAGATTTTATAGATCTTGGTGCAACAGCTATTGATAACTATGATCAAGTAGAACCATCTATAATTATTAATACGAGTTCTTTAGATATGACAGTAACAGGTCAGTACGAGGTCTATTATACAGCGACTGATATAAGTGGAAATATTGGAGTTTCAACAAGAACTGTTAATATACTTGATACAACAGCACCGGTTATTACCTTAGTCGGTGACAACCCACAAAATATGGAGTTTATGAATGAATATTTGGAGCTTGGGGCAACAGTCAGAGATAATTATGATTCAAGTTTTGAAATTATGATTGATACGAGCAACTTAAATGTGAATACAACGGGTCAATATGAGATTTATTACCAAACAATGGATATGGCTGCAAATATTTCTTTTGCAACGCGTACTGTTCATGTTAATTATGTCGCTTCAGGAGATATCTCTATGATTGATCTTACATCACATAATATTGTTAGTTGGAGTGAATCAGTTGACGATAAAGTCGGTATTTTAAGGTATCATTATCAAGTTGGTTCAGAAAGTGGAACTACAGCGGATATGATGGTTGATATAACAGGGCTCTTAACTGAAGGTGAGAGTTACCAAGCATCTGTTTATGCTGAAAATAATGTTGGGTTATATTCCAATATAGCTAGTATAAATTTTGTGTATTATGATAGTGAAGTTTTAAATATAGATAATAGTGAAGCAAATATTATGAGAGATTCCGCTAAAATTAATTTACCGGAGGATAGCATTAGCGGCGATTTTTATTTTTTATCGATTATTAAAAATTTCAATGACTCTAATATTCAAGCTGCAAATGATAGGTTGATTGATGCGGAAGAAAAGGCCAATATTATGACGATAGGTCTTTTCATGGATTTTACAGCGTATGCAAAGGTTAATGGCATGGAAATTAAGGAGTTAAATAAAAATATTTTAATAGCTCTGCCATATGCAGAAAATATTAATATTGATAAAATGGGTGTTTACTATTTAAATGAAACAACTAGCAAGTGGGAAAAGTTAGTAACAGCTGGTATTGATAGGACTAATCGTTTTATTAGTTTTGAAACTAAGCATTTATCAACTTTTGCTCTTTTACCAAATAACCTTAAGTCTGACCTTAGAAGACTGAATATTTATCCTAACCCATCTTATATGAGGCAAGATAATGTTAAAATATCAGGGCTTGTAGATGCTAATTTGGATATTAAAATTTTTGATATCCTTGGGAAACAAGTGAAAACATTTACTGAGAATGATTTTCAAGAAGATATATATAATGCAAAGTTTGTCGAATGGAATGGCAAAGATGATAGTGGTATAAAGCTTGCTTCTGGGGTATATTTTTGTGTTATTAAAAATAATAATGAAATAAAAAAAGAAAAAATTGCGATTATGTGGTAGAATATTTTTGAGAAGAAATATATAGGGATAAGATATTTTCTTGTGCTTATATGGGGGAGAATTAAAATGCTACATAGAAAATCTAAAGATAGGCGCCTTTTTTTAAGATTAAGACCCATGGAACAAACTTCTGTTAAATGCAATATTAAAAATCAAGAAAATTTATATCCATTTTTATTAGCTATTTCTAAAGATGGACTTGAGCTTGGGTTTAAGGATGTCCCTCAATATGATATGGGAGATACTTTGAGCTTGATTTTAATGATGGAGTTTGTCAATGGGAATATTAAAGAGTCTTTTTCTCTGGACCTTTTGGCTTCCGTATCCTCTATCCATTCTGATGATGTTCTAGGTTTTAAAATTTTAGATTCATCTATTCCACTTGACTTATTTTTTCAAGATGAACCTAAAGCTAAATTTAAACCAATTTTTAGTAGACGCAGGTAAGGGGTTTTGAAAAGAAATTACTCTAACCAAATGGGCCATTTTTTGATAATTTTTGTTGGCGTAACTTTTATGATCTTATTTTTCTCAGTTTTTTTATTGTCAGGTAATTTAACCTTGATATAATTTGGTGTGTAGCCATCATTATTTTCTGTTAATATTGTTGTTGTTTGATTAATAAACTTCGTTGCACTTTTAATTCTTTGTTTAAGATCAAAATTTTTGATAGTTTCTTTGCGTTGTTTGATGATGTGTTCAGGAATGCGTTGTTTAATATTATAAGCTTTTGTGCCTTTTCGTGCGGAAAAAGTAAAACAATGAATGCCATCAATTTCAAGATCTTCTAATAATTTTATGGTATCTTCAAAATCTTGATCAGTTTCCGTAGGATAAGCAGTAATCAAATCAGTTGTAATGCGTAAATTTTTTATTTTTGATCGTAATATTTTAACTAGCTTAGTTAAATATTTCGTATCATATCCACGCCCCATACTTTTTAGGACCTGATCAGATCCAGATTGTAAGGCGATATGTAAATGTGGACATATTTTTTTATTATTAGCAATTTTTTCTATTATATTGGGTGTAAGTTCTGTTGGCTCAATGGAGCTTATTCTGATTCTTTGCAGTTGATCATTTTGACAAGCAAGGTCAATTACATCTTCAAATGTTTTGTTCTGCCAGTGATAAAATCCTATTCTTACACCTGTTAAGACAACTTCTTGGAAGCCTTGCTCAACAAACTTTTTAATTTCTTGTTGGACTTCCGGAAGAGGCATACTCCACTTTTTACTTCTAACATAGGGGACGATGCAATAGGAACAAAAATGGTCACAGCCATCTTGGATTTTCAAGAAAGCTCTATTTCTTTTTTGTAAAAATAGATTAGTAGTTTCAAGAGGTTGTTGGATCTCTGAGGCTTCATCTATAAATTGTTGAACCTCCATTTTGTTTTCATTTTTTAAAAATATTAAATGTGGGTATGCTTTTTTTAATTCATGATAAGTTCTTTCAACAAGGCAGCCTGTAATAAGAATCTTTTTGCCTGGGTTATTGCGGACAGTTCGGTTAATAAGATTCCGACACTTAGCATCAGCTTTTTCAGTGATTGTACAAGTATTGATGACAATAACATCATGCCCTGCAAGTAGTTCTTCAATTTTGAGAGATTCAACTTGGTTGACTTTACAGCCAAATGTATGTATTTGCATTATTTTTCCTTTAGTTCATAGATAATCTATCAATTAAAAATTCTTAAGTGGTTATGTTTTTTTATAGATACTTTTTTGTTTATATAAGTGATATGCCGTTTGCTCTATTGCCAAACAATCTTTTTCCATTTCTTGGAAAATATTTGGATATTCTTGTGCATAATCACGACCAGAAAAATCATTAAACTTATATAGTTTTCCTTTATCATCAAGAGCAATACTATAGAAAAAATTACCTTTTAAATAGCCAAGATCACTGCCAGCTGAGATAAATGCAAAATCTTTACTAGGATCAGGAGGTAATAGCATATTTTTCCCACAAAAATTATGGATAATATCCATATTTAGCATAGCGAATATGGTAGGTGCAATATCAATTTGACCACAGAATTTAGATACCTTTTTAGGAGTTTGTAAGATATGAGGGGCATAGAATAAGCATGGAACATATGATTTACGGTAATCAAAACTTAGGTCATGATGTAAACTTTTTGAATGATCTCCTAAAATAATAAAAATAGTATCTTTAAAATATGCTTTTTTTTCTATTTGTTCAAAAAAACGACCAATTTCATAATCGACATATTTTAGAGTATTGAAACTTGCATCTGGAGATAACTCCGCTTTTTTTTGTGTAAACTTTGAGTGAGGCAGAGTATAAGGTGTATGGTTTGACAGGCTTAACATATAGGCTAAAAAGGGTTTTTCCTGTGCTGCCATTTGATCTATTTCTTGGATTAACCTATCAAAGACAAGATGATCAGGTACTCCCCACTTATTAATCGTGTCTTTAGGAAGGAAGTCATGCTGCCCTATAATTTTATCAATCCCTTTAGGTATTAGGAATCCTTGCATATTATCAAATTTCACATCTCCACCATTAATAAAAAAAGTTGAATAGCCTTTATTTTTGAGAATGCTCCCAATAGTTGACATTGGTTGCTGCCCTTCAGTTTGAACCATGATTGAATGTCCTACTAAAGGAAAATAAGCGGTGTAGGTACAGGAAACACCACGATTTGTACGGCGTCCTCCTGAGTAGAATCGATCAAAGAGAAGGCCGCCTTTAGCAAGTTTGTCAAAGTGGGGAGTGAGCCCTAGGTTACTGCCTATAATTCCGACTCGTTCTCCAATAAACTCTTCCATTAAGAGAATGACAATATTATATTTTTTTTCTTTTCCTTTATTTATTGTTTGTCGCATCAGTGGGTATTTATGAGGATATAAGGCTTTTTCATTGGTTTGAAAAGTAATTTTTTGTGTTCGTTTAATCGCATCCGCAGGATTTTTATAATAACTTACTAGAGAATTTTTTTTATTTTTTCCTGCATAGTAGATATCTTTAGAAAAATTAAAGAGAGGATTGAGCGTTGCTTGATTGATTATATTATGGTTTGAGAAGAACGCTTCTCCCCAGTTCATTGTTCCTTGAGAAATACTGCCACGAATCCCTAAAAAAAGTAATACGGAGAAAGTTGGGAAAAGAAGAATTTGAGCCAAAAGTTTTACTTGTTTTTTTTCTTTTTTAAATATTGAAATAACAAATTTTTTAAATAGAAAACGGTAGAGAATCATGAGAGCAATAAATAGAAAGATATACTGAATGATAGGATAGTCTTTGAAAATCATATAAATGATCAGATCAGAATTTCCTAAATATTCAATTGCGGTAAAGCTTAAATGATTTCCATATTCCTTAAAGTATTCAATATTTATTAAGTGCAAAAAATATAGAATGCCAAAAAGAATAGTTATTAAAAAAGAGTAGATATTTTGGACTATTTTAGAAGATTCAAGTCCTATAAAGGGTAAACTGCCAATAATAAAAAAAGGAGTTATTGCATAATTTATAACAAAAATATCAAAACGAGCCCCAATGATAAATGATTTTAATATCTCTGAAATAGGTAATGCATTAAATTGATCATAAAAACTGACTATAAAAAAAATTCTAAAAAAAGCAAAAATAAAAATATTTAAAAGAAAAAAACGAATAAAGAATTCATAGTTTTGTGGTAATTTTAAAAAAAAATTAGTATTTATTTTCATGCGATTAGTTTAGCAAAGATTCCAAGGTCAGACAAGAGTGTAAGTTATTTTATTATTAATTAAAAAAATAGGGCAGAAAAGTTATTTTTCCAAGATAATTGTATTGGTTAATATAAAATACGAGAATCTTTATCTTTTTAAATGTGAAAACTTTAGAGATTTAAAATTAGAAATTATGAGTTGATTTGAGTTTTATAATGAAAGGAGAAAACATTCGTCATTAGGTGATAAAATGCTTACTGAAACTCATGGTTCTTTAGTTAGGAAAAAAATTCTAGCTTAAAGGGAGTGCTAAAACTAGAAAATTTTTTTCTAGGCTTTTTAGCATAGGGTACGTTTTTAAAACAAGGGTGTGTGATATTTTTTTAGGATATTAACTTTAAATAGATAGGATTTTTCATGATCTGTTACTTTTTAATTTTTTTCTTGACTTTTTTATATGCTATAAAGATAATATGTTAATTTATAAAAGGATTATTTTTTATAAATATTGATAATTTTACGATGATTTATGATAATTTTATTATTAAAGGAAATGTAACTCAGAAAAATGATCAACAAGTTGAGGTGTCCTTTGGCTCTAATAGCCTTGTGATAGAAAAAACGAATATCGAAAAAATTGAATTGAAAGAAAGAGTAAGAAGAGAACCATCTCAAAGAGAGTATACTAAGGAAAAAGCAGCTAAAGAAAGCTATGCTGATTTTTTTAGCAATAACTCTGCCGAGCAAGGCACTTCTATTCATAACCAAAAAAGTTCCAGACTCGATAAAGCTAAGGAGAAAAGAGGTAAAAGTATTGTAGCCCTTGGTGCTGGTGTAGGTTTACAGTATGGTTTAGTTGGTTATGGGCTTGAGTTTTTATTATTTGGGCATTTAGGAATAGCTTCAGGGATAGATATGAGTCCTGCGGGGATGAAAAACTTTAATGTTAAGTGGTACTTTGGAGATAAAGGGGATAAGTTTCGGATTAGAATAGGTTATCTAAGAGGTGATACTAAGGCTATTGAAATTAATTATTATGGATATGGGAATAAAGAAACAGATTATGATCAAATAAAAGGTAAGGCCTTTTTTGGAGGCTTTAAATGGAAGATGAATAATTGGTTAAGTTGTGATTTTGATCTTTCTTATGTTATGCATGATCAAGATTCTTATACTGCAACCTATAAGTACTCTCTTAGCCATAAAACATTTAAGAAAAATCATTTTGCCCCTGCAATAGGACTTTCTGCTAATTTTTAATGCTTTAGTTTTAGTAGTTTTTTTTTGTAAAAGATATTTGTTTTTTTTTCATTTAGTGGACATATTTTGATGTAAACATTAAAATAATAAAATTAAAAGGAATAGGTTAATAGGTAAATTAACGAGATTTTATAATAAAAAGTTTGAAAAAGACTCATACATAGGTACGCATGAGGTTACGTAGATATTCTTAGAAAATCAAGTATTCAGCCAAGCATCGAGAATGCTTGGCTGAATACCTTATAACTTGATTAAAATAATAAATACGACCCATAGACAATAAAAGGTTCTTCATAAAAAGTAATGTTAAAGATATAAAAGATAGTCAGATATCTTTTACATCTTTTGACTATTTTTAGAGAAAAATAGCAGAAAATATATGTTCTGAGCAACTTAATTAATGAGTATTTTTTCTTTTCAAGATGTCTCAAGTTTTTTTAGATGTGAGGTTTCTAAGAGGGGCTATTCCAAGTGGCTGAGCAAGCCAAAAACTATAAGAAGTAAAAAATTAATTTCTGGATTATTGTCGTTTATTTGCAAAATTGATTTTTTAATTTGACCATAAAATAATGCAAGATATCTTTGGCACAATCAAAAATATAGTCTACCAGAATAAAGATACTGGATATACCATTTTACGCACAACAAAAAATATAACATTATGTGGCACACTTTACGATGTAGGGATAATTTTAAAAGAAGCAGATTTTATAGCAAAAGGCGAATGGAAACGACATAAAAAACACGGGACTCAATTTTATTTTGAAGACCTTAGTATCACTGAAGGTGAATTATTTTATTTTCTTTCTCGGATAGTCAGAGGTCTTGGCAAAAAACTTGCAAAACATCTTATTGAAAAATATGGTGAAAAAGATTTAGAAGATATTCTTGAAAATAATCCAGAAAAACTTATTGAAACAAAAGGAATAAGACATAAAAAACTAAACAAAATAGTTTCTAGTTGGAATAAATTTAAACATTTAAAATCTATTGCAGATATTATAATCCCCAACGGAGGAACTCAAAGTTTAGTTAAAAGAATATATCTTCACTTTAAAGAAGATCTTCAAATTATTCCTAAGATAAAATCCAACCCATATATCATAACAGAAGTGCCAAGAATTGGTTTTAAAACAGCAGATAAAATAGCGAGAGCGATGGGCATTAACCCTCATGGTTCAATCAGGATAAAAGCCTGTATAGATTTTATAATTCTATCGTATACGATAGAGAGAGGAAATAGCTGTATAGAAATAGAAACGTTATTTGAGCTTTTAAATGAGGAAATAGCTTTTATTGACCAGGGAGGTAATACGAATACAATTTTAAAAGAAGAGTTATTAAATAATTTGTCAGCTATGAAAGAAAAAAAAAAAATAGTATGGTTAACAGATAAAAAGATAACATCAACATTTTTATACAATGCAGAAAAATTTATACTTGAAACAGTAATCAAAAAAGGTCATCTAAAACAAAAAAGAATCATTGAGGATATAGAAAGCTATATTTCTCAAAAATCTCAAGAAATGGGGATGATCTTTTCAGATGAACAAAAGCAAGCAATGCAGCTAGCAAATGAAAACTATGAATTATTTATTTTATGTGGATATGCAGGAACAGGGAAATCAACAATAAGTAAAGCAATATTGGATATTTTAGTAATTAAATATAAATATCATGACATAATTTGCTGTGCTCTAAGTGGAATAGCCGCAGACCGTATAAGAAAAACTACAGGATATCAAGGTGTAACAATACAAAGTTTATTAGTGAAAATAATGAAAGAAGGCAAGAATTTGCCATATAAAGTAATTTTGATAGATGAGTCATCAATGATCAATACTGAAATAATGTATAAATTATTTCAGTCAAGTGCGGAAGGAACAAAATTTATCTTAGTCGGCGATCCCGCACAACTACCGCCAATTGGAGCAGGGGATCCATTCCAAGATATAATAAATTTTAGAGTACTAAATACAGTTGAGCTTATAAAGATATATAGGCAAAGTGAAGATAAGGTCGTTACTTTACTAGCAAACCAAATCAGACAAGCAAAAGTTCCAGAAAAATATAATAAAGAATATGAAGATTTTAAATTTATAGATATATCTATAGAAAATTATTTCGCAATTAAAAAGCAACTATCCACAAGTCAAATAAAACAAATGAGAGAAACCAATAATGAGAATATCCTTTTAGAAATATTGTCCTTATTCCATGACCATAAAAATAATTTATTAGCATTAAAAAAAACAAAAAAAATGAAAGAATATATAAGCTATTTTCAAATAATAACCCCCGTTAAAAATGGGGTATTAGGTGCTAGAAATATTAATATTCACTTGCAGGAAAAACTAAATCCACAAATAGATGTTAAGAAAATTATAGATTTAGGCATTATAAAATTTAATATTTTTGACAAAGTAATTCATATTATTAATAAAGATATGGATTGTTATCTGCCAGCTGATTTTAAAAGAAATGATCGGACGGAATACCTAAAAAGAAAACGAATATTTAATGGTATGATCGGAATTTTGTTTAAACTGGATAAAGAGGAAGAGTTATTGTGGGTTTTTTATCCTAATGACGAGGTAGTCGTTGAATATACCTTTGATGAAGCAAGAGAATTGTTAAGCTTAGCATATGCTCTTACAATACATAAAACCCAAGGGAGCGAATATGCGAATGTTATAATTCCCATAACATTATCACACTATATTATGTTAAATAATAAACTATTATATACAGCAATAACGAGAGCTAAGGGGAAATGTATTATAATAGGAGAAAGATATGCATTCACCAGTTCTTGTAAAAGAAAAGATACCAATATTAGAAATACAGTTATGAATATAGAAGGATTTGCAGAGCAGTGCAGTAAGATGAATGATCTTTCCCCAAAATTGTTGCCCCAAACTTTATAAATACTTAGCTAGTTTTTTAGACTTAATGGGCGTTTTTTTCTTATGGTAGTATTTTATTTTTTTATTACTTTTGAGGTATATCATAAAATTTTTAGCATTAACAAGTTCTATTCAAAATATAAAAATAATATAGTAAAGATTTTAAGAAAATTATTTTTTTGCTATTGACTCTAAATGAATTGAGGATAATAGGAATGATAAGTAATATTTTTGATAGAAAAATGTTAGGGACTCTAATAAAAAAGGAAATTTTTATTTTTTAGATATATATTTTATTTTTATAAAAAATAAATTGAAAAAAAGACTGTAAATTTATAAATTTAATAATCATGAAAAAACGCTTAGATATCTTATTACTAGAAAAAAAATTAGTTAAAACTCGGACAGAAGCAACTGCTTTAATTATGTCAAATAAGGTTAAGGTCGAGGATGAAATAATTAATAAAGCAGGATCACAGATTAATTTAGATGCTAATATTACAGTTGATATTATAGAGAATAAATTTGTTTCGCGTGGCGGGTTAAAGTTATTGAGAGGTATTAAAGAATTTAAGATTGACCTTAAAAGAAAAGTCTGTTTGGATGTCGGTGCATCAACAGGTGGGTTTACAGATTGTATGTTACAACATGGGGCTATTAAAGTTTACTCTTTAGATGTTGGTTATGGACAGCTTGACTGGAGTTTACGCAATGATTTAAGGGTGATGAACCTTGAAAGAATAAATTTTCGTTATTATGATGGCAAAGACATTGAAGAAGATATCGACTTTGTTTCTATTGATGTTTCATTTATCTCCTTAACAAAAATTATCCCTAACTTAAATCAATTGTTTAAAAATAGGAAATATGAAGTTTTGGCTTTAATAAAACCACAGTTTGAAGTAGGCAGAGAAAAAGTTGGGAAAAAAGGTGTTGTGCGAAATGAAGAATACCGAAAAGAAACGGTAGACAAGATTAGTAAATTTGTAGAGAATATAGGGTATACAGTTTTTGGTATCTGTGAATCTTCTATTAAGGGGCCTGCTGGGAATGTCGAATATTTGATTTATTTTAAAAATTAAAATAAATCTATAAAATTGTTCTAAATATTTTAAAATTTTTGGAACTAACATTTATACAGTTGATATGTATATTATGTTGTGGGGAGTTATAAATATGTTTAAAAAAATTTTAATAGCGAATAGAGGTGAAATTGCTGTTAGAATTATCAGGGCTTGTAGAGAGTTAGATATTCGTACTGTGGCGGTTTATTCAGAGGCAGATCGAGAGGCTATGCATGTAGAAATGTCTGATGAGAAGTACTGTATTGGTCCAGCAGCGTCATCAGAAAGTTATTTAAATATGCCAAACTTAATCAGTGTTGCTGAGCTTACAGGTTCGGATGCTATTCATCCTGGCTATGGGTTTTTAGCAGAAAATACAGGCTTTGCTGAGATTTGTGAAAAATGTGGAATTACCTTTATTGGACCTGAAAAAGATGCGGTTCTACGAATGGGTGATAAAGTTAAGGCTCGTGATACGATGATTAAGGCTGGTGTGCCTGTTGTCCCTGGTAGTGATGGTATTATTACAGAAAATACGAATGTCAAAGCACTTGCAAAAAAGATAGGTTATCCTGTGATAGTTAAAGCTGTTGCTGGCGGCGGTGGGAAAGGGATGCGTGTTATTAATTCCGTAAGAGACTTGGAGTCTAGCATAGATGCTGCAATGCTTGAAGCGCATACTTCCTTTGCGAATGAAACCCTGTATATGGAAAAATATATCTTAGAGCCAAGGCATATTGAGTTTCAGATAGTTGCTGATAAATTTGGAAAGACTATTTATTTGCCTGAGAGAGACTGCTCAGTTCAGAGACGTCATCAAAAATTAATTGAAGAATCACCATCACCTGCTGTAGGTGAGCGCTTGCGTAAAAAAATGGGTAGAGCGGCAGTTAAGGCCGCTAAGGCCGTTGGTTATCATACTGTAGGCACAGTTGAATTTTTGCTTGATAGAAATGGCGACTTTTATTTTATGGAGATGAATACTCGTATTCAAGTTGAGCATCCTGTCTCTGAGTTAGTCACAGGGATTGATCTCATAAAAGAACAGATTCGGCTTGCTGCAGGCGAAAAATTAAAGATTAAACAAGAAGAGGTCGGTTTAAATGGACATGTTATTGAATGTAGGGTTAATGCTGAGGATACTGAGCATGATTTTATGCCGGCGGCAGGAAAGATAGAGAGGTTGATATTACCCGGAGGTCCTGGGGTTAGGATTGATACACATGTTTATCAAGGCTATACGATTTCGCCTTTTTATGATTCGATGATCCTTAAACTTTTGGTTCATGATAAGGATAGATCTAAAGCAATTTCAAGAATGTTGCGAGCCTTGCCTGAGCTAAAAGTAGAAGGTCCGGGGATTAAAACGACAAGTAGCTTTCATCAAAAGGTTTTGATGCATCCTAAATTTAAAAAAGGCGAGATTTTTACAGATTTTATTGAAAGATATGCTAAGTACTTAGAAAAATAAATAAAAGGTTAGTAATAATTTTTTTATTATTAAATAACAAAAAATACTATGTTCTATACAAAATTACAACAAGCTCACGAATTAAAACAAGCACTGGATTTATTGAAATCACAGGGAAAAAAAATAGTTTTTACTAATGGTTGTTTTGATTTAATACATGCAGGGCATGTGCATTATTTGCAAAAAGCAAAAGATCTTGGTGATATTTTGGTTATTGGTTTAAACAGTGATACTTCCTTAAAAAGGTTGAAAGGCGATAGCCGTCCACTTTTTCCGGAAGCTGAGCGTGCAGAAATATTATCGGCACTTAATTCCGTTGATTTTCTTTGTTTATTTCAAGAAGATACCCCTTTTGAGATTATTAATCTTTTGAAGCCTAATATACTGGTTAAGGGGGGGGACTACCATTTAGAGGATATAGTAGGGCGTGATGTCGTTGTAGAAAATGGGGGAAGAGTTGTTACCATTCCATTTTTGGCAGGGAAATCGACTACTAATATTATTGAAAAAGTTTTAAGCTTGACATAAAATATTAGGTATGATTTTTTTATTTTAAGAAGGATTTTATGAATATTAGCAATATATTTAGAATAAGAAATATAAAAAAAAAGCAATTGGCTGATAATATTGATATTTTTGACTTTATTGATGAGAAGCGTTTGTGTATTTATAATCAAAATGGTCGTTATGCTAATCTAAAATTACATTTTGATTTTATTAATTCTGGAGAGAACTATACTATCCAAAACTTGATTAGTGACGAAGTATATTTTAAGACGGGGAAAGATTTTCAAAAAAATGGTTTTGATTTTTTAGTTGTTCCAAATGAGACTGCATTTTATTCTATCAAAAAACACAAAAATGTGGATAGATACTTTGAAGTAATTATAAATATTATAAAGGATAAGCCACTTTCTTCATTAGAAATTAAAAATTTTGATTTTTCATTAATTATTAAAACTATTTTTGGAGAGTTAGAAACAGACTTACAGATTAAGTCAACACATTTTTATACAGTATTTTCTCATAATTTTTTATTTGTTATGAATGAAGATATAAAGTCTGGTCATGATACAATCATTACCACGTATTTTAATGAGACAGACTGTGAATATTTTCTATTAGAAGATATGCTGAATGATAGAGTTTATCTTCGGAAAGCAGAAAATTTACAAAAATTTGGACTTAAAGTTCTTCTAAAGAAGAATGCTGCACACTGTTTTAGAATAGAAAAAATTAATGGTGATAAGGCTAACCTTTATTCTTTAATTTATGATCAAGTGAATCTTAAAGGTATTCCTTCAGAACAATTTTTTAAAAATAACTATAGCTTAGATAATAAGAATATTGTTTATATGTGTATGGAAATGTTTATCCCGGAGCTTTATAGTCTGAACAATGATGCAGTTGAAGCTAATTTTAATGGTGGACTGGGGATTCTTGCTGGATGTAGTATGGAAGGCTTTGCGGAGATTGGACTTTCAACTATGGGGGTAATTCCTCTTTATCAAAGAAGGCGTATACAGACCATTGATAAGAATTTGAGGCAAGTGATTAAGGAAAAGGTCGTTGACTATAAAGGACTTCACCCTGTTATTAATCAAGAGACAGGCGAACAACTGGAAATTTTAGTTTTTATTTCAGCGAATAAATATGTTGTGAAGATTTGGCAAATAAATCGTGGAGGAAGTACTGTTTATCTTTTGGAAGAGCCTCTTGTTTTTGATATTTTATATACGGGTTCCCGAGAACACAGACTTTTGCAAGAGGTTTTAATTGGTAAGGTGACACCTGTTTTGTTAAGAGTCCTTGATATAAAGCCAGCAGTATTGCATTTAAATGAAGCTCATCCTGTTTTGTCTGCAGTGAACCTTAAAGAATGGAAAAATATGACAAATGGTGATAATTTTTTTGAGGATACAAGAATTTTATTTACTATTCATACGCCGCGTGCTGCAGGGTTAGAAATTTTTTATACGGCTTTTGATGATTTAGAGATTCCTTATTCTTATAAAAAGATTTTTGATCCGGAGAATAAAGGAAAGCTCGATTTTACTCATGCTGCAGCTGAACTTGCTGACCGTATTAATACAGTCTCCGCCAACCAAGTTGGAATTGTCAAAGAAAGGATTTTAACTAATAAAAAATTTCATCATAAAATTATTGGTATCATGAATGGTGCATCAGCAAGTTATTGGAATTCTAAGCGAGGAGTTAATCAGCAACCAAGTTTTTTAAACCCTAAGAAAATTTCTGCATGGGCTGTTCGTAGGATTGTGGATTATAAAAATCAATGGCCGCTTTTAAAAGATATTATAAGAATACTTTGTGGGGAGCTTGGCTTTCAAGTTATAGTTGGTGGGATGGCCCATCCTAATGATGAAGTCTCGCAAAGCTGGATTTATGAATTTTGTAATTGGATGAACGGCAGGTGGCGTAGTAGTTTATCCCATGATTTTGAAGTGGCACCAGAATTGGTTGATAACTTTTTTTTCATCCCAGCTGAAGAAGGGGGCTTAGGACGACTTTTAAGAGACTCTGCAGAGTTTGGTGATGTTTGTTTAGAGATTCCTGCCCTTGGAGAGGAAGCTTGTGGCACAAGCGGTATGCGTTCACTTGGTCATGGGAATATTACTGTTAACTCTAGTGATGGTGCTCTTGAGTGGTTGTCCGAGGGAGAGAATAGTTTTATGCTTAAACCTTATTCAACGGATAACTTTCTTAACATAATGCGTAAGATTTCTAATATCTACTACAATGATTATGAGAAATTTAAAGAAATAAAGCAGCAAGCTTTATTAACATGGCAACATAAATTGAATATTAATATCATGAGTAGGCATTATTATGATAAGATGTTTTTGCCAGCTATTTTAGCCCATGAAATTTGTAGAAAGTAAAGTGAAAAATTTTTGTTTTTAAAATATGGAGAAATAATAATGGATAAAAAGTTTACTTATAAAGATGCTGGGGTTGATATTGAGGCAGGGGATCAACTTGTGGTTGGTATTAAAAATATGACAAAAAATATGCCTAAAAAAAATATGCTTGGTGGTCTTGGCGGGTTTGGTGGTGCTTATGAGCTTTTAGGTTATAAGAATCCTGTTTTGGTCTCTGGTACTGATGGCGTTGGGACAAAACTTAAGTTAGCTTTTATGTTGGATAAACATGATACTGTTGGTATTGATCTTGTTGCTATGTGCGTCAATGATATTATTACAGGTGGAGCATTACCTTTATTTTTTCTTGATTATTTTGCAACAGGCAAACTTAAACTTGATCAAGCTGAAAGTGTGATATCTGGTATTGTGGAAGGTTGTAAGCAAGCGGATTGTGTTTTACTCGGAGGGGAGACTGCGGAAATGCCAGACTTCTACGCTGATGGTGAGTATGATTTAGCAGGTTTTACAGTTGGTGTTGTGGAAAAGGAGGATATTATAGATGGTAGAGAGATTAAAGTTGGAGATATTGTTATAGGGGTGCCTTCAACGGGTGTTCATAGCAATGGTTTTTCAATGGTTAGAAAAATATTTAATGAAAAAGAATTAGCAGGAGTTGCTGAGGAGTTACTTGTTCCAACGAGGATTTATGTCAAAGATCTAAGACCAATTATTAAAAATAAATTGGCTAATGGATTTGCACATATTACGGGTGGAGGTTTGACTGGCAATATTCCTAGAGTTTTGCCAGGTGGTTTAGATGTTGTGCTTGAAAAAGAGAAGATAAGTCATTTAGATATTTTTAAGACTATGCAGGAAAAAGCAGGTATTGAAGAATCGGATATGTTCAGAGTATTTAATATGGGGATAGGCATGGTTATTATAGCGGAGAAAGATAATGTTAATCGTATTTTGAGTTTTATTAGTGATGCTAAAGTTATCGGTGAAGTTATCCTTGGAGATGGAAAGGTTATTTTAAAGTGAGAGAAAAAAAAATAGCAGTACTAATTTCGGGAAATGGTTCAAATCTAAGAGCATTAGTAAGTGCAGGTATTAAAGTGGATTGCGTTATTAGCAATAAATCTGATGCTTTAGGTTTAGAATATGCCAAAAACAAGGCGATTGAAGCTATTTTTCTATCACCTAAAGGAAAGTCTAGATTAGAATATACTAAAGAGCTTATTGCACTTTTGAACAAAAAAAGTATTGATTTTGTTTGTTTAGCAGGCTTTATGTTTATCTTAGATAAGATAATTTTTAACACTTTTAAAGACAATATTCTGAATATTCATCCTTCTTTACTTCCCAAGTATGGTGGTGTTGGTATGTATGGTATGCATGTCCATGAGGCAGTTTTTTTTTCAGGCGATAAAGTTAGTGGAGCGACGGTTCATATTGTTACAGAGAAATGTGATACAGGACCTATTATTATGCAAGAAGAGGTTGATATAAGTGATTGTGATACGGCAAAAAAGATCGCTAGTAAAGTATTAAAAGTGGAGCATATTATTTACGCAGCAGCAGTAAAGAAGTTTATTGCAAATTAAGTATTGTAGATATTATTTTAATAGTTAAATTATACTAAAAAAGGAGTTTTATCGTTTTAATGAAAATAGGAGTAATTTCTGATACACATGATAATTTAGAATATATTAAGAAAGCCATTAGATATTTTAATGAAGAAAAAGTAGATAAGGTCTTTCATGCAGGGGATATTTCACAAGTTGATACTGCAGAGGCTTTCAATAAATTGAATATGCCGTTGATTTTGGCTTTTGGCAATACGGATAAAGCGGAATCCGAATTAATAACCAAGTTGGGTGCTAAATTAGAACTTTCTGGACAGATAGTTGTAACTGAGTTATGCGGTATTCGTATTGTTTTGGTTCATAATATTCTTTTGATTCCTCTAGAAATAAGGCGGCAGGCAGATCTTATTATTCATGGACATACTCACCATGTTGAGGACATAGTTATTAACTCAACAAGGATTTTAAATCCTGGAGAATGTTCTGCAAAAAAATTTGGGGTTTCTACTGTGATGATTTATGATTTTGAGACTGAAAATGTTACGCTCAAACAATTTTAAGGCTAGCTATTTTTTTATTTCCGATAATTTTTTGTATAAGTTTAGAGAGACACTTAAGTTCTATTTGCTACGGTAAAATAGAAAATATTAGAAGGGATTAGCAATGCAAATAATTTTAACATGGATAAATTCTGGAGGCATAATCTCTTATATTTTGATTTTATGCTCTATATGTTCTATTTCTTTTATTATTAATCGCTTAATTTTTTTTTATCTCAAATCACGAATAAGTGTAGAATCATTTATCTCAAAAATGGAGAATTTCTATGAAAAAAAAGATATTGACTCAATTCTTTCTTTATGTGATTTTTTAGTTTTATCTCCTTTTTCTAGTATTGCGGCTGCTATTTTTAAGAATAAAGACAGATCACATAAAACGATTATGAAGATTGCAGAAAAAGAGCTCAATAAAAATATTAAAGATTTGGAAAGATATATTATAGTCATTGGCACAATTGCTAATGTCTCTGTTTATATTGGTCTTCTTGGAACTATTTTGGGGATTATGCAGGCATTCACTAATATTTCTCTACAAGGGATGGGTGGGATTGAAGTAGTGATTGGGGGTGTTTCTAAGGCTCTTGTGACAACGGCATTTGGACTTTTTGTTGCTATTCCTGCAGTGGTCTTTTATAACTATTTGACTAATCGAGTGGAAAACTTCATTAATGATATGGAGCTTTTAATAGATGAGACATTAATTTTAGTAGGGAAAGAAACTTGAGATTTACACGCGTTTATAAGAGACAGAAAAGAGCACATCTTTTTACTTCAATTAATATTACGCCATTGACAGATATTGCTTTAGTTTTATTGATTATTTTTATGATTGCAACTCCTTTACTTATTCAGTCAAAAATTAAAATTAATCTGCCAAAAGTTGAAACTGAAAATAGGCAGAGACCGAATCATAATATTATAATTTTTATTGATGAAAAAGGGCATATTTATTTGGATGATAAAAAAATAGAGTTTAGAAATTTAAAAATATTTATTAAAGAACTAGCCATGAAAGATGGAGAGAAAACGGTTACTTTAAATGGGGATAAAGATGTTAGATACGATGCCGTTGTGCAAGTTTTAAACCTAATAAGAGAAATGGGTATTGAAGATATTTCTTTAGGTATCGAAATTACTTGAGATGTTATTATAATTTTTTTTGTAATGCTTTTAGATAAAGTTATTTTCTCTTAAAATGGATAAATATAGAAAAGGATTAATCAATGAAAAAGACTTTAATGATTATTATCACTACTTTAATTTTATTAATGGTGGGGGGACATTTTTGTTTGCAAACTTCTAAAATACAAAAAATAGTTGAAAAGAAGATTGAGAAGATCATTAAGCATGAGATTGAATTTTTAAACTTGGATATCTCTTTGAAAGGAATTTGTATTGCCAATTTGATCGTTTATCGAGAGGGAAAAGTTTTTTTTACTGCTAAAAAAAGCTATTTAAAATTTGGTATTATTGAACTTGATGGACTTGAGTATGCTTTGACTGATACGATTAAGTTGTATGATACAAATGTTAAAATTAAAAATAATAATCATCTTAAGTTAGAGACAACTATAAATACTTACTTTTTGTTAGCAGAGGCAAATTTCAGTTTTGAAAGCTTAGAGTTTGATATTACTAAGCTTAAGGTTTCGACAACGGGGATCACTGCTGTTAACACAACGGTTGGTAAACTGAAAATTTTAGATAATAATGATTTCGACTTAGAGATTGGTTTAAAGCTTGTGTGTAAAGACCTTAGTAAATATTCACCTTATTTAAGTGGACCTGGCCGAACCGATTGTAATTTAAGGATGCAGAGCATAGATAAGATTACTTTAGATGGGATTGCTGACTTTAAATCTACTGAAGTTATTTATGGCAAACTTAAAAAAGATATGGGAGTTGGGTGTACTCTTGACTATAGAATTTTTTATACGAAATCTCCGTTTAAAATTAATATAGATTCAGCTGTTTTAAAAATCTTAAATGAAGATATCACCATGTCTGGATATTTTACTAAGACAACTCATAGCTTTAATATTCAAGTGAATGACCTTAAAGCGGAAACATTAACGACCTTAATCATTGATAAGTTTTGGAAGCTCAATAAAGGCAAGCTTGATATTGATGCATACTTGATAAAAAAATATGATTTAAATACCAACTCTATAGTTTTGATTGCGGACCTTCTTGATTTTGATATTTTTGGAGCTAAATTTTCGGAGGTATTTGGCACGGTTGCTTTATCAGGTAAGGATTTTGTCGTTAAAAATTTGTCAGGGTTTATAAATGGAGGGCATTTTGACTTTGTTGCTGATAAAAAAAGATACAAGCTCAGCCTTGAACTTTTAGATATGGCTACAAAAAATTTAAAAGCATATGGTCTTTTTTTCTATCCTCTTACTCTAAAAAAGTCTGGGATTAGAGGGCAACTTATTTTTGATAAAATAATATATGAGACCTTAGTTTTTGATAATGTTAAAACGAATTTATTAACGGATAGTCATTTTTTATATTTTAATGGTCTTAAGGTTGATTTTAATAAGGGGTTTTTAAGTGGTAATGCTCGACTTGATTTGGATACAAAAATTTATAATGCAGACATTAGTCTCAAAAATATTTTTCTTGATGGTATTGCCGAAGTTTTTAGACTAAAGTATAATGTTACAGGGAAGGCTAATGGAAGCTTTACTATTTTATCAAAGCTTGCTAGTCCAAAGATTATGGATTTTAAGGGGACCGTTGAGCTTTTGACAAAGGACGGTCAGTTTCAAAATATTAAGATTTTTAATAAGTTTGCTGAGAACTTTAATAAAAAAAATCTTTCTACTATACACTATGATGCGACTTTTTTAAAAGCTAAGTTTGATAAAGGAGTTTTAGATATTTTTGAGTTTAAGAATAAGACGAAAGAATTAGGTAATATTGACTTAAAAGGCAAGCTAGGGTTTATTGATAAGAGCTTGGATTTAAAGCTAGATTTTGAAGTAAATAAATTTAACCCTTTAGTAAAAAGTTTAGTTATTAAGGGTACTTTTTCAAAGCCTAAGTATAGATTGGTTTTAGCAGATATTGTAAAGAATTTAGGCGAGACAATCGTAACTCTCGGCCCAAAGGTCGTAAAGGAACTAGTTGATAGAGTGACATAAATATTAACAGAGGGGAAAAGTCGTTTTATCTTGAGATATGCTAAACAAAATGTATTGTTCAAATTTAGGAGCGGATGTTTGGTCTGTAGCCCTTAAGGATTATATAAAACGGCAGAAATGGTAGAAGTTAGGATTGATAATAGTTATTTTATTAGATAACATAAAAAACTTGGAGAGGTCGCATAGTCTGGCTTAGTGCGCACGCCTGGAAAGCGTGTAACGGGTAACCGTTCGAGGGTTCAAATCCCTCCCTCTCCGTTTTTATGGCATTGTTATTTTATAACTTTATTTTTTACTCTGAAATTTTTTTTAACTGACCAAATCACTTGCCTGACTACAGAAAATAATTTAATATTTTTAGAAAATTTTATGGGTGTAGTTTTATTCAAAAAGTTATTATTGTTAAAATGTTGAAATAAATAGATATGAAATAGAAATAGAAAAACTAGGGATAGATAAAAATCATATACATTTATTGTGTGGCGTTCACGCTAAGATATCAATAGTAAAAATAGTACAAATAGACAAAAGAATCGGTTTATGTTAATATGCATCATTCGTTTTTAAGAGAAATAATTTATATGAATATTATTAAAGTATATTGTTAAGGGCTGCTTAAGAAAGACTTAACGCAATTAGAATTAAAATTTTGATACTCTGTTTACTGTTGCTTGTGTTGCACGGTGTTTTACTGCGGGAGTAGCTCAGCTGGTAGAGCGCAACCTTCCCAAGGTTGAGGTCGCGAGTTCGAACCTCGTCTTCCGCTATTTATTTTGTAGTTTATAGCCTAAAATTAATCCCTTTTTATGGATATTCAATCAACCTTTTTTTATAGCTTAATAGTTCTTTATCCTTTTTGATATTGAATATTCTAATATTGATATGATAAAGCAGTTTTAAGTATAATTAAAAATAGAATTTATTTTTTTATATTAAAAAGGTGGGGTCTTTATTTGTGTGTAATGTACCCCTTTTAGTCAAGAAAAAAATGGGAGAGTTTTATAAAGCAACTTTAAGTTCTTTATGATAATATTGATTAGGTGTTAAATAATTAAGGCTCTGATGTGGAAAATCATAATTATAATCATTTATCCAAC
>JAAEPJ010000235.1 GCA_024222485.1 bacterium | reverse complement strand
GTTCCCCATGAAACTTAGTGAAAACTTAGCGCCACAATAAGAGTTCACCTCAATTTCTTATAAAGTACGCCTTTCGCATGGAATAAAACAATTTTTTTTGCTTTGATTATTTTTGAAATCGCAATTTGTATCCCCGAGGAGGATTATTTCATTGCCATCTTGATCAAGAGTTTTTAGAGTGTTCCTTAGATTTTTAGGTGTAATAGGTTTTAGGCTGTTCCCATGGACAGAACTGTTGTAATACAATTGTTTACAACGTTTTAGAGCAAACGGAATCGTTTTATTCCATGCCAAAGGCGTACTTTATAAGAAATTGAGGTGAACTCTTATTGCGGGGCTAAGTTTCCTTACGTTTCATGGGGAACTATAAGAAACCCTCAGTGTAATAAGTTTTAGGCTGTTCCAATGGACAGAACTGTTGTAATACAATTTTTTACAACGTGTTAGAGAAAACGGAATCGTTTTATTCCATGCGAAAGGCGTACTTTATAAGAAATTGAGGTGAACTCTTACTGCGGGGCTAAGTTTTCACTAAGTTTCATGGGGAACTATAAAAAACCGTTGTAATAATAAGTTCTACACTGTTCCCATGGACAAAACTATTGTAATACGTTTGTTTACAACGTTTTAGAGCAAACGGAATCGTTTTATTCCATGCGAAAGGCGTACTTTATAAGAAATTGAGGTGAACTCTTATTGTGGCGCTAAGTTACCACTAAGTTTCATTGGGACCTATAACAAACCCCCGGTTTAATAAGTTC
>JAAEPJ010000234.1 GCA_024222485.1 bacterium | reverse complement strand
GGTCTTAGGTTCCTTGAGTGTGCAAAATAGCCCTAATCAAAGTTTCATCAGAACGTGGATTTCTCGTGCAGTCTGACTTTCGCAAAGGTCTCAAACATTTTGCAGTGGGATTTTTTTAGGCCTTTTAGTAAGTTAATTTGTAGTATTTTCCTTAGCTAGGCTATTCAGAACAGAATGGTCATTCAGGTCGGTTTTGGGAACATCGGCTCGAGCTCAGTACTAAAATTGCTTAGCTGGAGGGCAAATTTGAGTACCAAAATTGCTTAGCAATTGCATAGCTTTTTTCACCTCAGAGTTTGTCCCGTAGAGTTCTGTATCACAAGATGGTGTACAACAAATGTCCACTGCAACCTACTTTCTATAGCTACTGCAAGATTTTCATTGCTAATTGGATCAGAACTAGAACTTACATTGCCTAATATTCTGCTATCCAGTACTAGATTTGTTTAAGTTCTTTGTTTTGTCGAGTACTGCCAGCGCGTGTGGGGCAGGTCACTTTCTTAAAATTGATTAACAAACGTTCTGTGTGGTCATCGAGACATATGTAAAATCCCTCTGATGTCC
>JAAEPJ010000233.1 GCA_024222485.1 bacterium | reverse complement strand
TGAATAAGCTTAGGTTATTTGAATCAATAGCTGCAATTTGATAAGAGATATGGGATATTTTTCCCTACATTGTGGTAGTATATGAAGAGTGGCACTACTAGAGTTCCAATGAAAAGATTGAGCAGAATCTTGACATACAAACGTGTAGAATCTAAGATGTGAATTACGTTTATAAAAGACTACAGATTTCTGTTTGAAAACATACTTCTCTATTTAACAGGTCTTTATTAGAAACTTAGCTCCAGTTCTTACCAACAACTTTCTTGAATTTCATGTTATGCTCAAACCTAAGATAACAAGAGCTGATGTTAAAGCTTATCAAGTTAGGACCATGAATGGCACCTTTGCTGTACATTCAGTAATACCTCTTGATTACAAAAGATTTCTAAGGGCCATGATACCTAAGAAACTGGTTTTTATCAATAAGCTTGTATGTGTGAGCGTGTTCTACATGAGAAACTGTTACATGTTAAATATGATATTTTCAATTGACTAGTGGTACAATTTGAAGCTGCAAATAAGGAGATTGAATAAGCTTTGGTTATTTGAATCAAGAGAAATCATGATTGAAACAGTTTTTCATATTCAAATATATTCATTTATGAAAAATATTGATTTTGACCGTTAAATATGGCTCAAAATTTTTTTTACCTATGACCTTTATGATTTAAATACATTTTTCTGCATGATCCCATGGGTGTCCCAAGTTGAAAACTGCACCAATGATACATGAATACCTGATTTATATTTTGGCAAAAAAAATTTTGATTTTTGATTTGACAATTGGGCGTGGTC
>JAAEPJ010000232.1 GCA_024222485.1 bacterium | reverse complement strand
CATGGGAACAGCCTAGAAGAGAATACACCGAGGGGTTTTTATAGTTTCCCATGAAACTAATGGAAAACTTAGCCTCGCAATAAGAGTTTACCCCAATTTCCCATAAAGTACGCCTTTCGCATGGAATAAAACGATGATTCCATTTGCTCTAAAACGTTATAAACAAACGTATTAGAACAGTTCTGTCCTTGAGAACAGCGGAGAACTTATTACTTCGAGTGTTTCTTATAGTTCCCAATGTCACTTAGTAAATCTTAGCCCTACAATAAGAGTTCACCTCAATTTCTTTTAAATTACGCCTTTCGAATGGAATAAAACGATTCCGTTTGCTCTAAAACATTGCCAACAAACGTATTACAACAGGTCTGTCCATGGGAACAGCCTAGAACTTATTACACCGAGGGTTTTATTATAGTTCCCCATCAAACTTAGTGAAAACTTAGCCCCGCAATAATAGTTCATCTCAATTTCATATAAAGTACGCATTTCTCATGGAATGAAACGATTCCGTTAGCTCTAAAACGTTGTTAACATACGTAATCCAACAGTTCTGTCCATGGGAACAGCCTAGAACTTATTACAACGAGGGTTTCTTTTAGTTCCCCATGAAAT
>JAAEPJ010000231.1 GCA_024222485.1 bacterium | reverse complement strand
GTCAATGGCATGGATGATGGTAGAAGATACCATGTGCAGGTGTTCAAAATACAGGAAACAATACTTTGTATAGTAATGTCAACAAAATGGCAGGAGTGGGACTCGAACCCACGCCACCGATGTGACTGGTGCCTTAAACCAGCGCCTTAGACCACTCGGCCATCCTGCCTGTATGTTGTGTAGTCAATGGCATGGATGATGGTAGAAGATACCATGTGCAGGTGTTCAAAATACAGGAAACAATTCTTTGTATAGGAATTTCAACAAAATGACAGGAATGGGCCTCGAACCAACGCCATCGAAATGACTGCTTCCTTAAACCAGCGCTTTAGACCACTTTGCCGTTCTGCCTGTATGTTTGTATTGAATAACATGGATTATGATAGAAAATACCATGTGCAGGTGTTCAAAATAAAGGAAACAATACTTTGTACAGGAATGTCAACAAAATGACAGGTGTAGGACTCGACCCTAACCCATCGAAGTGAATGGTGCCTTAATCCAGCAAATTAGACCACTCGGCCATCCTGCCTGTGTGTTGTGGGGTCAATAGCATTCAGTATTATAGAAGATACCATGTGCAGGTGCTCAAAATACATGAAACAATACTTTGTATAGGAATGTAAACAAAATAACAGGAGTGGGACTCGAACCCTAGCGACCCAAGTGACTGGTGCCTTAAACCAGAACCTCATACGACTCAGCCGTCCTGCCTGTACGTGTTTTGGTCAATAGCATGGATGATGGTAGAAGATACCATTTGCAGGTGGTAAATATAAAGGATACTATACTTTTTATAGCAATGTCGATAAAATGATCAGAGTGGGACTCCAACACACTCCATCGAAATGAATTATGCCTTAAACCAGCGCCTTAGACCACT
>JAAEPJ010000230.1 GCA_024222485.1 bacterium | reverse complement strand
TTCCCCATGAAACTAAGTGAAAACTTTGCCCCGCAATAAGAGTTTACCCTAACTTCTTATAAAATACGTCTTTTTCATGGAGTAAAACGATTCCGTTTGCTCTTAAACGTTGTAAACAAACGTTTAACAACAGTTCTGTCCATAAAAACAGCCTAGAACTTTTTACACCGAGGGTTTCTTATAGTTCCCCATTAAACTTAGTGCAAACTTAGCCCTGCAATAAGAGTTCAGCCCAATTTCTTATAAAGTACGCCTTTCGCATGGAATAAAACGATGCTGTTTGCTCTAAAACGTTGTAAACAAACGTATTACAACAGTTTTGTTCATGGGAACAGTTTAGAACATATTACACCGAAGGGTTTTTAAAGTTCCCCATGAAACTAAGTGAAAACTTTGCCCAGCAATAAGAGTTTACCTTAGCTTCTTATAAAATACGCCTTTTTCATGCAGTAAAACGATTCCGTTTGCTCTAAAACCTTGTAAACAAACGTATAACAACAGTTCTTTCCTTGGGAACA
>JAAEPJ010000229.1 GCA_024222485.1 bacterium | reverse complement strand
CTATATTCTAGCTAGCAAGCAATACAGCTAGCCTAGATTAATTTGAATCAAAGTTAGGTTTGTCTTGCTTGTGGCGGTATGTTGGAAGAAGAGCGGAAACACGCACAACTCTTTAAATAGCAAGTCTGTTAGCAGCTGCAGATGGCACCGCAGGATGGCTTGGGATCTCCAGATGACGAGCATAGCCAGTGTCTCTTGAGATGGAATATGTAATGTACATTGCTCTGGGATTTAGGGCCACAATGCACATGAAAGTGGACAGGGTCGGCATTCCTGCTCAAAACTGAACTGTATTGCACTCACTGCACTGCACTGCACTGCACTGCACTGCACTATCAACCTTTCCTTCCAACCGGCATGGTCAAGTACAGAAAGATGAGGGGAGGGTGAAATATCCAGTGTACTGCACTGCACTGCACTGCACTGAACTGCACTGCACTGCACTGCACTTCACTGCACTGCACTGCACTGCACTGCACTGCACTGCACTGCACTGCACTGCACTGCACTGCACTGCACTGCACTGCACTGCACTGCACTGCACTGCACTGCACTG
>JAAEPJ010000228.1 GCA_024222485.1 bacterium | reverse complement strand
GTTGGATAAATGATTATAATTATGATTTTCCACATCAGAGCCTTAATTATTTAACACCTAATCAATATTATCATAAAGAACTTAAAGTTGCTTTATAAAACTCTCCCATTTTTTTCTTGACTAAAAGGGGTACATTACAGAAGTTAGTTTAGTTTTATATTTATATTAAATCAAATTTGTCAAGACAACTAAATACTTTAAAATGACCGTTTCTTTTCTTAGACATATCTTTAATTCTAGATTATATAGAAGAAACTGAAGTCTAAAGCAATAAGTGTAAATAAAGTTATAAATTATGGATAAATATATATGGATGTTCTACCCATTTATTGGTGAGTTATCTCGATAAAAACTAAAATAAAAAATTTAAAAAAAGATAATAATCTCTACTCATGTTGATTTTTCTTTTGAGTTTTAGTATTTTAATTAAGAGATTACAACATTTCCACTCAACGGAGAACAAACCAATATGAACCTATATCTCGATCCCAAAGCTCAAAAAATGTGTATCTCCCAACTCAACTATTGGTTTGTAAACATAATCAATTGTATAAACCTTAAATTTTAACCCAAAACCAATACTAATCCCTAACAAACCATCTACTTCCTTTATTCTTGTATTATATCCTGCTCTAATCGCTGCTTCTGAAAAATGAGATATTTTTGTTTTGTATTCTACGCCTGTATTAAGAGTAAAAACTTCATCGCTTGATCTTTTAATATCTAATTCTAAAAGTAGGCCTTCTAAACCAAAATAACTAATCCCAAAATCTAAACTCTTTGCTAATTCATCAGCAACATTTTTATATTTAATTTTAGTACTGACATAATTTCTTCCTACAACTCCAAGTTGAATAAAATCTGTTAGGGAATACTGCAGTCCAAAGTCTAAAGCATAAGCACTTGCTGATTTCGTTATAACAGACTCAATATATTTCCCTGTGACACCCGCTGCAAATAATTTAAAAATATGACCATAGCTAACACTAATTACTTTATCTGCAGGATGAAAGATTCCTAGCTGATTTCCCTCATCATCTAATTTTTCAAGTGTTCCATAGTTTATATATTGGATAGCAAAACCAAGTCCACCATATGCCGTAGGATGCACATAGCCCAACCAATCATAAGTGATATCAGCAAACGAGCTTCCATGGATAAACATAACATTTTTATTTAGCGGAAAAACTACCCCCGCTGGGTTCCAGTAAATTGAAGTGACATCATCACAGCTTGCAACATAAGCTTCTCCCAAAGATATGGCTTTAGCACCAATGCCTAAATTTAAAAACTGACCACCAGACTCACTAATATTATCCGCAAAAAGAGCTATGGATAAAGAAATAAATAATAACAAAAATAAAAACATTTTTTTCATCTTATTTTTCCACTGCTATTTTAATTTTTTTACGATCATCATCACCTTGGATATAAATGATATAAATACCACTTGAAACAATATTTCCAACCTGATTTCTTCCATCCCAAATCTCAGTCCCATTCCCATCAAAATCTTCTAATTCTCTCACTAATTGCCCCAGAATATTATAAATTTTTATTTTAGAATTTGCAGTTAAAGAGGTTATTTTCATGCCAACTAAATTTGTCACTGGATCAAAAGGGTTCGGATAAGCTTTGACGGCTTGAAGATTATTCGGCGGTGTATATAGAACTAAAGCAAAAGTTGAAAAATGGGTTAAAGTTGCCGTTACAATATTGTTGATGGTGTCTACTTCAGAGGGCAAGCTAAGCCATTGATCCGTTTCTAAAATATAGCGCATAACTGTAAGCTTAGATTCATCTAAACTATTTACCTCAGAATTATTGTAAGAAAATTTTAGTATTACAGGGTTACTTGGTTGCAATAATTCAGTATTTTTAATTTCTAAAGCAATATCAGTTGTTTGTATGTTATGTTTTGTTGAGGCTGGTGGTGTAATGATTTCAATATCTAAGTCACCTTCAGCAAATGTTCCTGCTGGAATTTCTATATTAATCTCTCCAAAATCTGCTTTAATATTTTTTTCTTGATCTTTAGAATTATCTATTTCAAGTTCATATTTTATAATTTTACCGGTGAAGTTAGCCAATTCTATATTATTTTTTAAATCATTATAAATATAAAAATCTGTATCAAATTGATAGTTGTCATGATGCGCAAATACTTTATAATTTTCTCTGACTAAATCTATAAATTCAAAGTAACCATTTTGATCTGTAAGATATGTTTGATTTTCCAAACCCGTTAAAGAGACAATCACCCCTACCATAGCATTACTCTGTGTATCTTTTACATAACCACTTATTTTATACCTTAAACCTCTATTTCCTGTATGTTGCTGATTTTTATGAAACATTGGCCAAGGGCTGTCAGCCAAACCATTTGCATCGGTAGCTATTGCATATAAATATCCATCAGTTGATCCAACATATAGTGTTCCATCATCAGACATAGCAGGAGATGAATAAATATCACCGCCTGTAGTAAGTGACCATCTTTTTGTTCCATCTGAATTGATCGCATAAATTTTATCATCTGTTGAACCAAAATAAATTATGCCATTATTATCAATCAATAAAGATTCTAAGATTGCACCACCTGTTTTAAAATCCCATTTTTTTGTTCCATCGGCATTAATCGCATATAGTTTATGATCAGCTGAACCAACATAAACGACATCATCTTCCCCAATTATTGGGGAAGAATATATTAAATAATTTGTCTCAAAATCCCATTTTTTTGTTCCATCGGCATTGATCGCATATAATTTACCATCACATGAACCAACATATATTGTCCCATCACTTCCTATCGCTGGAGAAGAGTCAATATAACCGCCTGTAGTAAGTGACCATTTTTTTGTTCCATTGACATTGATTGCATATAATTTACCATCACATGAACCAACATATATTGTCCCATCACTTCCTACCGCTGGAGACGATCTAATCTTATCCTTTGTCTCAAAATCCCATTTTTTTGTTCCATCGGCATTGATTGCATATAATTTACCATCCCATGAACCAACATATATTGTCCCATTACTTCCTATCGCTGGGGAAGAGTCAATATAACCACCTGTTTCAAAATCCCACTTTTTTGTTCCATCTGTATTGATCGCATATAATTTAGCATCCCATGAACCAATATAAATAATATTATCATCTCCTATTAAAGGAGAAGAATAAACATTAGCTCCCGTTTCAAATGTCCATAATTGTATACCATTAGAACTTATAGCATAGATATTTTTATAAGCAGACCCAAAATAAATCGTTCCATTTTCATCAATCGTGGGGCTCGAGTCAACTCCAGAGTTTGTTGAATATCTCCATTTCACAATATCTGGTTCTATGTTTAAAATAAAATTTTGAATAAAATCTGAACTTAAAAAAACTTCTTTTACAGTTGGAGAAAATACAAAAATATTATCTCCCTGGACTGGTTTAATTTGATAGTTACCTTCAAAAACATTAAAAGAATAATTACCATTAACATCTGTTTCTACTGAGGATACTGAATCACCTGTTAAATTAACAACAATGTTAGGCATAGCAATATCATCTTGACTCTTGATCACACCTCTAATAGAATACCTTTTTGTAGATGTGGGAAATATTTCGATTAAATCTTTACCTATTCCAGTACTGCCATTTTCATTTTGAACTATAATATCTGTCAATCCAATACTAGCATCAATATTAACACTTGCATTGATTATTATTTCTTGTTGTGAAATTATCGTAGTGTGATTAATTATGAGTCCTCGAATACTAACTGTAAGGTTGGGATAAAATTTACTTCCATAAATATGAAGCTCGAC
Source organism: bacterium (assembly GCA_024222485.1). Lineage (GTDB taxonomy): Bacteria > RUG730 > RUG730 > RUG730 > JAAEPJ01 > JAAEPJ01. The sequence goes on along the minus strand of JAAEPJ010000228.1, from coordinate 18,329 downwards.
ATCTTCGCCTTGGATTATATCTTTTTTATCAACACTTATAACCTGCACAAGATTTTGAGATAACAATGAAGCGTAAAGATTTATCCTTCCTGTGCCCATTTGATTTTGATAACTAGGATTTAAATCATCTATCTCCTCTGCATAGTTTTTAATTCTTGCTATTATTTCTAGCTCCATAAGAGTGGGATCCGCTGCCAATAAAAGCCCCGCTAAACCTGCAACCATGGGCGCAGCCATTGAAGTTCCTGTTTTATATCCATATTTATTATTGGGGATTGTAGAATATATATTAGTTCCTGGCGCCGAAATATCTATCCATGAGCCATAGCTTGAATATCTAGATTTTTTATCATTATCATCTGTATTAGCTACGGCCACCACTCCATCATAAGCGGCAGGATATTTGTATGAGCTAGAATTGCTATTCCCAGCCGCTGCTACAACTACGCATCCTTTCGAGCGAGCATATTGGATGGCTTCATTTACTATATAAGAATAAAGTGAGGACCCAAAACTACAACTAATAATTTTTGCACCATTATCTACGGCATACTTTATTGCCAAGTAAGTCTTCGTTAAAAAATCCCCCCCAGAATGACATTTTAACGCCATTATTTTAACATTCCAACAAACACCTGTTATCCCTATGCCATTATTACCCTTAGCACCAATTATTCCTGCACAATGCGTGCCATGACCATGAGTATCTGGTGAATTTTCAGCATCATTTGCAAAATCCCAGCCATTATAATCATCAATCTTACCATTGCCATCATCATCTATGCCATTATTAGGTATTTCACCTATATTAACCCAAATATTATCTACTAAATCTCCATGATTGTAATCAACACCAGTATCGACAACAGCAATAATAACATCCTCACTGCCTGTTGTTATATCCCAGGCATTTAAGGCGTTTATATCTACTCCAGCGGTACCTCCCAATTGACCTGTATTATCTAAACCCCATTGATTTGCAAAGTAAGGGTCATTAGGTATTAGAAAAAGTTCGTAATAATAATTCGGCTCTGCATACTCAATATTTGGGTCTTTAGAAAATTCCTCTGCAACATCTTTTGCGTCAAACTCTTTAGAAAATTTTAATGTATAAATATTAGAAAGATCAGGAATTAAAACACCATTTGAAGAAAGAGTCATCGTTTTTGCTGTCAAAGCTTTTGGGGTTTCTTTAAAAACCTTTTCTGCCGATATAACTTGATATTTATTATTTAAAGTGGATAAACTGCCTGATTGTCCTAAGGCAGACAAAACTGAGGCTTGAATTGAAGATTTAGAAATCGAAACTGTTATGGCTTGAGATTGAGCGAATGAGCTCGCTTGGGGTTTATACTTAACAATTATTTCACCCTCAACATATTTAGAAGATTCCGCCAATAAATAAACAGATTGGAAAATCAATATAAAAAAAGTAAACTTAATAATTTTTTGTAACATATTTTATTGCCGACCTTTTCTAACCTTTTAAAATATACTTCTATATAATCCTACATACTACTTGTTCTATCCAAATTGTATTCTTATAAACTTCAATATTTCTTTAACCTCTGAGGAATTTAGAAAAATTATTCCTTCAATACTTAAAAGGCATTGACAATAATTTATCTGTATTAGTAATTAATAAAATTTATTTTCCCCGTTTTTTATTTTTAGGAACTCTCTCATTTCGTTAGGATACTTTAAGTAGGATAAGAAAAGTAAAAAAATAATGTAATAAACATATAAATAAATCAATAATCATTATCTATTAAAAATGATTCAAACTTTCTAAAAAATTATAGATTTTTAAAATTATTTTCAGATTTTGCTTTATTATACTCGTCTCAAGATTGGTATTTAAAAAATGGAGATGAGGAGGATCGAACTCCTGACCTCAACGCTACCAGCGTTAAGACTCTCCTTTATAAATATAAATTTGCCAACATTTTGCCAACAAGCTTATTGCTCATTTTACAAAAAAAAGACAAAAAAACGTCAGCAAAATATATTTAATTAGTATACTTTTATTATAAAAAAGATCAAACTTAATATATTTTTCTTATCGCTAAAACACAAACCGCAAGCCAATTTTATAGTCATTTCGTTTTATTGTTAGTTTTTCAATCTTCAAGTTAATATCTCGATTAAACATTCTAAAATTTATATCTCGCTTAATAAAAAGCTTATAGATAAATTTAGAAACTCTAAAAGTTTTATAATAACGATAAATTATTGGATATTTTTTTTTAACAGCCTTTCAATATCTTCGTTTTTAGAAGACTCTGCTATTACTGTCCATTGATTGCGTGCAAAATCCAAAATTGAATCTGGTGGATTACTGCCGTATTCATCAAGATAAGCTTTTTTAAAAACTTGCATAGATTTTTCAAGCTTAAGCAACTGATTTTGATTTTGTTCCAATTTCTTTTAACAATTTTTTCACGTTTAGCTTTTCAGTATAAAAGAAAATCTTATTTAAAACCTCTAAAATACTGGCAAAAGCTATATCGTCTTTTTTGGTGTCTGTTTTTAAAACAATAATCCAAGTAATGCCTATAAAGCAACTAATAACTACACCTATTCCTGTTGGAGTTTTTAACCATACTAATAACATTTCTAACATTTTTTTACCTCTTTATTTTAATTTTTGCCATGATTTTAAAATAAAAAAAATCTTATTTTAATTTATGGCTATTTTTTTTAATAAAAATACATTTGTATCAATTTTAACAATTGCATTTAATATCTGAAACAAGCTCAAAATGTGGTAAATCCTTAAATTTATACCAATGTCCGCCCCATTGAATTTTATATTTTCCCATTGGGGTTTCTTGAGCAATCTTTAAAATCAGCATTGCCAACATTTCAAACCTATATTTATCATTCCAATCAATCGGATACGGTGCAATATCTACTGCTAAACTCGGCTTTCCGTTATGCTTAGACTTTGGATATTTAAGTTTGCTTTTACCGTTTTTAAAAGCTTCATTTTGTAATTCTTTGCCTCTATGTCCGCAAATAATTGTAAAATCCATAATCTCGATAGCTTTACTCAAAATTATCTGCAAATAAGGATGACATTCTTTTAACTTTTCTTTTGATTTTTTAGAAAATTTAGGCATCTCTACTACTCCCTGTTTTTGATGTCTTTTAAATGTTCTTCCATAGTGCAGTGTTCCTTATTATTTTTTTGCCTAAAACTTTTGATTTCATAAAAAAGTTCTTTCGTGCTTTCTCTTAAATTCTGCATAGAAACATAAGACTGTTTTGTAAAATAAAACATCATCCAAAGACAACTAACAGTTATCCCTGTATTTAAATTCGCTTCTGTAAAAATTTTCAGTAATAAATTTTCCATTTTAAACCTCGATACTTTCTAATGCTTCAATTGTTTGAGCTTCTAATATTGTTTGTTCCTTAACATCACATTCTGCTATATTAGTTTTTATGAAATCGATAATTTCTTGTTTTTTTGTGTCATTATAAATCCCTAAAGCAGTATTTCTTTGCTTAATCTCATCATATTCGGCATAAATAATTTGAGTTGTTTTAGATTTTAATGCTTTTATTTTTTGTTCTTTAATACCTGATTTTTCTAAATATTTTGCTTCATCAAGCCAAACACCTTTCTTTTTTGTTCCTTTAAGCCCTTTGACATACTTCTTAGGGGGCAAATTATCTGGTTCAAATTCTTGATATTCCAGTTTTTTTAAACACGGTTCTATCTCAAAAATTTGATCTAATTCCATTTTATCATCTGTTTCCAAAAATCTAAAAATACAATCTAAATCTTCATTCTTTGTGTAAAATACTAAAACTTTCATCTTCTTATCCCTCCAATTTTATAATGCTATTCCACCACAAAAAGGCAATAATTTCACCCAAGTAGATTCAACTAAATTTCTCTGCAGAGTAATTCTCATAGTATGAGAGCCCCAGCCATCAATAAACTCGACATTAAAAGCAGAAGAATATTGACCATAATGCAATTGTGAAGCAGATAATCTATCATAATCTGATGAAAAACAATAAAAATGACATTCGTGTCCTGTATTTCCGCCAACAACAGAGTTAATAATTATAAAACCAACAAAATTTTTAGGAATTGTAAAATCAAAAACCTGTCCTGAATTTCCATTAAATGACCAAATTCTATCTTGAAAATTTTGAATGGCAACAGTAGTGCCACTAATTTTCAAAGGATTATAAATATTACCACTACTAGTCGTAAAAAATTTCAAACCAACGGCATCAGCCCAAGAACTTACTGCATAAGAAGCGATTCCTGCAAATTTTTGTGGCTGAACAGCGTCTAAAATGAATTTTATACCTAAGCCCCAATCTGTGCCGTCTAAATTTCCTGAAACATAATCTTTCATCCATTGAACAGTGCTGGCAATATGAGAACCTAAAAATCTATTTTCTTCTAATCCAGCCACTTTAATTGCTTTATTACTATCTGGAGCTGTTCCAATACCTATACTGCCATTAAAACTATGATTATTTTCAGCTGGATCATATTCATAGGCTGTTGCAATTTTATACAAACGAAGACCATCGCCAAGACAAGAAACAAAAATAAAGTCTCCATAACCTGAAAGATGATAATTATTTCCACCTTGATTATCACCGTTAATATAAGCCAAGTTGCCAGAAATATCAGAACTATAACTTTTAACTCCTCCAGCTCCGCAAGTAATATAAATGAATCTACCGTCGCAATGCACATCAGTATAAGCGTCGCTTTGATATTCTGTATCTATACAAGTTAGATAACCATTTTTATCAACTTTATAAGACCTCAAGCCGTCAGTATAACAAGCAACATATATAAAATTACTATCGCCAGTTATCATTCTATAATCTCCGCCTTGATAATCTATGTCTATATAAGTCAAAATGCCGTTATCATCTACGCTATATGTTCTAATCCCTCCAGTCCTGCAAGCTACAAAAATAAATTTGCCATTACTCCAGCAATGTGCATAAGCATCAACACCTTGATAATCTGAACCAATAAAAGTTAATTTTCCTTGATTATCTGATTTATAAACAAGCAAACCTAAGATCGCATTACAGATATAAATAAATCTGCCGTCGCTACATCCAGCTGAATATGTTCCGCCTTGATTATCATAATCAATATGTGTTAAATTACCTTTCTCGTCTACACTATAAGAACGTATACCATTAACATCATTACAAGAGGCATAAACAAATCTACCGTCTCCAAAAACAGAATAATAATTACCGCCTTGATCGTTTGAATCTAAAAAAGTTAAAGTTCCATCCGAATTTATTAAATACGCTCTAAGTCCTCCTCCAGCACAAGCAACATAAACAAAATCGCCATCACTGAAACTATCATAATAACTATCACCTTGATCATCTGCACTAAGATAGACTAAATTTCCATTAAACACTCTAGGATTTGGTTGTGTCAAAACAAATTCTTTGCTTGCCAATCTTTCTTTTTTATTTGCCAATGAATTTAAAGGGTTTCCTGTTATTTTGATTCTTAAAAATAAATAATCCGTTAAACTTTCTAAATAATCTATCCACTGTCCAAAAATCCAAATCAGCCAGTTAAAAGTTTTATAGCCGAGTTTTTCTTTTGTAATATAGCCGTTATCTTTTTTAATAGCGTCTGGCTCACTTCTATAAGCTAGCTGACTATCTGTCCAATTTGTTTTACTATCTGGTTTTTCTAATATGCTCACAATGCTCCTCCAATATAAATTTCTTCGCCTAAACTTCCGCCAATGCTTAAATCATTTTCATCGTCAAAACCATCTTTTCCATCTAAACTGATTAATCCGTCTTCTTCTGCAAAAGTAAAAGGGCTGTCTTCATCATAAACGCCTACATGATTTAAACCAACACCTGCAGGCAAAATTGTTTGCAAAGCATTTACAATATATGGAATCAAAATTTCTTTTAAATAAGGCAGACTCCCTTTACACCATATTTGAATACTTGCTGGATAAAGCTCACGATACTGTACTCCTTCTGTCCCCATTAAAATTTTAAACAAATTGATTATATTTTCAGGTGTTCCACCTGATGAATTAATCGCTATTCTTGAATAAATCAAAACTTTGTAAATATCATCCGCAAAACCCAAACGCTCCTGTCCCACAAGCTTGCCGACTTGATCCAGCTCAAAGCCTGTTTTATTATCAATATCCAAACGCTCATAAAGACTTTGGATTTCGTTCTCTAAACCTTGCTTATCCTCTAAAAAAACAGTCAAAAGCTTTTTTAAATTTTTGCTGTTTTTGTATTGAGTAATAAGCCTGTTTAAACCGTGTTCAATATAATTTTCCTTTTGTTCCATTTTTTTAAATTAAAATCCTTTAATTAATCACAATTGTAATTTTTGTGCTGTCAAAATCTGCTATTTCGTTTGAATTTATCACAATATTATTATTTTGTGTAGGCGATGAAGTAATACCAACTTTAATCTCTGCATCATAGATTGATAAACCTGTTAAAAGCGACATAATTTTCGGATAAACAATCACATTATCGCCAAAGCTTAAGTTATTGCCGTATTCTAAAATTAAATCTTTTATCTCTGATTCTGTTATTGTTGTTCCCTCATTTTTCCAGACTGTAATGTTTAAATAAATCGGTTTATAAACTGGTCTGGAAAAACCAATATTCACAGTATCTCCTGTTGAAGTTTCAACCTGCTTAACAATTTCACCGTAAGCCTGTATTCCGCTAGCTTTTGCATTATAAATTTCCTGTGCAATCTTTTCTTCGTCTCCGCCACTAACAACAATATGAAACGAATGAGGCGGAATATTATTAACCGTTTCACTCGTCATATTTTCCATTATCATTACGGCACTCATGTCCTCAACATTCTGCAAAATTGCACTTCTTAAACCCTCTGCTGTTCCTGTCTTAGAATGCTGAAAACTTGCAAATAACCTTTTTCGAAACTCTGTATCATTTTCTTTGTCTCGTCCTACATCTGCGTCAAATTCATTCGTCCAACCGCTTAATCCTGCGACTGGTGTTTCAATCACTGCTAAAGTTCCTGCTAAAGCGGTGTATTCGCCAGCCTCTTCGCTTTCCATATTTATTCTTGTAGTTCCGTCTGCTTCAATCATTTTTTCTTCCAAAGTTATAAATCTACTATCTTCTGCACCATCTACAGAGATTACTGTGCCAGCAGGCACAACCGTTCCAGCCGTGCCGATCGGTGTACCAATAACAGTCGATTTCACAGCTTCCAATCTTTTACGCCCTGAAAGCGTTGCAACTCGATCTAAATTTATGCCCTCTGCACTATCTGGATATTGAGACAAATAAACATCCTGCATAAGCTCCCAAATCAAAGCATCAGCTTCGGAAACTACACCAATTATTTGACCTAAAATGCTGTTTTCCGAAACATCAATCGCCTCGCCAAGCAAAGCTTTGATCTTCTTTTCTTTTTCTTCTTTTATATCGATCAGTCTTTTTAAAATAAAACCTGATTCTGTTATGCCAAAATTACTCATTTATAAACCCTCGAATAAATTATAGTTATCCATATTAACCGTTCCGCTACTTGTTGTTGCAGAAAAACTAATTTTTACTTTTCTCTTTTCGTTATCATAATCAATAGTAAACGTTAAAAGTTCGATTATGCCGTTTGTTTGTAAAATCACATCTTTAATAATATCGCCGACTACAGTTAAATTATTCAACTTACCAAAAATATATTGAAAATACGGAAATCCTAAGTTTAAGTTCAAAAAACATTCGCCTTGATAAGTCTGCAAATTCCGCCTTAACCGCTGTTCTATTTCTATTACTCCGTCAACCAAAACAAGTTTATTATTTTCAAATACCAAATCATTATCAGAAACTTTTAAATCCATTATTTTTTTAATCCTTGTATCTGTGCTTTTAAAGCTTCGACTTCTGCTTTATTAATAATCGGTTGAGTGCCAATTGAAGTCGCAACCGTTATATTCGATACTGCCGTCATAAAATCTGTTAAAAGCGAAATCAGCTCAATACCGTTATTCTTAATCTCAACTTTTCCGTTTTCGTATAACTTAACTATCATGTCTCCAAATTTAATCTCAAGCCCATCCGAAAAAGCAGGCTCGCCTTGTCCTAGTGGATAAACACCTACAAAAGCTACTGCGTCGTTTAAATGGCAAATACGGTTATCCTTATGCTCTTCTATTCCTCCAACCTGTTTAAACCGATCAATCGACCGTTGATTAAAAACCAATAAAACATAATCATCTACTTCCAAAGGATAAGAAATGATCGCTTTTTTAGTCTGCGGATAAACAATCGGCACATCTGTTAAAAGCGGATATTCTACAATTTCATTATCACTATATTTTTTCTTAAAAACTGGTTTAACATCACAAGTTTTGTTATCTGCATTAAAAGCCTTAACCAATGCTGGCATTGCTGTATTAATCCCTGCAATCGAAGCTTTAAAATGCGTCTCCAATAATTTATTCATTGTCATACAATTATTTTCGCCTCCCATTTTCCCTCGTGAGTATCGCCTGCATAAAAAACCTGTTTTATTTTATAAACACTATTTTTGTATTCATCCGTTATCAGCTCAATATAATTATTTGGTTTTATGCTCGGCTGAATAAAACTTAAAACTTCCAAACCGTCCTTTTTCTTATTAATTGCAATCAAGCCTGTTTCATAAGTCAAAATCGTTTTATTTTTTGTTTTGCCATCATTAATCTCGCTTTCAATAAACAATTCGCCGTCTTGAATATTTACCTTAAATCCCTTTTTTTCCATTAATCTTGTTAAAATATCTTTTGCATTTCCGCTGTCTGCATAACTGCTCGTAATTTTTATATCTTTTAGCTTTGCCTTATATTTATCATTTGCAGTTGCTACACCTAAGCTTGAAATCAGATTATCAACAATACTTAAAAGGTTTGTTCCCTTTTTATAAGAAAGCTCTGCGTGTTTAGCCTTAATCTCTTTTTGGCTGTCTCCTGCTTTTATTTTTGTAATAATATCCAGCCCTTGCTTAGAATGCTCGAGCTTTAAATCATTACCAATAAAAAGCGTCCCTAAAATATTTCTGTAGCCGACCTCAAGAATGCAAAAATCGCTATTATTATCCAAAAAATTACGGCTAGCACTGCTTAAGTTATAAATATTAATTTCTGCTTGGTTCGGTGTTTTCTCGTCATTTTTTTCAATATTAAAATTTATCCTAAGTCCTGAAAAACGTTTTGCTTTTCCGCTTTTTTTACCGATTGTTAAAACTGCATTTCTAGAAAATAAAAAGCTCATAATTTTTAATCAACCTCTTTATATAAAAGCCGAAATCTCGTGCTAAAAGTTTCGCGGTCTGGATTTTCGGTTGTTTCTTTAGTATCAAACACAAACAAATCGCCTTTTGGTATATTTAAGTGCCGATACTGCTGTAATAAATTAACACCATTAAGCAAACAAATACCATTTACAACTGGTTCATCATTTGCATTCAAAATATCTAAATACCAGCGTCCACGCCTGCCGTTAAAATTAAAAATAAAACTAAAAAAACTGTCGTCCAGCTCAATCCGATATTTATAGCTCGTAATATCATTTCTAGTCGGTATCTCTACTATGGCCATCTCGTTTATGCTCCAAAAAATTTAATAATATTTGAAAGCCATGACGCACTGCTTAACGCTACGGCTTCACTTGTTTCAGAAACTGCCTTTTTACTTAAATCCTGCGTCTTGGTTGCAGTCTGTTCAACCTCTTTATCAACATCCGTAATTTTTACCTGCACAACTTCCGAAGATACTATTTTTGGCTCTTCAATCGTAATATTGGCAAACAAACCGCCTGCTGTTTCTGAGCTTTCTTTTGCAGAAAAATTTGTAATAACCGCATTCTCGTATCTTCTAAGCCTAAAGATCGCAGTTATCGGAACTGAATTATCTCTCAATCCCTCTAAAATTTTAAAGACCAGTGCCGAACGATCTTCGCCATTAGCTTTGTTTAATATCAAGCTTGAAATTTTAGAAATTCCAAGCTGTGCTAAAGCATCAACTCTTACTTTACTTCCTAAAACAGAAGCAGCTAAACCTGTTAATCTGTTTATAATCGGATTAGTTTCAATACTGTTCGGCACATTATAAATCCCATCACTAACAATAATTTTAAAACTCGCTTTTTTGTTGTTATGCTTAACATGATCGCTTACCTTGCTTCCGTCTTCTATTTCTGTGCTTGTAATCTGCGAATCCATGCTGTGATCGATTTCTTCAATAACATCAAACCTTAATAAACTTGTTCCAAGCGTCTGCTGAAATTCAAGTCGTGAACCTTTATCTTTACCTACAAATAAATTTAAAATATCTGCCATTACTGCTTTAAACTCCTTGCAGGCTCATTGCATCTTCGGTCTCAAGCCAAGTATCACGCAGGGCTTCTTTTATTCTTTCTTTTATGTTTTGTGCCTGTTCTTCATTCGTTCCTTTTGGCACGGTTATATTAATCGGTGAATTTACCTTAATATTGTTATTCTTAACCGCAGTACTCGCTGGCAAAATATTATCAACACCTAAAATTTCAGTTGGATTTTTAGTCAAGCTTGGCATTATGTTTTGACTTACATCTACGCCTTTTTTGATAAAATCATTAGCCAATAATTTATCTGCACCTTTACTGATCAGCTTAAACGGAATTTTTAAAAGTTTTGGCAAACCGCCTAAAGAGTTTGAAAGCACATTTTTCAATGCTTCCGCAGTCCCAGCAAATAAACCTTTAACTTTCTCAAAAATTCCGACTATTTTTTGCCAAAGCTGTTCTAAAAAAAACCAAGTTACGCTAAAAAGTTTTTGCAGAACGCTCTCACCGCCTTTAATCCAGCTGTAAATATCTTGAATAAGTAAAATTACGATCGCTAAAATTGCAATTATGCCTGTTGGTGTGGATAAAAGTTTTAATATTTTTACTGAAACACTTAAACCTTTAACCGCTTTTGTGATTACAAATATCGAACCAACTAAATTACCTAAAAAGCCAATAATTTGAAATGCCATTAAAGCAACCACTGCCTTAACAATCAATTGAATCGCATTCTCCAAACCGCCTAAAACATTGATAATCTGATACAAAACATCAACAACCGAACGAAAAGCATTCATAACTTTTTTGGTATAAGAAAACATCAGCTTAAAAAGTCTTATTCCAGTCTTTTCTATTTTTTGCTGGTTTTTACTCAAAAAATTTAAAAATGTTTTTAGTTCTTTCTTAACATCTGGCAGTAAATCTTTACCAATTGCAAGCTTAATCTGAGTAATAACGTCTTTAATATTACTCCAAATGCCGAGCGTTGATTTTGACTGCTTTTCCATTAAATTTGCAAACAAGCCTGTGCCGTTCGATAAGGAATGCAAAGCTTTCTGCACATCGCCAAATCCGACCTTACCTGCTGTTATCATTTTAAAAAGCTGTTCAGTATTAACACCAAAATTTTCGGCTAATTGATCGAGTATCGGCACGCCTGCTTCAAGCATCATATTCAGCTCTTCCATTGTTGCTTTGCCTTTGGTTTTTATTTTTCCAAAACTTCTAATCAAAGTCGGCAACTTATCTTTTCCAATACCTGCTGAAATATTGCCTAAATCCTGCATTAACGGAATAATTTCATTGACTCCTACTCCAAATGCCAATAGCTGTTTACTGCTTTCAATAAGTCCTGTAAGTTCAAAAGGCGTGGTTTTTGCAAACTGTTTAATATCATTAAGCAAGGTTTTTGCTTTTTCTCCGCTTTTAAGCAGAGTCTCAAAGGCGATTTCCTGCTGTTCAAAACCTGCTGCTTCTTTTACAATTAAACCAGTCGCAACGCCCATAGCACTGATAGCAATACCAGCCTTAAAAGCCAAAGATTTTATATTTTTGATGTTCTGATCCATTCTTTTAAGCGGTGCGTCATTTATCTCAAAACCCCATTTTGTGATTAATTCTCTGACGGTTGCCATTTGTTTTATCTCCTACACCTGAACTAAAATCAAGCATATCTTTTATTACTTCATTTTTGGCTTTTATAACTTCATAAGCCTGTAAAATTTCGTCTATTGTCCAAGTTTCTTTTACATCATTTAAACTGCCCAGCTTAAACATTACTGGTAGCCAAACGAACCATTCCGCCCAGCTTAGACTTTTTTGTTGTTTTAAATTTTCTAATTCTCCAGTTTCTTGAGGACTGTTGCTATTATCTTCTTGATGTTCACTTTTCCGCTCGAAAACTTTTTGAATGCGTCCAAAAAATCAGAATAGTTTACCTCCAAACTAAGCCTAATCACTTTCAGCATTCTTAAAATATTGCCTCTAAATATTTCGTGGTCTATATGCAAATCTTCAATAAACTCGTTTTTATCATTTTTAATTTTTATTCGTCTTAAAAGTTTATCGATAATATCAACTCGAACCTCTTCACTTTCCAAGTTTTCTGACAAAACTCCCAAAATATTAAAAACTGCCGAGGAATCGCTATCAAGCGAAAACTGTGCCTGTTTTAGAGGTGCAAATACAAGGCGTTGCAGTTTTGCTAATAACTTAAAACTTTCAAGCGGTTGTAATGTCCAAATCTCTAGTTCAATATCATCAATCTAACCTCTTTTATTTTTTTAAATTTTTATTAAAGCCCTTTTGTACTTATGCTTAAGTTTGAACATCTGATCGTCCATTCACGTGAGCCTTGTTCTGCTCCGTAGCTTTGTCCTGCTGGTTTTGACACCCAAGCTTCCTCTGCAAATACTAATGAACCAGTCGCACCGTCTCTAATTGTCAAAGGTGCATAGCTTAGTTTGCCTGTTGTTTCCATTAAATTTATATGAGTATCAAAAATATCATTGCCTCGGCTGTCCTGTTTAAGATTAAACATCACAGTCGCTCGACGATCATTCTTGATCGTCTGGCTTACATCTCCGTCTGCTCCTATATGATCGACAACCGTATCACTTTCACGTTCAACCGTCACACAACTATCTTCTACAAGCCCTGTAATCGGTTCTGTTCCAAAAATTAAAGCTACTTCTTTTGCGTTATATACTTTTTTCTCTGCCATTTTTCTAAATTCTCCTTATACGCTAATATCGCCTTGTATTTCTACAAATTGAATAGCACCTGCATAACGTGCCGAAAAACTTATATCTGGAAGCCTACGGTTTCCACGATCAGTCTCCGAAATATCCAAAACATCTGGAATACTTATACTCGGTGCTGGATTTGATGCTAAAATTCCCATTCTTACTGCTTGATTCAAAACTTTGGCGATTGCAGTTCTTACAGTATTTGCTCCAATATTTGTATAGCCAACTTTTTTACTGTTTACTAGAACCTGATAAACTTCTGCTTCCAAATTCACATTAAGCCAAGCTGTGCCTCTAATAATATCGATCCATTCACCGCTTGCCACTTTACCATCAAGGAATACGGATAAACCGCCTCTAACCACAAAAATATTACCGTTATTTGCTTGTGCATTTGTGCTTTCAGTTGCCGTTAAATTATCCGCATTTACGCCTTTGCCCTCATTAATTCCCCAAGCTATGCTTCCTGCTTCTTCTGGTGCGGTTATACCGACCCAAACGCCCTCTGGCATATTGAATGCGTCCGCACTGTAAATTATGGCTGTGTTATCATAATTTAAAGCTTCAAGTTCTTTAATAACATTATCAGAGCTAGTGCTTAAACTATCACTATCAAACGTGCAGGCGACATATAAATTGACTGATGTTTCGGCAAGTCCTGCAATTTCTTTAATTTCGCTTTTGGTTCGTGTAGTCGCTAAAATAAAATAAAAATCATTGTCCTCAAGCCTGATTGCATTTAAAGCATCCGTTATTGTTTCATTATAAGTAGAGATTGCTTTTAAGGTCATATTAGCCTTATCTAGCAGGCTAGCCTTAAAATCTACACCTAAAATATTTGCTTCAATATCAAAATCATCACCATTATCAGTGGTGGCTACTGGTTCACTTCCTGCGGTTATGCTGGCAATCAATAAATCAACAATCTCTGAGGCAGTTTTACCAGTTCCGCTGTTAACAGAAAAAACACTGTCATTAATTTTTATTTTATAGTCTGTATTATCAATAACAGAATCAATGCTTACATTCACCTTTTGTTTAATCTTTGTGCCTACTCGTCCGATCTTAATTTTGGCAGGCTTAATCGTTTGAGAAAACAATGCTTTTGCCATGCGGTATTCTGCTGTTGTTTCTGGAAAATCTACTAAGACTTCGTCTATATCTGTATAAATTCGCCGTCTTTCTGCAAAAGTAGCATTGCTTCCTAAAATAAGCGGAATGCCAAAACCTTGACGAGAGACGATTTTTGTTCCGCGATTTATGCTTATCTTTACTATTCCGTTGGTTACTCCCATTTTTTTAAACTCCTCCTAAAATTTTATTGTCTAAAATTTGTCTGTCGTCTACATTTCCAGACATTTCTATTTTTTCGATTGGTTCTAATCCTGTTAATTCGTTTGTATCCGAAATATAAAAATCTATATCCATTGAGTAGCGGTTTTCATATTCTGTATTGATAAGCTTATTTATATTCGCTATCTCATAAGTCCTAACAACGCTTATGCCGTTTTTTATTAACTTTTCAAGCTCTAATGGATTATCAGCTCCGTTTTGAATTTTTTCTAAAAGCTCTAGTGCCATATTGCCAAAAGCTTGAACTGTTAGAGTGAATTTTTTAGTTATTCTGCTTTTAAACTTCTGAGCTTCTGTATCATAATCCATTGACGGTGTTCCGTCTTTACTTAAACCGTTAAACACTTCAAGTGTAATATACGGCAAAGATGGTGCAGGAGCATTACCATGCGACCAAATAACTCGATTAAGTGCTATGCCTGTAATTCCTGATGTCCAATCGTGAATAACTTTTTTAGTTGCTTGCCAATCAATCATTTTTTTATTCGCTCTCCAATCGCCAGATAATGAGGCAAATCAAAACTTTCACAGGTATAATCATTGACTTCGGTTATTAAATATTCAACATCTTTGTCCTTGATAATATCTTTTACTTTTAGCTCATCTTTCGTATAAACTTTAACCTTAGCTTTCATGTGCGAGCCTTCTGGTGCTTCTGTTAAATTTCTAAACTTATACGGCAACACACAAGCTTTGATAATTATTTCAGTGTTTTCAGCTTCTTGCCAATCACCGTTATCATCATAATCACCAGTTTTAGCTCTTATCAAAATAGTGTCTTTTGTAAATTCTATATCCATTACTTAACAACCTTTTCATAACTAATTGACGTTATCGTTTGTCCTGAATCAATTAATTGCACTGGTTCTTCTTCTCCATTACCTTTCTTGCGTTTAGCTTTTAAGACAGCTGGTGCATTTTTCTCGCCAACGCCTTTTCTGATAGTTTCTTGAATATCTTCTTTAAGCTTAAGACCTATCAAGTCCAAAGCTTTGCTGGCACTTATCCATCTTAATAAAATTGCTTTTAAAAGTTTATCAGTAAACTTTTTCCAAGCTTTTTTATTATCATCAAAACTTTTACGCAAAGCTGGTCGTCTTGGCACATTTCTTGTACCAAACTCGTGAAACGCCAAAACTTCGGCTAAAGTCAAAGAAATATTTTTGTGTTTCTTTTCTCCTGTTTTTTTAGGCAAACCAACCTTAACGTAAGAGCCTTTTAAATTACGCCTTTGTTTCAAGATTTCACGATACTTAAAATTTTTCTCAACAGTTTTGTTTACCTGCACCACTTTAAAATTACGCTCCGCTTAATATGGGGCTGATTGCTAAACTTTTTTGTAAGCGGTTAAACATTGCCCCATATGTTGTTAATAAAAGCTCATTCTCCGCATTCTCGCTTGCAAACGTTTTAGAAAGTTCGCCGACCTTAACCGATTTTGTAAAGAGATCAATGCCTTTAAGGTTTGCTAAAGCTAAATAATGTGCAATTAACAAAATTATTGCGTAATCCGTTTTTTCTTCAAAAATTTCGCTGTCTACAAATAAATTTGCTGTATCTTCTAAAATGTTAAATCTCACCAAATCGTTAAAATCTTTAAACTCTGGTGCAATCTGATGCAAATAAGTCAAATTAACCATTCTTGTTTTTCCTGTTTTTCTTCTTGCTTGATTTTGTTTTTTGCTGTTCCTTTTCTTGATCTGTTTTTGGTTCAAGCTTTGGAACATTAACCGATAAAACTTTCAATATACCTCGATCTATACGTTTTTTAATAAGCTCTGAATCCTTTATTTTCTGCCAAACTTCATCACTAATTTCGTTTTCTCCTGCATAAAAGACTGCAATATTTGCGATATGATAAGGCTTAGTGTCTGTGTTAATTATCTTAATTTTCTGAGTCATCTTTAAATACCGACACCGATCATTGCAGATAATGGTTTATAAAATTTAACTCCGCCAAATTTAGTCCGCATTGGCACTTTTCCTACAAAATTTGTCCACTGAACTGGCAAAATTTGACTGTCGAGTAAAATATCCATTTCAAGCTTATATGGATTTCTGCGATAAGCAAATGCAATATTTTTGTCGTCCTCGCCTGCACCTTTACAGTCATAGATTGGCATAATAGTTTTTAACTCTGGCACTGCGTTTAACACCAAATTCATTATTGTTGTATCACTTGAATCGCTTCTTGGTTTTAAAAGCATATTGTATTGCGATACTGGCACAAGCAAAGTATCCGCAAACTCAACGAGCTTGGTTTCTTCTTTGATTGTTGTAAACATATTTGTAATGTCGTCAATAATCTGGTTCGGAGTTTTATTTTTCCATTTGGTTGAACCGCTTCCGTTATCTGCTACATCTAAGCTTGGTACGCTTGGATTATTTAAAAGTCCATACATATCCGTATTAGCTTTTCCAAACATAACCAAGTTTTTCTCTTTTATAAGCAAACTTTCTTTTGCTGAAAATAATCGTGCCTGTGGCAGATTTTTACCAGACAATCTTGCTGAATCGATTTCATCAACTGTATATTCATAAGCAGCCATTATATTTTCTGGCGAGTATGAATATGATCGTCTGATTACTGTTGAGTTCGGTATGTTTGTAGTTTTCAAACTTCCTGTGACTGCTTTACCAATTGTTTCTATTTCATCATAACTAATACTTTCTGCTCCAGCTGGCGTATCGTATGAAACTGGAATAAGCCGTCTATGTACCGAAATTTCTGGCAAATCAATCTTTAATAATTTACATTTTTGATGTTCAAGTTCTTTTTCTGTAAAATATGTCATTACTGCGTCTAATCTGTTCATTTATTTTTATCCTCCATTTTTTTAAAAATTTTTAATTTAAATAATATTAACGTCCAACTCTACCAAGCCGTCTACACTGTTTTCTGAAAACTTAACACCTGTAAGCTCTACTGCTGTTGTGCCGTCTGAATCTTTTCTAAACTTTCCAAGCTCTGCTAGAGCAATGCCTTTTACGGTTTCCGCAACGGCTGAACCTGCTTGAGATGCTCCGCCTGAAACAACAATATTACTAATTTCTACATTCAAGCCTTTAACAGAGCCTGTAATTGTCAAAACTCGTCCGCTGGCTGTACAATCTGAAATTTCTGATAAATTTTTAAGTGCTGTTGCTAGAGCTGAAATAGTTGTTGCATGGTCTGTATCAAATGAAACTTCACTAACTGAAAAACCATTAATTTTATTGCTTGCCACAAAATCTGCATCAAATGTAATAGTCTGGATTTGAAGTTTACCGTCAAACCTTGCATAAACTGGATCATCTGGCGTCACGCTTTCTTCTACTTCAACATAAATTGATCCCATTTTCATTACTGGCACACTGTGTCCTTGTGAGTAATTTTCTTTGCTACTTGCTTCGTTTCTAACTGATATTCCTAAAAATTTACCGTCAGAAGCCTTTAAAAGTTCTGAACCTATTTCTTTGCTGATTACTTTTTGTAAAGCTCGTCCGTAATAAACAGTTCCCTCGCTTGCGTCATAGTTTTTAATGGTTCTAAGACCGGAATTTGAAACCTGTCCGCTTAAACCGATTTTTTTATCCAATGAGTTCTAATGTACCCCTTTTAGTCACGAAAAAAATGGGAGAGTTTTATAAAGCAACTTTAAGTTCTTTATGATAATATTGATTAGGTGTTAAATAATTAAGGCTCTGATGTGGAAAATCATAATTATAATCATTTATCCAACGAGCTAAAGCTCTTTGAAATTCTACAGTATTATCCCAATCATTAGGATAAACTAAATCCTCCTTTAAAGTCCTAATTACACGCTCTGTATCCGCATTACCTTTTGGATTGTTATAAGTCGTGAAAATTTGTTTGATCCCTAAATATGCTGTCTCTTTCATAAACTT
>JAAEPJ010000227.1 GCA_024222485.1 bacterium | reverse complement strand
GGGTTTTAGAGGTGGTTTTGATGTAGATATAACAGGAGGAGTTAGAGAGTTTTCTTTACTTAATGTATCTCAAGCATCTACTTCAGGAGGTACTTGTACTATTATTTTAGACTCACTTACTTACTCGGTTGACATTTCTGCAAATTTAAATGAAAAGCAGACCTGTGAAGAGATAGCTTACTTTATAGACACTTATATACCTGATTACGCAGCAGAAGAGCATACAGGTAAGTTTGTTTTTATAGTTGCTGACGAAGTTGGTACTAGAGGTAATTTTTCGTTTACTCCTTGTGCTGGACTTACTGCTACTGCTACAACCGTAACAGAAGGAGCTGACCCAACAGGAGAGCCTACTTACCTTACTACTCCTAGCAAAAACGGAGACATAGTTTACCCTTTAATATCTCATACTAGAGGGTTTGAATGGGATGAAGATGGCTTTCATCAAATATTATCTGACGAACAAAGAGCTGATGGAAGTTTTACAGTTAATTCTGAGCATAGGATAAATAACGCAGATTTAAAGCCATCGCTAAAGGTTGAAAGAATATTTGAAGCTATAGAAAGTCAATTTCCTTCTATACAGTTTAATAAAGAGTGTCTTTTTGGTACTCCTAATGGAAACCTTCAAACTACAGAATTAAAAGTTACTAATCAAGCGACATCTTCAGGTG
>JAAEPJ010000226.1 GCA_024222485.1 bacterium | reverse complement strand
TCTATATCTGCAAGAAGACTAGTTGAAGGGTCAGGTGTAAAGTCAGCTTCTTCTTCAACTCCGTATTTTTCTGAACGTATAATCACGTTTTCATCATCAGAATCGTCAATAAAAGCCTTGTATCCGTTTATAAGATTAACCTGTTCTTTTATCTGAGAAGCTACCTCAGACTTTGTTCCTGAACTTATGTCTATATCATAAGTAAAGCCTCCAAGACTTATTTGTGCGTCACCTGAAGATGTCGCTTGGCTAGTAACTTTTAGTTCTGTAGTTTGAAGGTTTCCGTTAGGAGTACCAAAAAGACACTCTTTATTAAACTGTATAGAAGGAAATTGACTTTCTATAGCTTCAAATATTCTTTCAACCTTTAGCGATGGCTTTAAGTCTGCGTTATTTATCCTATGTTCAGAATTAACTGTAAAATCCTCATCATCTCTTTGTTCGTCAGATAATATTTGATGAAAACCATCTTCATCCCATTCAAACCCTCTAGTGTGAGATATTAAGGGATAAACTATGTCTCCGTTTTTGCTAGGAGTAGTAAGGTAAGTAGGCTCTCCTGTTGAGTCAGCTCCTTCTGTTACAGTTGTAGCAGTAGCAGTAAGCCCAGAACAAGGAGTAAACGAAAAATTACCTCTAGTACCAACTTCGTCAGCAACTATAAAAACAAACTTACCTGTATGCTCTTCTGCTGCGTAATCAGGTATGTAAGTGTCTATAAAGTAAGCTATCTCTTCACAGGTCTGTTTTTCATTTAAATTCGCAGAAATGTCAACCGAGTAAGTAAGTGAGTCTAAAATAATAGTACAAGTACCTCCTGAAGTAGATGCTTGAGATACATTAAGTAAAGAAAACTCTCTAACTCCTCCTGTTATATCTACATCAAAACCACCTCTAAAACCC
>JAAEPJ010000225.1 GCA_024222485.1 bacterium | reverse complement strand
TTCACCTTGACCTGGCAGCCGTCGGTGGCGCACTTGTACGTCCGTTCGTAGAGCCTCGGGTTGGTGTTCACCAGCAAAAAAATGACGTCGGTACGCTTGTCGTAGTGCGCGAAGCCGTTGCCCTTGGTGACGGCGCAGAGGAAGTCGCCCACCAGCGGCGCCGGCCAGCCGTCTTCCATCGTCGTGGACCTGCAGGAACGGATTTAGAAACGATCTAAACATGTTAATGTCTGACCTCCTAGATGACCTTGTAGATGTTCTTGTTCTTGTAGAAGCAGTTGCCGCCGCAGTTGATGTTGTTGAACAACCTGCAGGATGGTATAGATTAGACTAATCATAGAGCCAGTTATCCGTCCATCATGAACCTGCAGTAGATGACGAACCACAAAACGCTTGTAGCAGTAGGTACTTCCCCTTGAAGCTCCTTCCTCGGCGGCGTTAGGCGACACAATGATGGAAGACTGTGTCCGTGAGTGAGGGCGTCGGCACCGCCGCTATCACTCGTGTTTTATCAGACCGGAAATAGATTAACCACGTGATCACGTGACATGACGTGGATTACTATTCAGTACAGTTGGCCTACGGTCAGTTAGCCGCCGCTATGAGTCGTCTTTTATCATCAGACCGGAAATAGATTAACCACGTGACGACGTGACATGACGTGGATTACTATTCGGTACAGTTGGCCAACGGTACAGTTAGCCTACGGTACAATTAGCCTACGATACAGTTAGCCGACGATACAATTAGCCTACGATACAGTTAGC
>JAAEPJ010000224.1 GCA_024222485.1 bacterium | reverse complement strand
GGATAAATGATTATAATTATGATTTTCCACATCAGAGCCTTAATTATTTAACACCTAATCAATATTATCATAAAGAACTTAAAGTTGCTTTATAAAACTCTCCCATTTTTTTCTTGACTAAAAGGGGTACATTACAGTTTTTATTTCATAGACCCCCTCATAAAATGATTGCATTTACAGAGTCTTTGCAAAGCAGAAAAATTTATATAGATGATGATGGACAAATAGACTTTAATAAATTTTTAAATATAGAAAAATAAGAGGCTTAAATGAATTATTTATCAACAGCAGGTATAATAATTTTTGTTACTGGTATTATTTTATCTTTATTATTATTGTTAAATAATTATAAAAAATTAGAAAATATTACTTGGAGTTTATTTAGCATGGTAATGAGTTTATGGGGGATAGGCTCTTTTTTATTATTTAGTACTCAAGATCAAAATATAGCCTTGTTTTGGGGAAGATTTATAAACTATTTACCTTGCATAATGGGGGTTGTATTTTTTCATTTTGTTTGTGCCTTTAGAGGCATAATAAAGAAAAAAGAAAAAGAAATATATTTGTACTATGGGATATCGATAATTATATTAACATTAGCTCTTATTTTCCCAGACTTAAATGTTCCTAATGTTCAAATATTGTTTAAAAAATTTTATTACCCAATGTATGGACCGATATTTCAAATATTAACAGGACTATTTTTATATTTGGTAACTTATGGGTTATTTTTATTATATAAAGGTATAAATGAAAGTGATTCTCAAAAAAGTAACCAATCGAAATATCTCCTTGCTGGATTTATAACCACTTTGCCATTTGGCTCAATGACATTTCTTCCTGTTTACAATATTTTAATTGTCCCTTTAGGAATATATTTAATTCCTGCCTATGTTTTAACAACAACAATAGCCATCATAAAATATAGGCTGATGGATATAGATTTGGCTTGGCGGTATGGCACAGAAAAAATTATATCTTTTATATTAAGTGTTTCTTTTTTATTTTGTTTGAGTTTTTTCCTGTTTATGTTTTTGCCTAATCATTTAGTCATTATAATTTTGCTTATTATTGCTTTTATTCTTAATCCTTATTTAAAAGACTGGATCCAAAAGGGTATTCATGCTTTATTAATGAAAAAATATAAAGTTATCTGGGATAAATTACAAAATATCGCTGGCAATAACAAAACTTATTATGAAATAAAACATATTGTTACAGTCCTTACTAAAGATGTTGCTGCTGTTTTGCCTGTTAATAACCCCGTCTATTATAAGCTGGCGGAAACTGGGCATAAATTTTCTCCTTATCCAGCAAGGACTAATAATGAGAAAGAACAATTTTTAACAATAGGCAATATTTTAGCCATAGATCTCGAACAAAATCAGGAGTTTATCTATAAAGAATATCTTTCAAATCCTCATGAAGATTCTAAACTTAAAGAATATCTGACGAGTCATAAGATCGATCTTGCCTTTCCTCTATTTTTTAATCAGAAACTTGTCGGCATCCTTGGTTACGGCAGTAAAAAGGACGGCTCTATTTTTCATAATGAAGAGATTTATCTTTTAGCTGGGATTGTAAAAAAAGCTCAAGAACAAATTTCTAATGTTTTATACCTTAAATATATGTCTAATAATTATGCGGACGAAGTTTTGAAAAAATATCAAAATACCCAGCAAACACAACTTTCAAATGCTATTAAACAGCTATTCTCTATTAGAACCTTACTCGAGCTCGCAAGTAAAGTCACTGTTTTAACAAATCGTTATTTACAGTCAGAATACACCTATCTTTATTTATATGATAAGAAAAACTTAGGGTATAAAAAAATTGCTGTGGATAAAATCGAGGGAGCGTTAGATGTTGATTTAGAAGTGTTAGATAATATTAAAGAAACGAATTATTTAATGAAATATTTAAGACATAGAAAAGAAGTGATCCTATGTTCTGAAATTCATGAATGGGCTCAAACGACTAAGACTTTAGAGCTTGCTGAGGCTTCTTTTGCATGTGAAAAGTTGAAAGCAAGTTTGATTGTGCCTTTAATAGGATATAACCTTGCTCGGCTTTATTGTTGTGGGAGACCCTAAAAAGAAGAATGAAATCTATTCTGAGAATGCTCTAATGATGTTATCATTCATCGCCGATAGAGCGGAGCTGACAGTCAGCAATATTTTAGTTAGAGAACAAGCTGAACGAGATGAGTTAACAGGCATTTATAATAAAGCATACTTAAATAACAGAACTAGGGTCGAAGTTGCTAATTGTCTTGAACAAGGGAGTCCTTTATCCTATATCATGATAGATGCGGATGATTTTAAATGGTTTAATGATAATCAGGGGTATTTTGCGGGGAATGAAGTCTTAAAAGCTCTCGTGAATGCAATCAAAAATGTTGTAAGACCGACAGATGAGTTTTGTCGTTGGAGTGGAGAAGAGTTAATCGTATTAGCTCCGGGGACAAACAAGCTGGGTGGTCTGGCTGCGGCAGAAAAAATATTAAATACAGTGAGAACGGACTCTAAGATTAAACAGCTTGAAAAGGAGTATCATCGTAAAATATCTGTCAGTATAGGTGTAGCGTATTTTGATTGTCAAGAAGAGTTGTCCGAATTTATTAATGAGGAGGTTAACAGTGTCTCGCAAGCTTTATTTCAAAGATCTGAATATGCCTTAAAACAAGCGAAAAAAAGCGGTAAGGATCAGCTTTGCGAGAGCAAACCGTTTAAGCTGGGGGAAAATGACAAAGATATTTTGCCAATAAAAGTGATGATCGTCAGCAACGATAAAGAGTATTAAGGTTTGCAGATAAATGGAGACAGTGTTAATATTATTGCTAACCTTGAAGAAGCCCGTATAGTATCTCAAAAATATGATATAGCTATTCTAGATATTAAAGATCAAAAAGAAGATGTGGGAATGAGTATTAAGACCCTTAAAAATAGTTCAAGAGACTTGGTTGTAGATCTTATAAGTTCCAACCTTAAGCATCGTGATATTGCGAAGGAGCAAGGTGCGAGATTTTTTTTAAGTCCTATGGAAAAACATTATTTAGAAGAATGGGCGGAACATTTGAAAAATATTTAGCAATTCAAGGCAGGGAAGCTGTAACGCTGGGAATCAGGGTAATAATTAACCCTTTTTTTATTCTTTAGAATAAAAAACAGAGAAGCTGGGAAAAAGAAAAGAATTTGTTATTATAATTAATATTCTAATCAACTTTTTTTGAAAAAAAGTTACAAAAAAATTTCTGTGCGTTAAACCCAGACAGCGAAGCTGGAAGCTGTGAAGCTAGAGGAGGCAATTTAAATGGCAAAAGATTTTAGTTTTGATGTGGTATCAGATGTAGACTTGAATGTACTGGGGGAAACCGTTAATGTGGCAATGCGTGAAATCAGTAATCGTTTCGATTTTAAAGGGACAGGTGTTGACATTTCGTTTGATAAAGCTGAAAAAGTCATTATTTTTTTGGCAGATTCGGATTTTCAGGCTGAGCAGTTGCGTGATATTTTGATAAGCAAAATAAGTAAACGAGGGATTAGCCCCAAAGTGCTGACATTCAAAAAACAGGAAAAAGCTTCAGGGGATAAGATCAGGAATATTGAAAACCTAGTTTGTGGGATCGAGCAGTATCTGGCGAAAGAAATGGTTAAAGATATTAAAGGTTTCACTAAAAAGGTACAGGTTAGCATTCAGTCGGATAAACTGCGAGTTTCTGGGCGTGAGAAAGATACACTCCAAGAAGTGATGAACTTTATCAAAGAAAAAAATTATGCTATTCCCTTGCAGTTTGAAAATTATAGATAATAAAATGTTGTGTGGGAAATTTAAAAAATTAATACGAGCGAAACGACCTTTTATTATTTTTATTCTTATGTTTTTTTTGATTGCTTTTGTTGAGGCAAACGCAGCCAGTTCTTCCGGCTCTAAGTTAACCAACATTCCGGTAGTTTTTTCTACTTCTGAGATGGGGGTAGGTTTTGGCTTAGCAACTGTTTATACATATAAGCCGTATTTTCAGGCGGATCAAGGTCAGTTTAATTCAGTAGCTGGTACAGCATTTATGACAACCAAGGGTCAAAGTGCCGTTTTTATCCAGACGGAAAATTATTATAACCTTGATTATAAATATAAGGTTGAACTAAGACATTTGAACTTTCCGGTTAATTTTTATGGTATTGGTGATGATACTCGTTTTATCGATCGAGAATCCGTTACTTGGAATTGGACAGCAGTCGCTCCTGTTATTTTAAAAAAGATTAATGAGCATAATTATTTAGGCGTTGCTTTTGATCTGGGTGTTTACCAGATTAAAGATTTCAAGGATGATCATACGCAAAGGCTATTAAAGTTTAAAGATCAGCCGGGATTTAAAGCTGCAGATTATTTTGGCGCTGGGCTTGGCTATGAACATGATAGTCGAGATAAGCCATTTTATCCAACTTCTGGTACATTTATTAATGCTAAATTGCTTTTTTATACAGCTGATTTCTATAAACAAATGCTGGATTTTAGGCATTTTAAACAGCTTTATAGTGAGAAAGAATGGATTTTAGCAACAAGGTTTACTATAGATAGCATGCAAAATAAGGTCCCGCTATGGCTTTTACCCGAAGTGGATCTTCGTGGTATCGAGACCACACGCTTTATTGATAAATCAGTCGCCAACTTTGAAGAGGAGTTGCGGTTTCCTATTGCTAAGAGCTGGAAAGGTAATATTTTTGTTGGTGCAGGTAATGTTGCTCAGGATGTTTTTAGCTTTAGAGCAGATAAGACCAAGCTGACAGCAGGGGTTGGTATGCGTTATGTTTTAGAAGAGGAACAGCGTGTACATTTTATTTTTGATTTCGCATTCCATAATGTGACCGATGATGATAAAAATATTTATTTTTATTTTCAAGTATTAGAGCGTTTTTAAGGGGCATTTTTAAAGGATTATTGATCTTAGAAGGAGTTATTTTTTGTGGAGATTATTTTTGGTGATAAATTATTTAAAGAACCCTTGAAGATTATTGAGGTATTTGACTCTGTTGATATTCTTTCTGCACTGAGCGAGCTTAATCAATATGCCAAAAAATATTGGACTGCTGGCTATCTGAGATATGATGCATTTACTAAATCGGGTAAATCAGAAAAACCGCTTGTATTTTTTGGTATTTATGAGAGCTCTCAAGAGGCTGAGTCTTCTGCTTTTTATGAGCCATTTCTGGAAATCAAAGAACAATTATCTTTTGCGGATTACAAAAAAAAGTTTGAAAATATTAAAGCTGAAATCATTTTGGGTAATACTTATCAAGTGAACTTTACCTTTGATCACCTTGTCAAAGCATATTCTTCAGCTGAGAATTTATTTTATTATTTAAAAGAGAAACAAAATACGGCATATGCCGCTTTGATAAAAAATCAATATGAAGAGATTTTATCATTTTCCCCTGAATTATTTTTTGAGATTGATGGCGATAAAATTTGGACAAAACCTATGAAAGGTACAGCCGCTCTTGATGACAAAGAACTCCTTTTTACTGAAAAGATCAAAGCAGAGAACCTTATGATAGTCGATCTTTTGCGTAATGATTTAGCATGCGTTGCGGATGCTGCAAGTGTAAAGGTTGAATCATTATTAGATATTGAACAGCATAAAACGCTTTACCAACTAACCTCAACGATTTCAGCAAAGTTTAAGGAGATAGATTATCAAAAAATTTTCCAAGCACTTTTTCCTTGCGGATCTATTACGGGTGTGCCTAAACTTGAGACCATGCGTGTTATCAAGGATTTAGAAGAAGGCGATAGAGGTATTTATTGTGGGGCGATTGGCTATACTAGTCCTGAGAAAAAAGCGGTTTTTAGTGTGCCTATTCGGATCTTACAAAGTCATTTCCAGAATACTTGGCAGTTTAGAGTAGGCAGTGGGGTTGTTTGGGATTCCGATACTGAACAGGAATGGCAGGAAAATTTGCTTAAGATGCAATTTTTAAAAGTAAGACAGGATTTTAACTTGATTGAGACTATGCTCTTTGATGGAGAAAATATTGTTTATTTGCAGGAACATCTGAGACGGTTGGAAAAAAGTGCGGAATTTTTTGGGTTTTTAGCGGGTAAGTTCCTTAACGATTTTCAAAATATTACTAAGAATAAGCTGTTGAGAGTTAATAATGATTTTGATTTTAATGTTCCAAAGATTGTGAGGATGGAGCTCAAAAGAAATGGCGAGTATAGTTTTCAGGTTTTGGAATTGAAGGAATTGCTATTTAAGAAAATTAAGATTTCTAAAACTGTGCTTGATCAAGATAATATTTTTCTTAGACATAAGACAACTAGACGAGAGTGGTATCAAGGCGAGGAAGCTATTTTTTTTAATCAAGCAGGCGAGTTATGCGAGACTAATCGTTTTAATATCTTTTTAGAGCATAGAGGTGAGCTTGTGACTCCTGATCTTGAGTCTGGGTTATTGCCGGGTATTTTAAGAGCAGAGCTAATTAAAAAAGGCAAGTGTCAGGCAAAAAAGTTATATCTAGCTGATTTAAAAAAAGCGGATAAAGTTTTGATTGGCAACTCAGTGCGAGGGTTGATCGCAATAAAACCAGATTTGAAGTGATAAATGACAAAAATAGGATAAATAGTTATAATTTTTAGTAAGAAGATACTTATCTCAATTATCTTGAAAGTATCGAATTTTTTAGTTTAAATGGAAACATTAAACTTGGAGATTGGTTAATTATTTTAGATAATCTTGTATAAGGATTTTAGGCGGTTATATTAAAAAAAAATTAGGATGAAAATATGTATTTACTAAGCAAAGATTTTTTTATGAAAAATGCGATCAAGCATAAATTTTTTCCAGTTTATAAAAAGCTGAAGCTTGATACAGAAACAATTATTTCAGCATTTTTGAAGGTTCGGGATGATTATAAATATTTTTATCTTTTAGAAAGTGTTGAGGGTAATGCTAATATTGGGCGTTATTCTTTTATTGGATTGGGAGCAGATCTTATTTTTAAAGCCAAGGGTAATGAAATCACTCTTATCGATAAAGAAGAAACAACTATTCGCATTTCTGAACATAAAAATCCTATTAAAGATTTGGAGGTGTTGGTTAAAAGCTTAGAATCTGATATTGATTTTAATTTACCACCTTTTTACGGCGGTGCAGTGGGCTATATTGGGTATGATGCGATCCGTTATTTTGAGAAGATAGCACATGATCCGAAAAAAGATGATTTGAATATTTATGATATGTACTTTATTTTTGCTAAGGATATTATTGTTTTTGATAAGGTTCGGAACTCGATTACAATTTTGGCTAATGTTATGGTTGGAGATAATCTTGAACAAAGTTATGATGATGCCGTTTCAAGGATTGAAAGACTAGAAAGCAAGCTAAGTAACGCTTTAAGTGAACCGAAAATTTTACAACCAGCTACTCAGACTTTAAAGTTTACCTCTAACACAAAAAAACAAGATTTTTTAGAAATGGTTAATCGTGGGAAACAGTATATTTATGACGGCGATATTTTCCAAGTGGTGTTGTCTCAGCGTTTTGAGACTGAGTATCCGCATGATGATTTTGAGATTTATAGGAAGCTTCGTAGCATCAATCCTTCGCCTTATATGTTTTATCTTAAGTTTGATGATTACTCTACGATTGGGGCGTCACCTGAGGTCATGGTTAAAAGTATTGACAATAAAATTTTGGTGAGACCGATTGCAGGTACTCGTTCAAGAGGCAAGACTCCTCAGCAAGATTTAGCCTTTGCCAAAGAATTATTGGCGGATGAGAAAGAATGTGCCGAGCATATGATGTTGGTTGATCTTGGCAGAAATGATGTTGGGCGGGTTGCCAAACCTGCAACCGTGAAGCTGGATACTAAGATGGTGATTGAACGTTATTCGCATGTCATGCATATTGTTTCACAGGTTATTGGCGAGGTTGATTCTGTGCAAGGTTTTTCAGAGATATTTGGGGCGACTTTTCCGGCAGGGACTGTGAGTGGCGCACCAAAAATTAGAGCAATGGAAATTATTGAAGAGCTGGAAAAAAATAAAAGAGGTGTTTATTCAGGCAGTGTTGCTTATCTTAATGGTAAGGGTAATTTTGATACATGTATTGCGATTAGGACTATTTTTAAAAAAGGTGATAAACTTTATGTGCAAGCAGGTGCAGGGATTGTGGCTGATTCTGTCCCTGAGACTGAGTTTAATGAAACACTTAATAAGGCTAAAGCTGTGTTTAGTGCTGTGGCAGAAACTTTGGGTATGAATGATTTAGAGTTTGAATATATAAAGAAAGAGAGTGCCGTCCTATGTCACAATGTTCAAGATCCTGATGTGGAGGCTAAAAAATGATTGTTATCATTGATAATTACGATTCATTTACTTATAATATTGTGCAATATTTGTATGAGCTTGATTATAAGAGCAGGGTTTTTAGAAATGATGAGATTACAATCCCAGAGCTTGTAGGTTTGAACCCAAGTCATATCATTATTTCTCCGGGGCCTAAAACACCAAAAGATGCTGGTATTTCCAAGGATGTAATCCAGTATTTTCAAGGTCAAGTTTCAATTTTAGGTATTTGTCTTGGTCATCAGGCTATCGGTGAGGTTTTTGGTGGCAAAGTTGTGCATGCGAAAGAACTCGTCCATGGCAAAGCAAATGCGATTAAACATGACGGCAAGACAATTTTTAGTGGGATTAAATCGCCGATGCAGGGTGGTCGGTATCATTCTTTGGCAGTGGAGCGGTCAAGTTTACCTGCTTGTTTAGAAATATCAGCGGAAACAGTGGATAAGGAAATTATGGCTTTTAGGCATAAAGAATTTAAGGTTGAAGGTATCCAGTTCCACCCAGAATCAATTTTAACGGAAGAGGGGAAAGGCTTGCTAAAAAACTTTATTGAGGGAAGTGACAATGTTTGAATTCGCAAAAATTATGTCTGGACAGGCGACGGAAGAAGAGATTAAAGAATTTTTAATTATGACTAATAAAGAGGGTATAACAGCGCCTAATATTACAGCATTTGCCACTATTATGCGTGATAAGTCTGAACAGCTTGAAGTTAGAGATGTTGTTGATACCTGTGGTACAGGTGGTGATTCATCACATACATTTAATATTTCAACAGCAGCGGCTATTGTTGCGGCAAGTTGCGGTGTACGCATTGCTAAGCATGGAAATCGTGCCGCTTCTTCTAAATCAGGCAGTGCAGACCTTTTAGAGTTGTTAGGCTATAATCTTAATAAATCAAAGGAAGAGGTAAGGGCTGACATTATTAATAAGAATTTTGGTTTTATGTTTGCTCCTCTTTATCATCCTGCGATGAAATATGTTGCAAAAGCAAGAAAAGACTTAGGGATTAGAACAGTTTTTAACATTTTAGGTCCGCTTGCTAATCCTGCGCAGGCTAAATATCAGCTTTTGGGTGTTTATGATGCTAGTTTAACCGAGATTATGGCTCAAGTTCTAGGTAATCTTGGGGCTAAGCATGCGTTTGTTGTTGCTGCTTGTGATGGACTTGATGAGATTTCTTTAATGAGTGAGACTAAGGTTACAGAGTACCGAGATGGTGAGGTTAAAACTTTTATGTTTGATCCACGAGATTATGGATTCAGGTTTTGTAATTTACAGAGTTTGCAGGTTACAGGGATTGAAGAGAGTAAGGCTGCAGTTTTGACAGTTTTACAAGGAGAAAAAGGACCAAAACGAGATATTGTTGTTTTAAATAGTGCATTTATCTTACTGGTTATTGGTAAAGTAAAAACGATTAAGTCAGGGATAGTAATGGCAGAAGATGTATTAAGTAGTGGGAAGGCATATGCTAAGCTTCAAGAGTTAATTGTTTGAGAGATAGTTTTTAATTATGTTTTTAGTGTTTGTATTTTAGTTTTTATGCTTTTTTAAATAGATACTTCTTAGTAATCGTTGATTGATTATAATGATACAGGTTTTATTTTTACCAACCTATTAACTTTAAATGTGGGAATGATTAGTGGATGCTAATCAGAACAATTGGATATTTTATAAACTCAGGTATAACCTCAATTTTTTTATTATGCATAGTAAATATATTGTAGTATAATATTTTAATTATATAATATAAAGATTTAAATAAAAAAAGATGGATAAACAGACAAAAAAAATCTAAGAAGAAAAGACATTATTATCCTAATTAACTTTTTTCTATACTTACATAAAAAGGAGAAAACAGTAAAGCTGTAAAGGAAGGAAAGTTATGATTATTTTAAAACATTCAAAGTGGTTTAAAAAGCTAAGCACCTTTATTTTAATGGCATTTATAACCACGATCATGCAACAGTTTAGTTATGCACAAACACCCGCGGTTGTCACAAGTCCCGTCGTTTTATCCTCAAGCTTAGGCAGAAAAGTCTCCTCTTTTAAAGGC
>JAAEPJ010000223.1 GCA_024222485.1 bacterium | reverse complement strand
GCCTTTAAAAGAGGAGACTTTTCTGCCTAAGCTTGAGGATAAAACGACGGGACTTGTGACAACCGCGGGTGTTTGTGCATAACTAAACTGTTGCATGATCGTGGTTATAAATGCCATTAAAATAAAGGTGCTTAGCTTTTTGAAACAATTTACATATTTGAAAGTAATCATAGTGTTCTTTCCCTTAGATAAATTTCTTGATTTGTGTCTATCATTTCACACTTTCTTTAAAGGTTAATTTATTCTCTTAAAAGCATGAAAAATCTATTAGGATAGACGACTTTAAATTTTACAATATTTATAAGATAATTTTATGCAAATTTTTGACAAAGATTAAGGAAAAGTATAGCCATTATTACTGAAATCAGTTAGATGAAAAAAATTAAGACTTTAAAGCTAATCACCTTTTTTATTTATGACTTTAAACAAAAAAACAAACCTCAAAAGGTTAAAATTATTTGCTAAAATTCTTTACAAACTGCAAAAGTTCTCTCACATTTTTTAGCACTGTATGTGTTATAATTTGTTCGACACCAAAACTCTTTAGACGGTTTTCTCTTTCATCTGAAAAGTTTACAGGTCTAATCTCTCCACCGAGACCGACCTCTCCTAAAAACGCCACATTAGCAGGAATCTCAGCATCAAAATAGCTGCTAATTATTCCTGCACAAATTGCAAGATCTAAAGAAATATCTTTGACCTTAATTCCACCAACTAAATTAATAAATACATCCTGCGCATAAAGATTAATCTCTAAGCGTTTTTCTAATACTGCCAATAAAAAGAAAAGACGATTAACATCAATCCCAGTAACCTGTCTCCGTCCTATGCCCTGACCATTGCGTGTAACCAAAGCTTGAACCTCTATATTCAAAGCACGAGAACCTTCTACAACTGTTGATAAAACAGAGCCTGAAGCTGCAAGAGACCTATCATCATAAAAAATACGATCCGGATCACTAACTTCCAATAACCCTTGCCCTGTCATCTCAAAAACTGCAATCTCCGAAGTATTACCAAACCGATTCTTAAACCCACGAATAATCCGGTAAATACCTTTATCATCTTCAAAGTATAAAACAACATCAACCATATGCTCTAAAACTTTTGGACCTGCAAGATTCCCATCTTTAGTGATATGCCCTACCAAAAAAATGGTAATATTTTCTGATTTAGCAAGTCTCAAAAGGCTGTTAGTAACTTCTTTTATCTGAGTAACTGTGCCAACAGAATTAGGTATGTCCGGATGATAAATAGTTTGGATCGAATCAATGATTAAAATATCCGGTTTTTGAGTTTTAATGCCAGCTTCAACATCTGCTAAACTATCTGTTGCAATCAACATCAAATTTTTATTTTTAACATTCAAGCGATCTGCGCGCATCTTAATCTGTGAAAGCGACTCTTCTCCTGAAACATAAAAAATCTTTTTAGCGGCTAAAGATGCTAACTGTAGCAATAAAGTTGATTTCCCAATTCCCGGCGCACCACCAAGCAAAATAAATGAACCAACAACTAATCCTCCCCCTAAAACCCTATCTATCTCGTTTATTCCACAGGAAAATCGTTGGTAGTTATCTGAACCCACCGCTGCCAAAAAAGTAGGCAAAACAAGTTTTTTATGGATACTGCTATGTTTAACCTGAACCTCTTCCTCAAATGAATTCCAAGCTCCACAATCAGGACATTTCCCCAACCATCTTGGTGTTGTATAACTACATTTATTACAAGCAAATAAAATTTTTTGTTTATTTTTTAAAGGCATAATCATTATCCATCTGTATTAAAATACTAATCTAATTTATATTAAAGAATACTACTTTACTTCCCAATAGAACTCACATCCTATCCGGAGCAGAAACACCTAAAAGATCTAACCCATCAGCAATAATATCCGCAATCATCATAATCAAAATCAGCCGTCCTGGCTGCTCGCTTATCTTATACTTTGCATAATAATTATGAAATTTAGCAGCCAATTCTTGCAGGTACATAGAAATATGATGGGAGCTACATTCTTTAGCCGCAAGGGCAACGATATCTGAGTATTTTAATATCATCTTAATCAGATTAAGCTCTTCTTTCTCTTTAATCGTTTTTAAAAAATCATCATTGCTAGGCTTAACCCCATCTTCGCTTGCTTTTCTCAAAATACTAAAAATACGCGCTCTGGCATACTGGACATAGTAAACAGGGTTATCACTCGACTGAGCTTTCGCTAGCTCTAAATCGAAGTCTAAGGAGGAATTACCATCACGCATCAAAAGAAAAAACCTTGTTGCATCAACACCAACTTCATTAATAACCTCTGCCAATGAAATAAATTCACCTGCTCTTGTTGACATTGGTATTTTTTGCCCATTTCTTAATAATGAAACCAAATTATAAAGCACGATATTTAAGTCATCTTGCTCATGACCTAAATAACTTACTGCCGCTTTGATACGCGCAACATAGCCATGGTGATCTGCACCCCAAATATTAATCAATTTATCATAACCACGCTTAAATTTATTAGCATGATAGGCAATATCAGTTGCAAAATAAGTAGGTCGTCCATCTTGACGAATAACTACACGGTTTTTATCATCATCCCCCAAATCTCCTGCCATCAACCACCAAGCACCATCTACAAGCTTAAGGTGTCCACTTCTCTTTAACCTTTCAATCGCAAAATCAAATTGCTCATCCTCTATAAGAGAAGTCTCTAAAAACCAATTATGAAAATCAATATTAAATTTTTTAAGATCTCCTTCAATCAAGTCTAAAATCTTAGCTATAACAATTTTCTTAAAATCAATTTCCCCTGATTGAATCCCAATTTGCTCCGCTATTTCGATCATGTATTTCCCTCGGTAGCTTTCATCTGGAAGTTCAATATCCTTGCCTTGTAATTGTTGATAACGAACATCTAAGGTCTTAGCCAAAACATCAATCTGATTACCCGCATTATTCACATAATATTCTTTATCAACAGCATGTCCCAATCTAGTCAAAATACGGGCAAGTGAGTCACCAATAGCTGCACCTCTAGCATGCCCGATATGTAAAGGACCTGTAGGGTTTGCAGAGACAAACTCGATCAGTATTTTATCCGAATTTTTTGTTTTTATCACATAATTTTTTGAATTAAAACGAGTTAATGCTTCTTCTATAAAAAGCTCCTTTTTCAGAATAAAGTTCACAAATCCAGGTCCTGCAATAAAAATATCTTCGATCATATCTACTTTATTTTCATTAATAAGCTCAATAAATTTCTCAGCAATTTTTATTGGCGAATTTTTAATGAGTCTAGCACCTTGAAAGCAAATATTAGTCGCAAAATCTGCTTGAATATTTTTTGGTGGCTCCTCTATTACAAAGTTATTATCAATTACTTCTCCATCACAAAGCTTTAACCAAGTAGCTGATATTAGTTCAACTAATTTTTCTTTAATCATTTAGTTTTCCTCTCGCTACTTTTTATTAATATACAAAAGTTTTTTCCAGCTTCGCTGTTTTGCATTAATACACACAGCAACGCTGCAGCTTTACTGTGTCTTATTCTAAAGAATGAAAAAAAGCTAATTCAAATACAAAAACCAATCAATTCCCTAAGCGGCGGATAAAAATTCTTCAATAACGGTTAAGTCTATCTCCAGATCTTCTTCTCTTACCATCATTAATCTCATCAGCATATGCGGCAACAGTTTATCTAGCACAGACAAAATATTATCCATCCCTTTCCCATCT
>JAAEPJ010000222.1 GCA_024222485.1 bacterium | reverse complement strand
TTAAAAGTCTGATGCTCTACCAACTGAGCTAGCCAGGCTGATGCTTAACACTTTTAGTTATTCGAAACTGAAGACTGTAGCCAACCAATAAGCTGTTTAACAAAGTTAGCAAGTGTCATTGCACAAAATTAACGCCCAACCTGTGACTTCAACCCACTACCCTCAGATTATAAGTCTGATGCTCTACCAACTGAGCTAGCCAGACTGATGCTTAACACTCTTATTTATTCCAAACTGAAGACTGTAGCCAACCAATAAGCTGTTGTACAAAGTTAGCAAGTGTCATTGCACAAAATGAATGCCCAATGTGGGACTTGAACCCACGACCCTCAGATTAAAAGTCTGATGCTCTACCAATTGAACTAGCCAGGCTGACGCTTGACCCTCTTATTGAGTCGGACCGGAAGACTCTAGCCAACCAGTAACCTGTAGTATAAAGTTAGCAAGTGTCATTGCACAAATTAAACGGCCAACGTGGGACTTAAACTCAACACCCTCAGATTAAAAGTCTGATGCTCTACCAAGTAAGCTAGCCAGGCTGATGCCTAACACTCTTATTTATTCGAAACTGAAGACTGTAGCCAACCAATAAGCTG
The DNA here is from genome assembly GCA_024222485.1 of bacterium. Classification (GTDB taxonomy): domain Bacteria; phylum RUG730; class RUG730; order RUG730; family JAAEPJ01; genus JAAEPJ01. The sequence continues at coordinate 171 of JAAEPJ010000222.1, read as the reverse complement.
TTGTATAAAGTTAGCAAGTGTCATTGCACAAAAGGAACGCCCAACGTGGGACTTGAACCCACGACCCTCAGATTAAAAGTCTGATGCTCTACCAACTGAGCTAGCCAGGCTGATGCTTAACACTCTTATTTATTCGAAACTGAAGACTGTAGCCAACCAATAAGCTGTTGT
>JAAEPJ010000221.1 GCA_024222485.1 bacterium | reverse complement strand
TATTGTTTATAACAGTTTTCTCTGTACAGTCAAACAAAAAAGTTATTACCTTCTAATGCTTAATAAAAAACCCCCCTCTTAATAAAACCCCCCCCTTTTTAAGGAAGAATTTTCAGATTTTCAAATCAGGTTTAATAAAACCCCCCCCCCCTTCCACAAAAGAATTCTCACATGATAACATGTTCTTTTCTTAAAAAACCATCTATGAATGCCTGTTTTTGTTTTGAAGGTACCTGAACGGAGCCCCCTTCATCCGTTTCAACTGAAAATCTATTCAACATTTGTCGATACCAAAATTGGGGGCATATCTGAGTAAAAATTTATTGTATTGTACACTATATTTTAAATGCTGTTTCATCTTAGCTTAGGTTAATCATGACAATATTCGGGGAAATATGCTCGATATCTTGAAACTATTTGGAGTCACCATGTTGGAATTTGAATTGCAAGTTGTACATAGCATCCCGTGCGATAGCACATTGGATGATCCTATGTACATTTGCGAGCATACAAGACGTTTTTTAATGTCACCAGACTGGGTGTTTTTTCAATGTGATCTCAAATCGCATTTTAGTCACTTTTAACCCATTACCGTGGTTGAGTTACTTCCCCCTCTCCAATCTACCGCTCTCCTTCTCAGCAGATTTAATTTTTGGTAAAGGTTTGCCTTGACGATGCGAGAACAATGTTCGGGTAAATTAATTTTCGTACACTGGGACATCTGCGCGAGAAGTTTCTCGCAAACTGCGAGGAGGGTAGAAACTCAACGACCACAGTAATACTTTGTGATACCGTTATATGTAACGTTTCAAAAACAAAATCACTAGAATTCTTACAATTTGTATCGCGAATTCGCGATGAAATGTAAGGCCAAAATACAAGAATATTTCAAACAACTTTTTTTAATGTCACAAACATTGTCAAATCCGGGGTGTTTTTTGAATCTGACTTCAAATCTATATTGCTTGACTTCCATCTGCGCAAAAAAGACATCCAAGGTATTTGAAAATACTTTCTGACTTTCTTGGACACACTGACAATAGTTTTGGGTGTATAGTAAACTTTTTAAAGTGTATTTCATGAAAGGAAAGTACATTGCATCCAAGTGAAAACGAGGAAACTTGAAAGTATTACTAGCGTCATAATTCTCGTTTCATAAATTCAAAATCACATTCAAAATACCCTCGAAAATCTTTTTAAGACATCGCATTGCATTCCATTTGATCCGGAAATAGTTCTCGAAACCAGTAATACTTGACATCAGGATTGCAAACAGCGGCATCAAGAGCCACCCCCGAGAAGTCATCGAGAAATTATTTCGACCTGATAAAGAAAAATGTATGATGAGAATAGTCGGATAATTGTACCAATTATACAAACGTAAAATTTTCTTAAGGATTTAGTAAGGAACCCTACAAAAAAATTTTCGGGTTTAATAAAACCC
>JAAEPJ010000220.1 GCA_024222485.1 bacterium | reverse complement strand
CCATGCGAAAGGCATAGTTTATGAGAAATTTACGTGAACTCTTATTGCAGGGCTAAGTTTTTACTAAGTTTAATGGGAAACTATAAGAAACCCTGGCTGTAAATGGTGTACGCTCTTCCCATGGACAGAACCGTTGTAATACGTTCGTTTACAACGTTTTAGAGCAAACGGAATCGTTTTATTCCATGCGAAAGGCGTAGTTTATGAGAAATTGAGGTAAACTCTTATTTCGGGCTAAGTTTTTACTAAATTTTATGTTTAATAAGTCCCATGGACAGAACTGTTGTGGATTTTTATTATTTCAATGCTAAAAATTGGGATCAGTTCCACGTTCAGGACCTTCTCTCTAGATTTGGTTTCAGAAACTAATCAAAGTTAGAATTAAGGAGCTAGTATAGTGCAACACGATGACCCCTTGTTTTTAACTTCAATATGATGAAGTGATACTTGCTGGTCTCTGGGGTGCACCTGTTCGGGGTAGACACCTGAGTAAGGCATATTACAACAGTGATATTCCTGTTGTGAGGATGTGTTTTTGGGAAGGTAACTAAATGCCAATTTAAACAATCCAGTTACTTGCTACTGATGAATGGGATGAACGACACTAAAACAAATTACCGTTCCCTTCGTTTATCTTAAGATTTAGGTTATAAAATATGGTTATAACACATGAAAAATAACAATTATTCTACCCTTATCTTTGCTAAAGGTAATTTTCGCTTTGAATTCTGCGGTCCTAGAGCGTGCTGTGTTGTTATATTTATAGACAATTATGTCCATCCTTTCTTTTGTACATCTAAAGATTGCGGTAACACAGACCTGAGGAGTTTTGCTTGAAAGGCTATTCCATATATTGTGAAAAAAAAAAAAAAAGTTGAGAACTAGACATTTTTTGATT
>JAAEPJ010000219.1 GCA_024222485.1 bacterium | reverse complement strand
ATCTAGGAAACCCGAGCCTTGACAATTATTTTTGAGATTGAAAACGACTCGACTAAATGCATATGACACGAACCTTGATGATTTGAGAAAGTCCTGAGCAGTACTGCAAGCCTGCAAGAAAATGAGACTTTGTAAAATTCTAGACAAGTTTCAATTGATTACTAAAAGGGGTGGGCCATCCATGGCGGTACTGCAATACCAGGACAACCCGTGCCCGGGTTGAAGCAAGCTTCAGACCCACGGACCATTTCCAAAAATCAGTTTAATATTTGAGCACCCTTGGGTGCATATCAGATATTAAGCTGATAAGAACAGTTACTTTTTTTCTTTTTTTGGGACAGCACAACTGCAGGTCCCCTGGGATGACTCCTGATAAACAAAGAGACACCCCTATCTTTTATGAAAAACACAACTTATTTACATATTAAAAACTTTAGAGGGTTAAGTTTGCTAAATATATACGTAATATAAACACTCTGTATCCTAAATTTAAACGCAGTTACAAAGTAGCTATGAAAAGCATTCAGAAAGATTCTTATAGTTAGAGAATTGTTTGAAAGGAAGAAATTGATGTTGTGTGAGAATTATAAGGGAATGAAACACAAAATTATGTTAAATTATTAAAAATAAATTTATATAATACAAATATACAAATAAGGAAGAACTCACCCATTCGGAATTCTGGTATTTTTAGTTCTGAAAGCATTGCTATATATTGAGGTTTAATTCGTCATTTTCAATTTTTGCAAATATATTTTCAACTGTGAAAGCTTTTACGGAATATCCTAGATCGGTTGATTTGGTATTGAAAGCAACTGTACAGCGTTCTCTTATAGGTGCTCTAACATTTCGAATAACATCACGACTGAAAATTTTCTTTCTGTCGTATAAAAATGCACAGTGACTTATCCATAAATTGTAACAGATGAGTTTGATAAGGTACGTTAGGAGAGTTCGATACTTTTTAGGAGCGGATGACGGCAACATTCTTAGAAAAACCGTTTTTAATGTAACATCGAAGGATGGAGAACCTAAATGGAGAACCTAAATGTTGAAGAATAGGTTTAAAAGTTATCCAAGTTTCTATTGCTGTGGGACATTGAATGAAAATATGCTCGATAGTTCTCTATTCTCACCGGGACAGGCTCTCTCTATGCCAAAACTATTAAGACAGGGCGAGTGCGAAGGAGACTTTGCATTATCGCTAAGAAAGAGCCTGATCGGGTGAGCT
>JAAEPJ010000218.1 GCA_024222485.1 bacterium | reverse complement strand
GAACTCTCACCATCGAAGTGACTGGTGCCTTAAATCAGCGCCTCTTACCACTCGACCATCCTCCCTGTATTTTTTGTGGTCAATAACATGGATGATGGTAGAAGATACCATTAGCAGGTATTCAATATAAAGGATACAATACTTTGTATAGCAATGTCAACAAAATGACAATGGTAGGATTCGAACCCACGCCACCAAAGTGACTGGTGCCTAAAACCAGCACCTCATACCATTCGGCCGTCCTGACTGTATGTTTTGTGGTCAATAGCATTGATTATGGTAGAAGATACCATTTGCAGGTGTTCAATATAAAAGATACAATACTTTGTATAGCAATGTCAACAAAATCTCAGGAAGTGGACTCAAACCCACAACACTGAAGTGACTGGTACCCATAAACCAGCACCTCTTACCACTCGGCCATCCTGCCTGTATGTAATGAGGTCAATAGAATGGATTATGGTAGAAGATACCAAGTGAAGGTGTTCGAGATAAGAGAAAAAAATACTTTGTATAGGGATGTCAACAAAGTGAAAGGAATGGGACTGGAACCAACGCCACCAAAGTGTCTTGCGCCTTAAACCAGCTTCTTAGATCACTCGGCCATCCTGCCTGTATGTTGTGTGTTCAATTGCATGGACTATGGTGGAAGATACCATGTGCAGCTGTTCAAAATACAGGAAACAATACTTTGAATAGTAATGTCACCAAAATGACAGGAGCGGGACTCGAACCCACGCCACCGAAGTGACTGGTGCCTTAAACAAGCGCATTAGACCAGTCGCCAATCCTATCTGTATGTTATTTGGTCAATAGCATGGATGATGGTACAAGAAACCATGCGCAGGTGTTCAAAAGAAAGGAAACATTACTTTGTATAGGAATGCCAACAGAATGACAGGAGTGGGACTCGAACCCACGCAACCGAAGGGACTGGTGCCTTAACCCAGCCATTTAGACCACCCGGCCATCCTGCCTTTATGTTGTGTTGTCAATAGCATTGATGATGGTAGAAGATACCACGTCCAGGTGTTCAAAATAAAGGAAACAATACTTTGTATAGGAATTGCATCAAAATAACAAAAGTGGGACACGAACCAACGCCACTGAAGTGACTGATGCCTTAAACCAGCGCCTCAGACCAATCGGCAATCCTATCTGTATGTTGTATGGTCAATAGCATGGATGATGGTAGATAATACCATGTGCAAGTGTTCAAAAAACAGGAAACAATACTTTGTATAGGAATGTCAACAAAATGACAAAAGTGGG
>JAAEPJ010000217.1 GCA_024222485.1 bacterium | reverse complement strand
CCGTAGTACGATACTGTCGCTGTTGACGGTAGTACGTTGCCACCGCCGTCAAATGTCATTGCTGCATAATCAAGTCTTGCTGCGCGTCCTGTTCTCGCAGTTTCAAAAATATTATCTGATAGATACACATTTGTAGCTGACGACTTTAAAAGCTCTACAGAAGTGGTTGTTGATGTTAGTCTATTACCCTTGATGATATGTGAATTACCAAACCCTGCATCTATGACGCCAGCTTCTGACTGTACAGTGTTACCTGTAATAACTAAATTATCATTAAGTACTGCGACGTTTGTGTTTAAGTAGAGTAAACCCCCTGTCGAAACAACGTCATTATCTATAATGCTTAAGTGTGGAATTTCTGTACCAGCGCCATATATGAAAGGAGTGCTGTCTGCACTAGCATGCCTTGCTGTATTACCTCTTACTGTGACACCTTTGTCAAAAGTAATCAGGTTGTTAGGCGCGCGATCGTAAAAATAGGTTATCCCTCCTTTAATGTTATTACCTTCAATAACTACACCATCAAACCCATCACCCACAAAAGCGATAGCTGTCGCAGTATCTAATTCATCAGTGCGTGTTAGTGTGTTGTTCTTTATACTGAACCCCGTGTAGTTATAAGGGTCTAACGCAGATAGTTGCGTATTTACACGTACACATGGCTTCGTTTCCGACGTGATAATATTAGACTCTACTTTTATATTTTCCAGTGGAGATGTTGCAGCCTCCGATAGTGTGTTAACGTATGCGTTTATGCCGTACGTTTTGCCGTCGATAGTGTTATTAGTAATTAGTACATCCACATAGCCAACTAACTCAATACCCGCTGATGTTTCCGATACTATCACGTTATCACTGATGATAAGATTTTTGGCGTTATCAGACCTGGAGGCGAATTTGACCGCACCCTTCATATTGCAGATGTTGCTTGAGAATGTGTAACCTATTACCCCACCAGAATTACCAGTCGTTGATACCTGCCACACGTTATCGAAGATGTTACCTGTCACTGTTACGTCTTTGCTTTGTGTCTTTCCAGCCGTTCCACCTGATGCTGATGCTACAGTCCATGCAGAATCGCCAAGGTTTTTAAATGTATTGCCGCTGATTTCTACACGCTCACCGCTCAACACTCGTAAACCATAATCTCCAGCGTCTATCGCACTGCCAGCAAATGAGCCTTCAATAAGTACGCCATTGATACTTAAATCATCACACCCCGAAAATTGCATCATAGGGTTGGTGAATAATGTTGAGCCACCAGCCTTATATAATCCGCCCCCATCGCCCAAGATAGACAAGCCCTTGATATTCTCAATGTAAAGATTATCATCTATATTACATACAGCCCCATCAAATCGCAATGTACTGTAATCAGCTAAGCGCGACATTACATAAAGCATTGCTTGCGTATCGTTCGCCGACCTGTCACCCTTCGCGCCAAAGCGCTTAACAAATAAAGTGTTGTCGTACTCAAGTGATAACGCTAGAGTGTTAACGCCCGTACATTCAACAATAGAAAAAGTGTTAGGCTTATCTACATGGTCAACACTACCCTTCGTGATTACCTTAAATGTGGCTCCGGCTCTGTCACTGATTCGTCTAGACATGCCGACAACTAGCGTAGTATCAGCCACCGCTTCTGCTAGTGTACTTGATATCAAGTTGCTTTCTTGCTCGTCAATTAGCGCGTTAACTACTGTTGCAACGTTTGCACCTGT
>JAAEPJ010000216.1 GCA_024222485.1 bacterium | reverse complement strand
TCCAGCTTGCTTTAGTGAAAGAAAAGCATTTCAATATTTTGATGCTTGACCACGCCCAATTGTCAAATCAAAAATCAAAATTTTTTTCACCAAAATATAAATCAGCTTTTAATTTATCATTGGTGGAGTTTTCAACTTGGGACACCCATGGGATCATGCAGAAAAATGCATTTAAATCATGGAGGTCATAGGTAAAATAACATTTTGAGCCATAATCAACGGTCAAAATCAATATTTTTTCTTAAATGAATAGATCTGAATATGAAAAACTGTTTCAATCGTGATTTCTCTTGATTCAAATAACCTAAGCTTATTCAATCTCCTTATTTGCAGCTTCAAATTGTACCACAAGTCAATTGAAAATATCAGATTCAACATGTAACATTTTCTCATGTAGAACACGCTCACACATGCAAGCTTATTGATAGAAACCAGTCTCTTAGGTATCATGGCCCTTAGAAATCTTTTGTAATCAAGAGGTATTACTGAATGTAAAACAAAGGTGCCATTTTTCATGATCTTGACGTTATAAGCTTTAACATCAGCTCTCGTTATCTTAGGTTTGAGCATAACATGAAATTCAAGAAAGTTGTTGGTTAGAACTGGAGCTAGGTTTCTCATAAAGACGTGTTCGATAGAGAAATGTGTTTTCAAACAGAAGTCTTTAGTCTTTTATAAACGTAATTCACATCTTAGATTCTACACGTTTGTTTGTCAAGATTCTGCTCAATCTTTTCATTGGAACTCTAGTAGTGCCACTCTTCTTATACTACCACAGTAGAAAAACATATCCCATATCTCTTATCAAATTGCAGCTATTGATTCAAATAACCTAAGCTTATTCAATCTCCTTATTTGCAGCTTTTCATACTACCACTAGTCAATTGAAAATATGATATTACATGTATCTAACAGTTACTCGATTGCAAGTTCAAAATTTTCTTTCTTTTACATTCAACGTATAGGCCTCATTGTATTCCACTGCCACGTAACCCTAGATCCGTCCAAACTCTAATATCTCAACAGGAATTTTCACTACTTAAATGACAACGCTTCCTCTGCTATTGACATACCTACTCACTCTCCATTCTATTTTGGTAAGTGGAACAAATGAGTGGAGTTTCTGTGTTCCAGGGATGATCTTTGCCATGTCGAAAATATTACGAATTATCGTTTTTTCCTCACTCCTATCAGCTACTGTTACGAACTAAGCCCTAATGACTGGCAACTAGTCGTTTTTAAAG
>JAAEPJ010000215.1 GCA_024222485.1 bacterium | reverse complement strand
ACCACCTATTTGTCCTGGTTTGAAATCTTTAAATTCATATTCAACATAATACATATCACCTGGGTTAGTATATGTAGATTGTGTTGTTACTGAGAAATCTTGGTCAAATTCAATACCATTCCATGGTGAATCTGTAAATGTAATAGTTGAACCAGAATATATTGAACCTGAATATCCACCACCTTCGCTAAAAAGTGATGCTGTTATAATAAAATCTCCATCTGATCCTGTTCTTTTTAAATAAGCATCAATAACACATTCACTATAATAATCTGATGTAGTTGCAGCTAATACTTTATTTGTGGAGAAATTTTGGAATTTATTACCTGAATACCCACCATCCATAATTTTTGTAAATGTAGATGCTCCAGAAGGTTTTTGGATTATTGTATTATTATTTAAATATTGAATTTTAAGACCAAGGTTATCTACTTTAAATGAATACTCTAACGGAGTGTTTTCATTATTTTGAATTTTAAAAACTAATCTAGAATAGTAATCATTCCCAGAAAACCCATTTAAACCTAATATTTCAGTGTATAGTGATGAATTTGCTGAAATATCTGCTAAACCTGTACTAGGATTAGAACTCCATGAAAATAATACGGTTTCAGGTAATCCAAGGGCTGCGGGATTTGATGGAGTCCATTCTTGTATAATAAGTTGGACATCAAAATCAGCAGCAGCACCGGCATCAACTTCCGCCTCTAATTGAAACTGTGCCCATTGAAGAGATGAGACAGGGGTAGGACCTGAACCTTCATGTATCATTTTTAATAAACTATTAGTTCCTTGCCATTTTATTTCAATAGACCCATCGTACGTACTTCCCATAGAGGGAAGATTACCTGTGTAACTTAAAAAATCCGGAGTATATCCTCCATCAAAAAAGATAAAATCAGCATCAAAATCACCATTTGTAAGGTATGCATCACTACCTGAAAAAGGAACATATCCACCACCTCCACCACTTAATGTAGGAGGAGTACCATCTAGTTGTAATTTGAAAAAGTCCCAATCTAAAGAAGAAGTAGTAGGTGCTTTAAATTTAGGGTGACCACCATATGTTGTTACAGGAACTCCTGAACCTGAATTACCTGGGATTTGAGTGTTCCAGTTATTTCCATTAAATAAAACTGTACCTAATCCTGTGACTGTTAAGGGGGCAGGTCTAAAATATTCTAATGAAGATGGAACTAATATTTGTGAGTTGTTTGACGTTTTTGGTGATGATGGTGGTGATGTAGGTTGTCTATTACCCGTTTGGGTTGAACCAAACTTTTGACCATTTTGATTTAATGTAACTTTAACAACAAAATAATCTTGTGTTGGTGGGTTAGTTGAAACTAAATTTGATAATTTATAATACTTACCAGCTACAAGAGAAGTAACGGTAGTTAAAGAGGTATCATCATAAAGAAAATGACCAAATTCACCATAAATAGATCCAATATTACTTTCGAAATAAACTATACTATCAGTTGAAGATGGGTCGGGTGATGATGCTGCTGCTCCTGCCGTATTATATCCCCCTGAATCTCCTATAACATAAAATCCATAAGTTGCAGTACCATCTAAAGTAAAGTTTTGGTTTGTTAAAGTAGCTAACCCTGTATAGCTACTACCACTATGATATATACCTTGGTTTGTAATTGTACCTCCTGCAGTAGGATCAAGGGATGCACTATATTTAAGATTTACTTCTACATACCATGGAATATTAGGTGTATAATCTATAGTATAAGCACCATACCTTGTTGCAGTTACACCACTAGCATCAGGTATTGTTGGGAATTGATAAATTTGATTTGTTGGTACAGAAGGAGATCCTGTTTCGAAAAAATTTAAAGCATCTTGTGTGCTACCATTCCAATAAAAGAAATTTTGTTCTTGTGTATCTACTTGAGTATTAAAAAATGTACCTTGTTGTACTAAATCACTACTTTCAGTAATTAATGGTGAGAGTCCTGTTTTATAATCTGTACGTGTGTTTAAACTCCAATTCATTGAACCACCACTAATTGAACTTGTAATTGGGTAATAATTAACTAGGGCTGAACCTTCAACAACTTGTTGGAAGAAATTATTTCCTTGTGTTTGAGATACTTGTAATATTATATGATCCGCATATATAGTTCTACCTGTTATAATATATTCAGTTGCAGATTCTCCAAAAGGTAAAGCAGCATCAGCAAATATAATTCTTAAATTATCAAAATCATCTAAATAACTAATTACTTCTGCTCCTCCAACAGCATTTTGAGCTAATTTTATACTTTGTACCTGTTGTACACCAACTTGTCCTTGGTTTGTTTGTTTAGATGAAATCCATGCATATCCTGGTGGGGGTACATTTGTTTGATCATTAAAAGTGGCTTCAGTTACTACAGTATCTAAGTTAACACCCTCTGTATTGAAGAATAAGGGTTTATACACTACAGGTGTATCATTGGCATTTAAGTAAGGATCACAACCAGGGTTTAAAGATTGTGTTGTTACTATTATCATAGAACCACTAAATATACCATCATAAAATTCTGATTGGTTATCCTTTCTCCAGGTTCTAGGGCCTAGATATGACCCGCTAATAAATTGTGAACTACTTTGGTTGAAGTTAGTTGTGTTTAATATTGACCCATCATTTCCATCTTGCCAACTTTGTGTTACACCAAACCTATTAGAAGGTATAGTAGCATTCCAAGAGGGAGATGGGGTTATTTGTTGGTCCGTTAATTGAATAACAATTTCTCCTTGACTTTGTCCAAAAGAGGTACCAGGTATTGTAATAGTATTCCCTGGACTAAGAAACATATTATTAGAGGTTGTAGAAAATACACTAATATCTGCAAAGATACCACCATTAATTCTAATTTCTAAATTAACAGTACCTAAAGTATAAGAAGATGGTTTATTTACAGGGTAGAATCCAGAACTTTTAACAACCCCTCTTATAATTCCAAAGAAAGTACCATTATTCATAGGTTGAGGAATGGTATTACTTATAATAGAGGATTTTAAACTTGTACCTGAGAATGGAATTCCTCCATCTCTACCTAATAGTTGACCATATAATGGTATCCCATATGTTTGTTCACCATTAAATCTTTCAAATGAACCACCAGTTCCACCACTAAATTTGTATATAGAAGAACCTTGAGTTGAATATTGAGGAAAATCTGTTGAACCTGAACTATAATCTTTTGGTAAATTTACTACTAAACCTTCATAATCATGTAGTGATGATGTTACTTGTGCAGGTCTTTGTCTATTTCTTTCTAATATATGTTGTTTTACTACTACACCAGAAGCTAAACTTGTTCTAGCAGGAGTAAAATCTTTAATCATTTTAAACAATGAATTATCAAAGAATTTAATTAACCTAACAAAATCAACTACATCATAGCTATCCATATATTTTTCAAAATATGCATTTCTTAATCTATCTAGATCAGGGTATGTATATAATGATGAAGAAACAAATCTTGGATCACCAATAAATTCACCTAAATTAAAGTAACCTAATTGAGCATTAATATCGTCATTTATTTGATTTGATGGAGAAAATGCTACTTCTAAATAATTAACATTAGGTGTATAACTTTGGCTTACAAAAGAATTTTGTTGCATTGATTCCATAGCAGAAATAGTTTGGGTATCATTATTTCTACTTGAAATCTCTGGTACTGAGGCAGTTGGGTTAGGGAACCCATAAGGTGCTTCAGATAGTATTAATTTTTCAGATAAAATTTTATCTGTAATTCTATTTTTTATACCTACTGGTACTTGATCTTGATATATAAATTCTTTATTTTCTACATATATTGTTGTTTTATTAGTTTGAGGAGTAGTAAAATAATCACTAGTACCATTACTAAATGATTGTGTAATTTGTACTGCTGATCCTGTTACTTTAGGGTGAATAGATGTTGGTGCTATATTAGTAGGTATAGCGAGAATGGTACTGTCTTTACTTAATTGACTACCTAAGGCAGCTCTAAAAAATTGTTGGTCTGGGGTTGAATTGATACCATTTCCTTCATTAGAATAAGGATTAACAGTATAATCAAAGAAATTACTTTCACTGATCATAGGGGTATACATTCTATATTCTTGGAATGAACCAGAAAAGGGTGTATATGTAGTATTATTTATGACATGGTTAACATTATCATTTATTTTAAAATGAAGGCTTCTATTCCAAGATCTACCATCTAAATTAAGTTTCTCATCAGACCCACTAAATCCTATTTTACCATCAATCTCATTAGCCGCAAATAATGATGCTGTAACATCTGAGGCTCCAGCCGCTCCATCTCCGTTATATGTTAATTGAACTGACCACCAATCTTCATTAAAGAAAGGGGCATATATACTACAACTTACATCAGGGCTATAAACTATATCTGGGTAAAATTTTAATGTACCCCAAGTATCATATGGACTTGCTATTGAACCTGAGTAAGATCCAGATACAAATCCTGATCCTGTATATTCTAAAACTACAGCTGCCCCTAATGCATTCCAAGTTGGTTCTCCAATAGTACGGTCTGTTAGCCATAAAGATTGTGAATATCTAATATCACTACTAGCAATATTATTTTCAGCAGATGGAATACCATGGGATTTAAACCTAAATTGTACTGTACCTACCTGTTCAACAGATGGGTCTTGATTTGGGAATTTATTATTAGGTACAAAAGAAGATGATACAAAATTTGTAGAATTAACTCCAGTATCAAATGCATAATTAAATACATTTTGTTTTAAATCGTAATCCTGGGATTCATTTCTATCTTTACCTCCAAATTCACTAATTCGCAAAATAGTATCTGGGATTCCATAAGAGGTAATTAATGCTCTTAAACCAGCTACTGTACCTTTAGTTTTAAGTAAATATGGTATATTATGGTATATTCGTTTATATACACTCTTATTAACATCGTCTAATGGAACTATATCATTTGAAGCAGATATTTTAGTATCTACGTACTCATACCCAGTAGGTATGTCTAAATTTCCACCACCATCTACAACTGAACCAGTCATATATGGGAAAGGAAAAGCACTACCCGAAGGAGTAAGTCCTAGAAAAGCCGTAAATAAATCATCGGTATTAAAATTATTTGAATATAATTTAACTGCAAAATCTTTAATAGCATCTGAAACTAAATCTTTTGAAATACCATAATCTAAACGGTTATCTGCGTCAAATTTATTTGTAATATCTTTAGTATAAGTCCAAACATTGTCATAATACTGACCAACCATATCAACAAATAATTCATAATTTCTATTTGCTGGGTCGTCTCTTAGATATTCGGGAATAGAATTATATAACCAATCTCTATTATTATCATCATAATTAGCAGCTAAGGCTAGAGATGAAGTTATCCAATTTTGTGCTTCTATACTTCCAGTTGGATATAAGGTAAATGGAGGTTCTGTATTAGATTTTGGGTAAGAAGTAGTTGAACCACTGTTAAAGTATAGAAAGTATTCGTACCCATCAAAATTTTTAATTATAGTATCTATAGTACCAGTTAATGAAGCAACACTTGAACTATATGAAGGGGTTAAAGCTGTATCAGTTGCTACTTGATCTAAGAAATTTGTTAATTGGCTACTTGCAGATTGAATTAAATCAACTTTATAATAAAAATTCTCTACACGAGTTTTAGCTGAACTAAAGTTTACAAAATTAGCAAAATTTTCATAATCAATGTTTATATTAATTTCTTTTTCATTTAATAAACTTTGAATTTGATTAATTGAACTAGTTAAATCTGAATTAATCAATGTGTTATAAGAAAATTGTTCCCCTGGGGATGCTGTTTCTCCTATAATATTTAAATTATAATTAGGACCAGCAATGTATGTAAAATCATTTTCTATAGAGGGTTCAAATGGGAAATCTACTTTATAAGCTTGTGGTTCAGAAAGTAATTCAACTACCCATAATTCCGATTTATTACCAAATTCTAAAGGTAAGGGTTCATATAATTTAATTAGTACTGTAGGATCTATCCCTTCTTCAGTTTCTAATTTTATATTATTAGCAATTACTACTTTATTATTTCCAAAATTCAGATAGAAATCAACAAAATAAGTTGATGATTCTCTATATTGAATGAAATCATTAACAGATGAAATTATATTACTATTTTCAATAGTATTGCTATCTAACCTAATTTCAGTTCTATCTGAGGATATATCAGATATAAAATATTTTTCAGTAATAGATGATGATACTCTTTTTCTATAAAATGAATAAGATATATTATATATTCCTATATCAAAACCTAAAGATTGTAAATTAAAACTAGGGTTTAATAACACATCACCTTCTCTTACATCATAATCAAGTAATGGAACTGTTTGACTTGGATATATTAAATCTTTATTTTGATCATATACATAATATTCAATGTAGTCAGTAGATGCAGAAAAAACAGTATCTAATTCAGATTGAACAATTAGATTTTCATCAGAATTAGAGTAAGTTTGATACTCAAAAGTATCAGGGTTAATTGGGGTTATAGTTGGTTCTAGTTTCATAGATTTTTACTCTTATTTTTTTCTAAACACTTAATAATTACTTGATGTTCCAGTATTAGATCCACCAGTTGATGTTTGTGTATTTTCTGATAATGTTGTACTTGTATTTACTAATTGAGCATTTGCTTCTTGTAATTCTTTAGTTGCTGTTGACATTATTAGATTACTTTCTTCATTTCCAGATTGAGCAACTTGAGCAGATATTAAATCCATTTGGGCTTTAAGTAAATCTTCTCGTAGTTGAGCTATTTCCGCTTGTAATGCTTGCACTTCATCACTTATTTCATCAAAATTAATATATTCACCACTGGTTTGGACTAAATATTGATGTGAATTAGTTTCACCTAGGGCTTGTATATCATAAAAAAGAGAATTATATAATCCAAAGAATTCTTCAACAGTTGGTTGAATTTGTAAATCTTCGGTAATAGAAGTATTACCTAATTCATCAAAACTAGTATTTATAGTTTTAACATATTGAGCTTTATTAAATATTTCTTTTCTAAGATCTAATCTCTCTTCTGCCATTATCCATTAACTATTTTAAAGTAGTAATTATCATCTTTAACAATTGTACTACCACTAATTGTGGTTTGAATTAATATTTTGTAATATCTTTCTGGTTGTAAGCCTGTCATATATACATCAAAATAATTACCTACAGAATCACAACTAATTTTAGTATAATCATCATCAAATTGAACTACAAATTCATTTGTATCTAAATCTTTAATAGCCCATAATGAACCATTTGGTAAATAGTGATTAACAGTATCTATAGAAGAAGTTTGAAATATTCTAACAGGATAATCTGGTCTACAATTTAATCTAAATCTATTAATACTTTCACTATAAAATACCCCAGGATTATTATCTAATGCTACAAAAATATCTGATGTTGATAACGCCGGAAGAGATCCAGTTACAAAACTAGAATCATCCCATTTTACTTCTAATACTGGAGGATAAATTGTGTTTGTATCTACAGAATAAAATTGCATAATGGGTTGAATAGCGTCTGCAGTATTAAATTCTACAGCATCTTCCCATTTAACTATAAATCCATTATTTTGTATATCTGTAAAATTACCAATATTATTAGAACTTGAGTACCAAACATTGACTATATCTGATACATCAACATTTAAATCTTTATCTGATCTTAATTTATATGATTGGGTAACTTCAATATTTGGGTTATTGGGATCGGTTGATCCTGTAAACCAAGTCCCCCCACCTGAAGTACCTGTTTGCCAAGAAGCTGTAACAAAAGTAGAAAGTGCAGGAATATCTATATCCCAATATTTTGCTCCCGAAGTAGCTGATCCTGAATAGTTTTGGGCTTTCCAACTAACTCCATTTGTAGTAAAAGGTGAATCTAAATAAGTACCACTACCATTATTCCAAGAACCTGAAACTGGGTATATTTCTAATTCAGTATCAAATATAATACCTTGAGCATTAGCTACATACGCTTTTAAATTACTTGAAAAAGGAATTCCAATACCCACAGTATTTTGTATAACATCATTAATTTGATCTTGATCAAATTCTACTAAATATCTAAATACTTGTGGTTCTGGGTTAATGTTAACATTTAGGTTACCTACTTCAATAATAGAATCTATCCCAGTATTCATAAAAGGATAAAATGCATATAATGATGCGTCTTGTAAGGGAAATAATTTATATACTGCCATGTTTTATTTTTTAATATCCTCCGTAACTAAAAGTTCCTGTACCTAAAGATACTATTCTTCCTTTTATATCATCATTAGGAAATTTAACTTCAAATATACTAGGATCTAATGAAGGAAAAATTATTCCTCCTTGTGTAGCACTAGAAATACTATAAGCATATTCTGAGTAGCCACTATTTGTTCCTGCTTTATTTACTATTTGTATATTAGCAACTGTTTGAACCCCCGGTATAGCATCTAATAATATGGTTATTTCTCTTAATATAATAGGTTGATTTATTTGCCATTTACGTGTTAAAAAGTAATTTTGTACCGCCGCTATACATTTAGTTAATATTTCATTATTGTTATAATTAGGTAAAGTTATAATATCAAATTCACAACCTATATTAACAATAAAGGCATCTTTAATACTTACTGAATCACCTATCATTCTATATTGATTTATATAGTTTTTTAAGTTATTTTTTAAAGCATCTGAAGATTTAGCTAGATTACCATTAAGATCTTGAGTTAAGATATATAAATCTAAAATAGTATCTGGGTCTTTTGTTGATGTCTTAGCTGTAAAAGCTTTTGATACAACACCATATTTAGGAGGCATACTTAAAGCTCTAATTAAATAATCATCTGCAGTTACATTTCTTTGTTGAGTATTGAAATTAGATAGTGAATTTTGTCTAATTTCTTCTATTGTATCTCCACCACCACCTCCACTAGCTGCTATAGGGTTATTTGTTGCTAAAGAATTAAAAACAAAATCTGCTGTAGAAGAATTATTTAAACCAGGGTTTAAAAATCTAACAGCTGTAGAATCAATTATGTTTAAGGTATTTGCATCTATATTAGAATTAACTCCTCCTCCTGTTAAATATCTTACGGTTAAAGTAGTATTTGAAGGAGCAACACCATAAGTATTTGTGAATATAAAGTTAGTAGGTGAATAAGCCGTTGTAAGTTTATTCTGTTCAAATGGTAAACCTAGACCTACATTATCTGGATTTGGAACAACTTCTTCATCAGTTTGAAGAGGTTTTCCTGAACCAAATTGGATTTGTAAGGTATTTTCATTTAAAAATCTAGTTACAAATCTTCTATTTACGGATTTAGTTTTTAATATATAAGGTGTATCAGAATCCATATAATTATTAGGATCATTTACATTAGTATTTTTAATACTATCATAAATTAAATCTTGGGCTAAATAATCCACTTCATAATATTGATTACCATCAGAATCTATTATGTCTATTATGTTAGATATATTAGATACATTAAGTTCTAAAGTTGGGTATTCAACATAATTACCTAAAGAAAAGGTAGTAGAAACTATAGTACCTGAAACTGCTTTTCGTGTCTTTTTTAAGAGATAATAGGTTGGTTCTCCTAAAGATATTTGTGAAATTGTAGTTACTGTAGGATCTATTGAAGAAGAAACTGAAAAATCAATTGATTCTTGTATTGTAAATTGAGTACCATTTTGTGAAGAAACGGATGTATTTTCTGGGATTTCTAAAGCATAATCAAAATCAGGGACTGTTTCAGACCCAACAACTTTAGATGGAATTTGTTGAAATACATCTACATCAACTATAGCTAAACCTGTTACTTTAGGTTTATAACTAAACATATAAGCCAAATCATACAAATTATCAAATTGCCTTGCATATTGTAAATATGTTTCTTGAATTTGGTTATCTAAATAAAAGGATAATACATCACTTACATAGGCAGCTTGCTCCATAAACATCATCCCAGGAGAAGCAGGGCTAAAATCTGTATAAGTATTTGGGAAATAAGTTTGAGAGAAATTAATAAGTTGGGCTCTAATATCATTAAAGTCCTTATTAATATATGTTATGTCTTTATTTTGTACTGCCATTAGTTAAAATTTAATTCTAAAGTATCATTTATCCCCGTATTTGGTATGCTATAGTTCATATTTACTTGTATTGTATTTGAATTTATACTTTGTAAAACTTCTACAGACTCAAGGGAAATTTCAGGAAAATTAGATTTTATTTTTTCTTGTAAATCTTCTTGAATAAATTCAAGATTACCACTTGATATTTGAGAAAATATATAAATCCTTAAACCAGCACCAAATTGGGGATTTTCTATCCTTTCACCTGGGTTTGTTAATAAATAATTAATTAAATTATTTTTTATAGCATCTTTAGTTTGGTAATTTGGAGTAAAGGCAGTAGGACCACTAAATGGTAAATCAACACCAATACCGACACTAGGTCGTAAATCATTAGGGTATATTTGTCTTGCTCCAAATGCCATATTTATCCTTTACTATTCATTAATCCCATTATTTGGTCCATACTTACATTTCCTTGTGGTAAACTACCATTTGGAGATGTTGTATCTCCACTTCCTACTTGTAAAGGAACATCTGCGGATGTTGCATTTAAGGTTCCATTAGCTCCAGGCATCATTCCACCTAAAACATTCATCATGTTTTCTCTTAATTGAGCTTTATCAGCTTGTGGAAGGGGTTGAGGTGTTACTTTTTCTTGTACTATAGGTTGTACACTTGTTTTAGGAACACGAACAGCTTCAAGAAGAATATCTTTCATTTCTTCTTGGATTGCCTCTTTTACTGCATCTTTTACAATGGTTTTTAATTGACTTAATTTCATGTTATATTGATTTATTATAAATATTAAACTAAAATGCTTTTAAATCGTTTTGTTGTATATAAAACACAAGTTCATCGATTAATATTTGATCTGATGAACTAAATGAAGGTTCTCCTTTTAGTTGAATTACTCCTTGGGTATTTTTAGCTACAGCATATCTTCTTTTTAGGCTACCTACGGGATTTTTATCATCTGTTACTACAGCCATAGTAAAACCATTGATATTTTTTATAATAGGATTACCATCTTCTTCTTGTTCTTTTGATAGATCCAATAATTCTTGATTAATTAATTCTAATTCTACATTATTATCTATACCTGATTCTTCAGCACATTCTTGTGCTAATTTATCAATACCCTGCAATAAAAGAACACACGTAGCAGTTCCAGCTATTAAGATTACTAAAGAAACTAATGTTGCTCTATTCATACCATCAAATTGTTCCTCTAATTTTTCTAATTCATCATTAATATGTTGCAATTTAGCTGTAAATGAATAAGGTTGAGCAAATATTAAACCACCAAAGTCTTTAGCCGGGGGCGTACCTATAGCTTGAGGTGCAGGTATAGCATCCATTGATAGTCTTATTCCTTTTAATGATTTAGATAATGCAAAAAATGCTGCGGCTAAAGCAGTATTAATAGCAATAGTGGCATACATTTGATTAAGTTGTCTAACTATTCTATTTCTTCTTCTAATTAACTCATTTAATTCCTCAGGAGTAGGGCAAGTTTTTCTATTAGCTTGAGAAAGTTTAGATATACCAAAAGCTAATAATAAACCAACAGCTAATGGTATTAATTTTGATTTAATAACATTTACTAATTTAGCAATACTAAATTTTCTAACTGCTATTAATTTATTAGGTAAGGTTAAACCAAAATTTTCAATAAATTGTTGAGCTTTATCAATTGTATCATTATATTCTTGTGATATAGATTCTGCAGCTTTATCTATATTTATTAAACTAGAAGCTGATAGATTTGTTTTTATTGTTTTATCACCATTTATTATGGGTGCTCCAGAGGGAATATATTTACCTTTTGAATATAATACCCCAAGATTAAGAGGTGTTTTTTGATTTTGAGGTATGATAGGTACTTTAATTTCTAAACTAAATTCTCCTTTTTTATCTGTTTTAGTTTTATATAGAGGTACTGGGATATAAACTAAGTCAGGGAAATCTAGGTTAGGTAAATTGCTTATTAAATTAGGATCTACAGGTAAATTAGCATCAGGAATTGGGGCTATATCGGTATTTATTCCTAAAGTTACAGATGCTCCATTTAATACATTACCAGTTTGTTGATCAAATAATCTACCTGTAATGGTATAAGTTTCAAGTTTAGGGATTTGACTTTTTAATTTTGTTAATAATAATTGTATTTCTTCTTTAACTTTATTAACTATATTTTTTTTATCCTCATTAATCTGTGATGATTTGGCTTTAATTCTTTCTTTAGCAGTTAAAGTTTTATCTACTTTTTTAGTTTGAATTAATGCTTCAGTTTTTTCAGTTAAGGTTGATGCTGCTAATTCTTCTAAATCAATATTATAAGTGGTAGATAATTCCTGGATTCTTGATGTTATTCCAGCAATATTTATTTCTTCCCCTAAAAGTAATTTACCTTTTGGGGTTTTTAAAAAATCCGTTGCTAATGATAATAAATCCATTTTATACTGTTTTTACAATTTTAGAAGTATAATTATTAATATTATTTAACATTTGTGAAATTTGATTTTGAGTTGATGTTGCTGCAGGACCACTAATGTATATTTTAGGTTCCTTAGAAAGGGTTGAACATAATGTTTGGAGTTTTTTTATTAGATCTGAAAAGTCTTTTATGAAGTTATCACCTAATATAACAGATTGATTAGCATTAACATCTCCTAATTTTATATTTTTCTTACCTGATTGTAATGTTATATCTCCTTCTTGGGAATATAATCCTATTGATTGAATCGAAGTTAAAGATATAGTTTTTTGTGAATTTAATATAATACTATCTACCTTAGAATTAAATACTAACCTATCAGAATTAAGCATTACTTGACTACCACTATATGCTGTAATAGCTTCGGGTGGATTAGATAATGTAGGGTTTGATGTTATTTCTGTTTCTAAAGGTATATTTTGATTAGAAGTTAAATATATTGAACTTAAATCTTTATTTATATCTTCAACTACAGGGATCCATCCTTCATCACTTGATTCAGATGATTGACCATTTCTAAGTATAGTAATAGGTTCACCATTTTCACCATTTCCTGACCAATTATTACTATCTACTTTTACTGTACTACCAAACCTAATGGAATTACCCCATCTACCTTCCATAATTATATCCCCGGCATAAGATAAAAGAGGATGAATATTACTTCTTTCTGCAAAAGTACCCCCAACTAAAGGTGAATTAAAATCATAATCAACTTCTTCATTAGTAGATTTAGAAGTTTGACCATCAGACATCTCCTGGTATGATTTATTTTGGGTGGATTGGGTTTGGGATTTTTTTAATAAGTTAGGATAACCATTCATGTGTTGGTTATTCCAAATTGCAATTGGGTTTAGATAGTAATATTTTTTGGTATTATTATTGGATCCTATATTTGTATCTGGAAGTTGGAATAATAATACTAATTCATTTACTAAAGGATAGTTTTTTAAATAAGGTAATAAAGGTAAAGCTTTATTATTAGAATTAGAATTTAAAGGTGCTCCACCAACAGGCTCAAAAAATATAGTTCCTACAGTATTCCAACCCCCCAATTCAAAAAAATTAGGATAACTACTATCAAGAATAATATCAGTAACTCTAGCTGATATGACATTCTGAGAGAGTAATTCTATCTGATTCTTTAAACTAGAATCAGGTGTATTATTAACATTTAATTGTTGGTTTATACTAGAAAAGCCATATTTATTTGCCATCTTTTTTTTCTTCGAAATTTGTGTTAAGCTTATCTAACTCTTCCATTAATTGTTGTTTTTCTTCATCGGTAATACCCAATGCATCATCGCTAGAACTATTATTAAGCGCACGTTGTACTATAGTAGCCATTTTAATTAATTGTTCATCGTTACGGACACCAATATCCATATATTCTTTAATAAGAGGAACGATTAAAGTAGCATCACCTATATCATTAATTAATGGTTTAAGTTCGGATATTAAACCCGATATTTGTTTTTCTTTCTTTTTTTGATTGTTGTATATTTCTTCTAAGATATTAGAGAATTTTTTCTTCCCGAATACAACACTATCTAATGATCCCATAATATAATTTTGTTATAAATATGAATATAAATAGGATTTAAAATCGGGCGTAACCATTCTCTAAGAAAAAGATATATTGTTGTTTAAATATATCATAAAGCTTATCAGCAATTTTAGTAATTTTAGGTGTTTTAACATCTACCATTTCACGGATATAAATGTAAAGGGCTTTTTTATTAAATACTTCTAATGTTTCTCTTTTACGAAATAATTCTAAAATGGCATCAGCTATTTGAGCATCGTTTTTCTTTGGAAATAATTCATATATATTTTCTGAAACATGATCTACAAATATATCAACATATCTATCCAAATCACTTTTGACTTTTTCATCTCCTTGAGAGTAGGTATGAGTTGAATTTTCTCCTGTAAGTATATCAACATCTACTTTTTTAATTTTTTTATTATAATTTTTAGTATTATATAATATTAACCATCGTTTAACAATAGTACCAAAATAAGAATATGCCTTGGCCCCTCTACTAGGATCAAATAAATGTATTTTGGATAATAAAAATGTAATTATTTCATGCTGTAAATGTTCTAGATTTTCAACATCAGTATGATAAAATTTAAAAGTATGGATGATATTTTGTGTAAGCTTAAAAAACGCGAAATGTATTTCACGTTCATATATTTTAGATCTAGTTTCAGAACATTCTGTATTGTTATATAATACGATAGCATCTTCTGTATCTTGAGTAAAATAATTTTTACTTTTTTTTCTTCTTTTTCTAACTTCGGCCATTAATTGTTGTCTTTTTTAAATTGAGATAAATCATTTTGGATTATTTTAATTTCATTAAAAAACCATCCTATTTCATCATCACTTTTAAATATGCCTTTTTGGTCAATTTGTTTTAGACGATCATTAGAAAAAGAAATATGTTCATCTATTTTATCAATAAAAGTTTTTTGGGATATGATTATATCTTCTGCTTTTTCATTTTTTCGTAAAAGGTTAAAGGTCGTATATCCTAAGATAACGACCAAAATACCTAAAACAATAGAAAAAATTAACATCATAAACTATCTAACATATTCTTTAACCCAGGACTTGACATACTATTTAATGCCTTTGTCTTGGATGATTTTGTATTGGTCTTCAATGTATAATTCTTTTTTTGGGTAGCCACGCTATCTTTAGAAAACTTTGGAAGCCATTCAATTTCAAATTCAATACGCGCTGCCATCATGTCAGCTTGATGTAAAATAAAAGGAAGTGAGGTGCGTGGTTTTTGTTCTGGCATGAATGCTTTTAAATATTTTTCATTTGCTGGATCATATAAACCATCATGTGTCTGAATAGCAATCATTTCATTAAAAGTATATTTAATATCATGTTGCTGGAGTAAAAATAGGCCACGATCTGGGACGGA
The DNA here is from genome assembly GCA_024222485.1 of bacterium. Classification (GTDB taxonomy): domain Bacteria; phylum RUG730; class RUG730; order RUG730; family JAAEPJ01; genus JAAEPJ01. Next base: position 4,467 of record JAAEPJ010000215.1, on the reverse strand, counting down.
TGAGAATGGTAATGCTTTATTAAACATATAATCTTCACCTAATTTATCACGTCTCCAATTATCTGTCTGGGGTATATATGCATCTTCAGTATCAGATCCCATTTTACCTAAGTCATGGTTAATAGCAGAAAATACCAACTCTTCCTGGGTAAATGTAGTCATATCACAACCAAATCCTTCCCATACAGCGGACATGGATAAAGCTGCTTTTACTACTCTATTAACGTGATCTACGTACCCACCTGGGAATGCTGAATGATATTCTTTCTTATGTGCAGCTGGCATTAGGATAATACGGTCTTCATATTTTTTATAAAAGTCAAGTAAACGTTGTTTACGATCCCCAGTAATATATGTTTCAATGTTGGTATTAAACTCAACCCAATTAGCTTGGATTTGTTCTGCTGATAATTTCATAACTTTTTATTTTAAATTTCTAATTAATTCGTCTGCTGTTTCTTTATCTTCTATAAACTTAGCCCATTTTCCATCAGGACAAGATGATATTAAGGATCTTGTTTTACTTGCCATACTACAACCACATAAAGAACAACAAGGTTGAGTACCAGGTAAGGTACATTTGCTACCTTCTCTATCTAATTGAGGACATTGTTGGCAAATAGACCATCTAATTGAAGCTATTTGTTCAACATCTTCCTTAACAAATATACGATTTTTAATTCCTTCATATATAGCAGGCATGTTACCAAAAGCATTTATTAGTTGGTTAAATCTACCCATTTATCTAATAGAACTATTTCTTTCTTGTGGTGAAGTAGGTTCTCTTTCAATCATAGATCTAATATCTTCTATTATATCTTGACCTTTTTCAATACCTTTTTTATAAGTTTGAATTGGTTCATTTGTGTTTACAATTCTTTGTAGATTAATTAGAACATGATCTAACGTTTCTAATTTCTTATTAATCATTTCTCTATTTCTCATGTGTATAATTTTATACGTGGGTTATTTTTAACCCCCTTTTTAAACCTTTATTTTCTATTCCCTTTTTTTCCCAAAACCTGTATTTCCAATGTACGAAGGGATTTTTAAGTAACCTAATTATTCTGAATATTCTTTTAATATTTTTTTTATTTTATATATATGTGCACATTTTTCATATTCTTCATATACTTCAAAGAAACTAAGAGCACCATCTAAAGTTTTATTAAGGGTTAAAGGGTTAAAATTAATAATAGCATTAATATCATCACTTTTATCTGTATCAATATTTTTGATATAGTGCCAAGCTCTATAAAAAACTGTATATTCAGATGCTTCTTTAGTTGATTCCACATTATAATCAGGTTGTTCTTGTTTAAGAAATTTTTCTAATTTTTTATGGAATATTTCATGGTTCTGAATAAGTTTGACAAACATTCCTATTTTGGCATAAGGCCCATTCATAAAATCTTGGATTTCTTCATTGGTTTTATCACCACTGATTTCTTTTCCATCTACAAATAATTTGAATATTTTATCTTTATCTATCATTAATATTATTTAATTATAAATATATGTTAATTTCCTACTTTATCTAATTCATTTAACTCTTGCTCAATATCATTATGTATTTTCTTTAAGATATTATACTCTTTAATAATATCTTTTTTATTTGGATTATCTGGGTGGTATCTCCATACTTCATCCATTACAGTAGATGTTGCTACTAAATCATTAATTAATTCTGATTTTTGTTGGTTTAATTCTTCTTGTTTTGTCATTTTATTTAAATTTATTACCTATTAATATAATATTATCTTTTGCTTCTTCCAAACTAATATGGAAAAATTCTTTTCTATTATTAACTCTAAATGCTTTTAATTTTTCATGAGTCATTCTCTCAACCAATTCCCCATTAAAACATTTATAAGCCCATTCTACTTTATAAGGTGTAGGAACACCTGTAGCTGAAGATATTTGGATGGCTCTTTCTTCTGGTTTTAATTTGGTATAACCAATTTTTAAGTATTCTTTTGGTAATGATGGGTTTGATAACACATATACCCATTGATCCCCTTCACCTTGATCGGCATAAAGTCCATACTTTTTTTCGGTATAATACGTTACATCTTCCCATCCCTCACCTCGTTCACTTGGGGTGATAGTAAAAAAAGCAGCATTTTCAATACCAGTATTTCCATAATTTTCCTTTAAAGGAATAAATGTTTTAGCTTCGTGTTCTGTTAATCTAGTTAAACTCATTCGAATATAATTTTAAATTCATTTTCTACTTCTATATTATTTGAAAATATTGTTTTAATATAAACTTTAGCAGTATCCCCTACCATTTGATTATCAAAAAATAACTGCTGTTTAGGTTGATAATTATATTTACTATAAGTACCCAAACTATGAATATCAGAATTAGGATTATATGAATATCCAGCTATATTTAAAGGAGGGAAATTTTGAGCCATATCCTCAAGGGTATAAGTATTATTACCAATAGGAATGGGATTAATAAATCCACCACCTGTAAAATAACCTAATACACTATATAAAGGTACAGTAAAAGTAATACTATCAATCCAAACCCAATAATCAGAATCAAATATAGTTTCAATTAGAGGTATGTTATTTACAATATAATCAGGATGTAACTCACTTATATTACCCTTAATTGTAAAATATTGTACGCCTTGATGTGAAATATGCCAATATCCATTATTATCTTGATATACTCCTGGAGATACTAATGGATCTATTATAAATTCTGCATTACAATCTCCATCTATACAAGGATAGGGTTTAGTAAGCTCCTCTGGGCTACATGCCCAAAGGAAACTTATTAAACTTATGTAAATTAACTTTTTCATTATGCTGCAAATTCTAATGCTTTACTAAACATTTTTTTATTTACAATCTGATCTTGCTTAAAGTTTTTAATAACTCGAGCTTGACGTTTTTTTCCTGTTTTTGTAATATATTCGAAATTACCTTCAATAATGTTCTCCTGAACACGATTAAATACCTCCCAAAGCATATTGCCTTCATCTTTTGAACGTTGAGCTTCTAAAACTTCCTCAATTGCTTGATCATCAAAGGTATTTTCCGTACCTTCTACTCTAATATCTAGAAACGATTTAGCAAGATCAAACATTTGTTCTTCTTGTAATTCAACTTCTTTCATCTTATTCATTGCTTCAACTGTTAAAGGTAATTTTTCAACCATCTCTTTAATAGTATCTTGTAAAGTTGAGAAATCATAACCCATATGACGAATCTTAATATCCTCAAATGTATCTGTAGCTATAACTAAACCATTTTCACAAATCATTCTAAACAACCCAGCTGTAAATTGGAATGAATTTTTTCCATCATGTGAATTTGTAAGTAATACTTGTGGGTAAACCGTATCACCATCTTCACCATTAATAACAACATCATTATTTCTAAAAACAACTAAATGTTTTTGAAAACCGTTTGTTGATTCTTTTCGAGATTTAACTTCTTTTGCATCAACAACACCCCAACCTAATAATTCCATATCTTTAATCACTTGATCAGTTGGAATGTGGGTGTACTTATCACTTGTACTTTCTGAACCAACTTGGGTGAAAATACTTGGAGCGATTTCTTTTAACTCTTCTAAACTTTTGAAATTTGAACTTGTGTAATTTAACATAACTTTGATTTTAAATAATTAATTTTAATAGCTCGAAATATTCGAACACGTAAATATACGAAAGATAGCCCGGGAAGCCAAGCTTCCCGTGCATTACTTTTAAAGTTTTTCTAATAAACTTGGTGAAACTCTAACTTGACCTCCAATACGACCTTTAGGAAGGTTAATTTCTGTAACCCTAATATTTTTAGTCATAATTTTTTCAACTTTAAATTGCTTACCAATAGCACTTTTGTGATTAATTTTAACAATATCTCCTACTTGGAAAGCTTCTTTAGTTAATTTAGGAGTAACTTTACCTTTACGAGCGGTAACTTTAAATCTTAATTCACTATCTGTATAACGGATAGCACCTGTGCTAATATTAACACCATACTTTTTTTGCAATTCTGTAACTGCATTTTCAAAATCAACTCTGAAATTTTTAACTTCTTGAACTGTCATAACCTTTATTTATTTAATTAATTTTAATCGCTCGAACCATTCGAACACCTAAATATACGAACCCTATCCCCGGTAGCCAAATCTCCGGTGCATTACTTTTAATTTTTTATAAAAACCTTACTAGCCCATGTTTTAGCATTTACTGCTTGGTATTGATCTTGACTATATAATGACGTATTATGCATTACTTTACCATCATTGAACATCACACTAATATCTACTGGGTGTAATTCCTCTTGTTTCATCTCTCTTTTGTGTTAAAGGTTTCCTCAAAGTAGTCATCTGCTGATTTTTGAAAGCAGTTCCTTTGATAGTCATCTGCAAACTCACACATCGCATCTTTCTCTTTCTCAATGTGTAGTTCCGCAAAACTTATAGCATCTTCAAATGCCTTT
>JAAEPJ010000214.1 GCA_024222485.1 bacterium | reverse complement strand
GAAAAGAAAGCAATTTTAATCGTTATGTAGGTCTAGCTTGTATAGCGTATAATCTTCATAAAATAGGTCAAACAATATTAAGAAAAAAACAAAGAAGTGATATAACTCTAAAACAAAGTGCCTAAAAAAATCTTTAAAAAAATATGTTATTATTATGCCCAAAAACGAAGTATTTAAGAATATATTATAAAATATTATAGAAAAAATACAATCGGGGTCTATCACTAATAAAATATGTTGATATAAAATGAGAAAACCTATTTTGATAATAAAAATTTGATGCTAAAATATTAAAAATTAAGAGTTTTCTATCAGGCACTATATAGAATAAAAAACATATAAAGAAGAAAAAACTAGATGGTAGGCCTTATGGCATAGGAAGCTTAGAAAATCAATTATTATGTTTACTAATATATTATAGAACATATACAACCCAGCTTTTTATAGGCTTTTGGTTTCGTGTAGACGATGCAACAGTTTGTAGAACAATAAAACGACTAGAG
>JAAEPJ010000213.1 GCA_024222485.1 bacterium | reverse complement strand
AATCGATATGGAAAACGCGCCTCGTGAACTTGAAGGTATTTACCAACACAGTGTGAGAGTTAAATAACAAAGGAAAGGAGATTGCGTGTACGGGTCTTACCGCGCCAATTTCAAAAACGAAATTCGACCTGAGGTGGACGCAGGATCTTAATGTGCGTCTTTTGCTAGTACAAACCTATAGGACTTACCGCTTCAGTGATTTTACCAACATGGATTTTGATTGGCTAAATGGGGCTTCAAGGTTCCCTTCAGGGAACTTAGGTCAAAAGCTTAGAAAAGTATCTGTCCGCTCTACAAGCAGGTTCTAAGAGTGAGGTCAACAAATATTCCGCGGAGGCCGCAATATCAACCGCAATACATTGTCAAAAAGACATACAGACAATTACCAACTATCAAAAAGCCGCCTACTGGCCGTAACCTAAAGCCCTTTGTTTGCAAAGAAACTGTACAACACGAGAAGACGAGATGGGTTTGCGAGCGCATAAGGAAAACTTATCTGATGGCAATTACTTCAGAAATTTTATGAATATGGTTTTTAACAGTATGAAAAGCAATAAATGTTTTATTGTATTTATAAAACGAAATGATCTGAATAAGAAATTTAAAGCATAGAAATTATTTTCTGTGTGGAAACGCTAGGGTATTCTCTGAATACCCTGAATACCCGGACGGAACGCCACTGATCTGTTGGCGATACGATTTGAAACAAAATCCAATGTTTGTCAAACATTTTTTTATT
>JAAEPJ010000212.1 GCA_024222485.1 bacterium | reverse complement strand
CTGTGTAATAAGTTCTATGCTGTTCCCTTAGCTCTAACACGTTGTAAATATCCGTATTACAACAGTTCTTTCCTTGGGAACAGCATAGAACTTATTACACAGAGGGTTTCTTATAGTTCCCAATGAAACTTACTGAAAAATTAGCCCCGCAGTAAGAGTTCACCTCAATTTCTTATAAAGTACGCCTTTCCCATGGAATAAACCGATTCCGTCTGCTGTAAAACGTTGTAAACATACGTATAACAACAGTTCTGTCCATGGGAACAACTTAATATATATTACACAGAGGGTTTCTTATTGTTCCCCATGATAACTTAGTTAATACTTAGTCCCACAATAAGACTTCACCTCCATTTCTTATAAAGTTCGCCTTCCACATGGAATAAAACGATTCCGTTAAGTTTAAAACGTTGTAAACGTACGTATTACAACAGTTCTGTCCATGGCAGCAGCGTAGAATTTATTACACCGAGGGTTTCTTATAGTTCCCCATGAAACTTAGTAAAAAATTAGCCCAGCAAAAAGCGTTCACCTCAATTTCTTATAAAGTACGCCTTTCGCATGGAATAAGGCATATCCGTTAGTTCTAAAACGTTGTAAACATACGTTCTACAACAGTACTGTCCCTGGAAACAGCTAGAACTTATTACACCGAGGGTTTCTTAAAGTTACCCTTGACACTTAGTAAAAGCTTATCCCCGCAAAAAGAGTTCACCTCAATTTCTTATAAAGTACGCCTTTCGCATGTAATAAAACGATTCCGT
>JAAEPJ010000211.1 GCA_024222485.1 bacterium | reverse complement strand
CTCTTATTGCGGGGCTAAGTTTTAACTTAGTTTCATAAGGAACTATAAGAAACACTGGAAGTAATAAGTTGTACGCTGTTCCCATGGACAGAACTGTTGTAATACGTTTGTTTACAACGTTTTAGAGCAAACGTAATCATTTTATTCAATCAGAAATGCGTACTTTACAAGAAATCGAGGTGAACTCTTATTGCGGGGCTATGTTTTCACTAAGTTTCATGGAAAATTATAAGAAACCCTCCGTGTAATAAGTTCTAGGCTGTTCCCATGGACAGAACTGTTACAATACGTATGTTTACAACGTTTTAGAGCTAACGGAATTGTTTTATTGCATACAAAAGTTGTTCTTTATAAGATATTGAGATGAACTCTTTTTGCGGGGGCTAAGTTTTCCCTAAGTTTCATGGGGAACTATAATAAACCCTCGCTGTAATAAGTTCTAGGCTGTTTTTAGGGACAGAACTGTTGTAAAACGTATGTTTCCAACGCTTTAGAACTAACTGATTCGCTTTATTCAATGCGAAAGGCGTACTTTATAAGAAATTGAGGTGAACTCTTTTTGCGTAGCTAAGTTTTTACCAAGTTTCATGAGGAACTATAAGAAACCCTCGTTGTAATAAGTACTAAGCTGTTGCGATGGACAGAACTGTTGAAATACGTATGTTAACAACGTTTTAGAGCTAACGGAATCGTTTTATTCCATGCAAAAGGCGTACTTTATAAGAGAGTGAGGTTAACTCTTATTGCGGGGCTGTGTTTTCACTAAGATTCACAGGAAACTATAAGAAAACCTCCGTGTAATAAGTTCTAGGCTGTTCCCATGGACAGAACTGTTGT
>JAAEPJ010000210.1 GCA_024222485.1 bacterium | reverse complement strand
GGGTTTTGCAGCAAAAATACATCTCATCGACGAGAAACACGAAATGAGGGGTTCCCGAGAGGGTTGTTTCTCGTGACAAGCTAAAGCAGCTATCATTTCTAAGAAACTATTGTGTGCCGGTATTTTGTAAGACTGTTGGAACTGTTTTCTAAGCAACCAGGGTAGTCTTTGCTCAATTCGAATAGTCTTTAAAAAACAAGGAGAAATTGCTCTCAGACACTGAAAATCTTAGCCAGGCATTTCTTATAGAAGCCAACTTTATTTCGAAATCGATGTTAAATGAAGTGTGAATACCTGAACTTTTAGAGGGTATAAGGCAATAAGGCCCGTGTGAGTGAGATTCTAGTTTTATAAGAAACTAAAGAAAGAAGGCCTATAGTTTGATAGATTTGTTAGGACTTGAACGTAATTCACAATTTTGAGAATGAAGCAGCTCAACATGTTTTGAAACAGGCCAAACAGATAAATATGAGACCAAGCTTGGGAAACCGGCCTGCAAAACAAAATCACGATAATAAGAAAATTGAAAATAGAATCTAGAGGATAATAAAAAGAAAAATAGAATCTAGGAAAGCCGAGCCTTTACAATTATTTTTGAGATTGAAAACGACTCAACTAAATGCAAATGACACGAACCTTGATGATTTGAGAAAGTCCTGAGCAGTACTGCAAGCCTGCAAGAAAATGAGACTTTGT
>JAAEPJ010000209.1 GCA_024222485.1 bacterium | reverse complement strand
GTAATAAGTTCTAGGCTGTTCCCATGGTCAGAACTGTTATAATATGTTTTTTTATTTCGGTTTAGAACAAACAGATCCGTTTTCTTTCTTTGGATATGCGTACTTTATAAGATATTGAGGTGATCTCTTATTGCGGGGCTAAGTTTTCACTAAGTTTCATGGGGAACTATAAGAAACCGTTGAAGTAATAAGTTCTAGGCTGTTCCCATGGACAGAACTGTTATAATATGTAAGTTTAGAACGGTTTAGAGCAAACAGAACCGTTTTATTCCATGGGAAATGCGTACTTTATAAGAAATTGAGGTGAACTCTTATTGCGGAGCTAAGTTTTCACTAAGTTTCATGGGGAACTATCAGAAACTCTCGAAGTAATAAGTGCAAGGCTGTTACCATGGACAGAACTCTTGTAATACGTATGTTTACAACGTTTTAGAGCAAACAGAATCGTTTTACTCCATGGAAAATGCGTAATTTATAAGACATTGAGGTGATATAGTATTGCAGGGCTAAGTTTTCACTAAGTTTCATGGGGAACTATAAGAAACCCTCGGTGTTATAAGTTTTAGGCTGTTCCAATGGACAGAACTGTTGTAATACGTATGTTTACAACGATCTGGAGCAAATGGAATCGTTTTATTCCATGC
>JAAEPJ010000208.1 GCA_024222485.1 bacterium | reverse complement strand
CTACGATATTCATTTAATATAAACCAATATTTCACGATAAATCAAAAACATACTTCGGCCTCTTTCTTAAATTCCTATAATCTTGTTTCTAAAAGTTTTATACTGGCTGAGAACTTACAGATTCTTTACCAACACTGCTTCCCAAATTTCGTCCACAAAATATTAGAGCCGAGTAGATGGACTGCATGGCATTTGTGATGAGAGACATTGTTTTTTGTCATCAAAGTTGGATTACGGTTCGGGCTGACAGAGCATCGTGTTTATGAATTTTTCAGAATTGAATTGAATTTCGGGGCACTTTCAAATGTGCCCCGCTCATCACAGAAAGTCTACTGCAACAGGCTAGTCAGAAGCAACGTGACGAAATCAAACTCTTGAAAGTGATTGGTCAGAGATTACATAATGCGGGGCCAGCCCCACCATGAGATGAAATTAGAATCTGAGGTTCGTGTTTCCCGAGTCGATCAATGTCTCGTGGACAATTGGATCTATTCATGTAATCTAACCTTGTTGACACGGTCTATTCAATAGTGATTTGTGGGTGGACAGCTATTTCCTAGAATTTAGGGCATCAAAGTCGGTATTGG
>JAAEPJ010000207.1 GCA_024222485.1 bacterium | reverse complement strand
CATCTATATTTTGCAGAATTATTGTAGTCATTACAGAGATGGCAGGATCTACCCAACATCAATAATTTTGGCTGGAGACAAGAACAAGGTCTGACTTCCAGAAGCATCCAAGACTTGCTTCGAACTTGTGAAATGTTGATGCAAGCGTAATTGTAGAGCAAGATGCAAATGCAAGCCATTCAACCTGGAGTGCACCGACCTTTGTGAATGAACTATCTATTACGCCAGGTTTCATGTTACTATCACAATTTACAGCAAGCGTATTCACAATTCTGTTTTAGAGGCCTGGGGGCCAGTACCCTAGTCTAAAAATAGAACAAGGGGGCATTTCTCAGCGTGGGTCTACATCCTACCTTTTTCAGCGTGTCAAACTGCCTATTTTCATTCAGTTTCATGTTTCTATTACAATTTGCATTAAGCGTATTCACAATACCGTTTTAGAGGACTGGGGGTCAGTACCCCAGTCTAGAAATAGAACAAGGGGGCATTTCTCACTGTGGGTCTACATCCTATCTTTTTCAGCGTGTCAAACTGCCTATATTCACCAAGTTTCATGTTTCTATCACAATTTACAGCAAGCCTATTCACGATTCCGTTTTAGAGGCCTGGGGGTCAGTACCCCAGTCTAAAAATAGAACAAGGGGGCATTTTTCAGAGTGGGTCTACATCCTATCTTTTTCAGCGTGTCAAACTGCCCATATTCACCAAGTTTCATGTTTCTATCACAATTTACAGCAAGCGTATTCACAATACCGTTTTAGAGGCCTGGGGGTCAGTACCCCAGTCTAAAAATACAACAAGGGGGCATTTTT
>JAAEPJ010000206.1 GCA_024222485.1 bacterium | reverse complement strand
TTATATTTGGTAGTTTCTCATCCGGTCTGTGTGTCACACTCTGTAAAAGCTAAACTGAGCGAAATAGAGGCTATAACACAAAAGTAAATAATGATTGGGCATCAATTTTAGGATTATAGGAGCAAACAAGCGGCCTTACGGCCGCCCCGGTACCAGACCCTAACGGACCGGTTTGTTGAAGTGACCAGTCATTTCCTTTGACCAGTTAGCACATTTAGCAGGCCTTTGGCCTCGGCCAGGGGCCTTCGGCCTCGGCCAGGGGCCTTCGGCCTCGGCCAGGGGCCTTCGGCCCCGGCCGGGGGCCTTCGGCCCTGGCCGGGGCCTTCGGCCCCGCCCAGGGGCCTTTGGCCCCGGCCAGGGGCCTTCGGCCCTGGCCGGGGGACCGATTTTTGTGGGTATTTGTGTGTATTTGTATTTTTTACAAATACGATTTGTGGATTTTTTGGCATTTTTTTTTGATTTTCTGGGTTGCGGTAGCAAGACGGTCATTTTGAAATATCAAGTTTTTGTCTCCGACTTTGTTTAGTCCATTTGATTTAGCCATTTTCGCGAATTTTCGTGATTTTTTCGCGACTTCATCTACTTGGGGTAGACTTTTTTTCATTTTTAAAACGGTTTTTGCATCTATGGAAAAACAAACAGGGGTTCCATTTAATAAAGTTTAATCACCGCCCAC
>JAAEPJ010000205.1 GCA_024222485.1 bacterium | reverse complement strand
GTTTGTTTTGATGGCCTCATTTAAGCAATGATCAAGAAAACAGTGCATTGACGGGGAATCGAACCCCGGTCTCCCGCGTGGCAGGCGAGAATTCTACCACTGAACCATCAATGCTTCATGTTTGATTGAGGTAAACAATAGATCTTGAATCTCTGTCTGTTTTGATGGCTTCATGTAGGCAATGATCAAGAAAACAGTGCATTGACGGAGAATCGAACCCCGGTCTCCCGCGTGGTAGGCGAGAATTCTACCACTGAACCATCAATGCTTCATGTTTGATTGCGGTAAACAATAAATTTTGAATCTCTGTCTGTTTTGATGGCCTCATTTAAACAATGATCAAGAAAACAGTGCATTCACGGGAAATCGAACCCCGGTCTCCCGCTTGGCAGGCGAGAATTCTACTACTGAACCATCAATGCTTCATGTTTGATTGAGGTAAACAATAAATTTTGAATCTCTGTCTGTTTTGATGGCTTCATGGAAGCAAGGATCAAGAAAACAATCC
>JAAEPJ010000204.1 GCA_024222485.1 bacterium | reverse complement strand
TGTGAATACTATAGATGAACCTATTAAGTCATCTGACCCTGTGGCCTAATGGAGAAGGAATCTGACTTCGAATCAGGGGATTCCAGGTTGGAGTCCTGGTAGGGTCGTTTTACCTAAAGAATGTACATTAGTTAGAGGAATGAATACTATAGATGAACCTATTAAGTCATCTGGCCCTGTGGCCTAATGGATAAGGCATCTGACTTCGAATCAGGGGATTCCAGGTTCGAGTCCTGGTAGGGTCGTTTTATACAAAGAATGTACATTAGTTAGAGGAATGAATACTATAGATAAAACATTTAAGTCACCTGGCCCTGTGGTCTGGTGGATAAGGCATCTGACTTCGAATCAGGGGATTCCAGGTTCGACTCCTGGTAGGGTCGATATTTTGTTGCATATTGTTATATGGATAATCTCATTGAACAAAATTTCACGCATAAGACTCGACTTACAACTACAACTGGCCTTGTGGCCCAATGGATAAGGCATCGCATCTCACTACGAGTCAGGGGATTCCCGGTTCGAGTCCGGGTCGGGTCGTTA
>JAAEPJ010000203.1 GCA_024222485.1 bacterium | reverse complement strand
TAATAAAATTCATTATTGGGGTAAATTTTTACTGGGCTACTGGTACCGAGGATATAAAAACTGAAAAAATGTTAAAGATAAGTTTAAATCTCTTTTAAATCAGGCAAAGATGTGCTTCAATGTCCAATTTCCAGCTTCAGTTACAATATCTTATGTTACTTTATCTCTTTTTATACTTGTTTCTCACAGACGTTATCCTACTTATTAATTCTTAGAAAGCTTTTCACCAATCACCCCGCCTATTTCCATGCTCCAGCCCCCCACCTATTACTAGGAAGGTAGTCAATAATCGTTCAAAACTATCTGCACAACTCTCCTCTCAACGCTGTCTCCCTCCATTATCTTCTCTCAAGATTGAATATCTTACTTTCCTATTTTCGTTACTTCGTTAATGCGCTAGTTCAAAATTTCGTCACCTCACTATTTCTCAATTTCGTTACCTCCCCTATGTCGCCATTTCCTTTTTTCGTCAAATACAGTTAGCGACCAAAATCATGCGTTACTACAACCTAAAATGTACTGTTTAGAATAAAATAAGGTGGTAGTACTACCTGAAAGGTACTGTTTACAACAAATTTGAAGGCAATATTCTCAAAACTCGAGTTTTAAACGAATATCCGTCGTCCATGTTTGTCGTTTCTGGGGGTAGTTACCCCCTGTTTTAGATTCTCTTTTGGTTGAAAATTCATTTTGAAACCAAAAAAAGGTGGTAGTACTACCTGAAAGGTACTGTTTACAACAAATTTGAAGACCATATTCCAAAAACTCGAATTTTAAACAAATATCCGTCGTTAATCTTTGTCATTTTGGGGGTAGTAGCCCCCAGGTTTAAATACTCTTGCACTTAAGAATTTTTTTTGAAACCAAAAAAAGGTGGTAGAACTACCTGAAAGGTACTGTCTGAAGCAAATTTGAAGACTTTATTCCAAAAATTCGAGTTTTAAACGAATATCCGTCGTCCATGTTTGTCGTTTCTGGGGGTAGTTACCCCCTGTTTTAGATTCTCTTTTGGTTGAAAATATTTTTTGAAACCAAAATAAGGTGGTAGTACTACCTGAAAGGTACTGTTAAGAACAAATTTGAAGGCAATATTCCTAAAACTCGAATTTTAAACGAATATCCGTCGTCCATGTTTGTCGTTTCTGGGGGTAGTGACCCCCAGTTTCAGATTCTCTTGTTTTCAAAAATTCATTTTGAAACCAAAAAAAGGTGGTAGTACTACCTGAAAGGTACTGTT
>JAAEPJ010000202.1 GCA_024222485.1 bacterium | reverse complement strand
TGGATGTTGAGTTAATAACGCCGATAGCAATGGAAAAGGAATTAAGGTTTGCGATAAGAGAAGGTGGGCGAACAGTAGGAGCTGGAGTCATTAGTGAGATAGTCGAATAGGTAAGACCTTTTCGCTGTTTTTATTTTGAAGAGGAGCGTGATATGGAAAGTAAATGGTTAAAAATTATAGCGATTGATTTAATTGTTATTACAGTTCTTTTATTTCTTTTCATCGGGACAAAAATTTGTTATAAAATGAAAAAATGTTCGATGATAAAAGCCTCCGCTTGTAGCTTAAAGACAAAATGTTCTAAAAAAAATATAAATACTCCTTCACACTTTGAATTCTTAGCCAATGATGTGTTAAAAGCAGAGAAATTTTACTCAGATGTTTTTGGTTGGAAATTTCAAAAGGATAGAAAGTTAGACTATACAATTATTCAGTTTGGGAAGGGGCACCCAGTTTCTGGTGGCTTAATGAAGAAACCTGAGAATTTTCCGACTTCAACTGCAACTTTGTATTTTACAGTATCTAACCTTAAAGAAATTATGGCGAAGGTTGAGCAAGCTGGCGGTAAGATTTTAATGCCGAAGACTAAAGTTGACGGTGAAGGCTGGTTTGCAATTTGTACGGATGCAGAAGGTGTCCATTTTGGTCTTTGGGAGATAAATCACCAAAGTAAAAAATGTTGCACTAAAAAAAAATAGATATTCTTTAGTGGTGTATCAAAAAAGGAAAGGGAAGATAAATGAGAGAATTAATTACGCTTGCATGTGATATGTGCAAAAGAAGAAATTACAATTATGATAAAAATAAAAAAGCTCATCCTGAAAAATTAGAGTTAAACAAGTATTGTAAATTTTGTAAGAAAGTTAGCCTGCATAAGGAAATTAAATAATTTTATAGTTGTGAGAGACTGATATTTATTCCTGATTAAAGAAGAAAAAGAATTTAAAATTTATATTTTTAAAGTGGGAATAGGCTCGTCTTTTATTTTTTACCTTCTTTTATTGGGGTTTTCTGTAGGTCTGTAGCTCAATTGGTAGAGTAGTGGTCTCCAAAACCATTGGTTGCGGGTTCGAGTCCCCCCAGGCCTGCCATTTTTTAGAGGTAAAGGATAATGCAAGTAGCAAAAAGGCATCATTTTATTTTAACTACAGGTGAAGTATTGCCTTTGTCTTATAATGAGAACAAGTTAACCCTTTTACCTAAGGATCCGGAAATAGTCTTTTTGTTTTGGGATTATTCTGAAACGACACTCTCTAAAATTTTTTTAAATAACTTTTTAGTTACTATCAGGATTTTTAATGATTGTAATAAAAATTTGGATAAGACTAACTATCGATTTATTTATCCTGGAAATATTGCGCGTGACTGGTACTTTAATTTAAAAGATACTAGTTTTACCATGCATAACTTATCTGCAGAGCTTGGCTATTCTGACCAAGATGAGCATTTTTTTATGCTTGCCAAAGCTCATTGCGGTAAAATTTTTGGCAAGTTAAAAGAAAAAATAGATTCATTAAGTTCTAACCAGTTTTTATCCTAGGGATGACTACGATAGATATCTAGTCAACTAAAGGAGAAATAAGTGAAAGGGTATTTTTCTTTATTACTACACGCACACTTGCCATTTGTCAGGCATCCTGAATATAATGATTTTTTAGAAGAAGATTGGCTTTACGAGGCACTAACAGAGTCCTACCTTCCCCTTGTCCATGTTTTTGATGGATTAATTAAAGACAATATCAGTTTTAATCTTACTATGACTTTAAGTCCTAGTCTTTGTGCCATGCTTGAGGATGATTTGCTAATGAGTCGCTATTCTAAATATTTAAGTAAGATGTTAGAGCTTTCAGAAAAAGAGTTAGTTCGTACAAAAACTCTGCCATTACAGAATGAAACTGCTAAGATGTATAATGACAAACTTAGCTTGTATCAGGGTATTTTTGAGAATCAATATAAGCGTGGAATTTTAGCTGCTTTTAAAAAATTTCAAGATCGTGGGTATTTAGAAATTATTACTTGTGCTGCAACACATGCTTTTTTGCCGTTTATTAAGTATGAAAAAGCAATCGATGCACAGATAAAAATTGCAAAACAAGAATATCAAAGAGTATTTAAAAGAGAGGCCTCTGGTATCTGGTTGCCTGAATGTGCGTATAAAGAAGGTCTTGATGAAATACTCAAAAATAATGGAATAAAGTACTTTTTTACTGAAACACATGGTGTTTCTTCTGCGGATCCTCAGCCTAAAAATAATGTCTATGCTCCCATAATTTGTCCTAAATCAGAGGTTATTGTTTTTGCAAGAGATGTTGAAACTTCTGAACAGGTTTGGAGTAAAGAAAATGGTTACCCTGGTGATTTTAGATACCGTGAATTTTATCGTGACCTTGGATATGATGCAGATTATGAATATATTAAGCCCTACCTTCATTCTGATGGAGTCTCTCGAAATATAGGGTTTAAATACCATAGAATTACAGGTAGATGTGATCTTAGTGAAAAAGAATATTACTCGCCTCAGGAGGCAGTAACCCTAGCTGCTTGTCATGCGGATAACTTTATAGAATATAGGAAAAAGCAAGTAGAACATCTGGCTGGAACCTTAGGTCAAAAACCGTTAGTACTAGCTAACTATGATGCAGAACTTTTTGGTCATTGGTGGTTTGAAGGACCTGTTTTTTTAGATTTTTTATTTAGGAAAATTTATGCTGAACAAGATGTTTTTGAGCTGGTAACTCTTTCAAAGTATTTGGAGTTTGAAAAAAATACTAAGTTTGAAATAGCTCAGCCAGCTGATTCTTCATGGGGTGCTTATGGTTACTACGATATCTGGCTAAATAAAACAAATGATTGGATTTATAAACATTTACATAAATGTGAAGAGATTATGATTGATATTGCCAAGAATTATAATGATTCTGCAGGTTTGACGAAGCGGGCACTTAATCAAGCTGCAAGAGAGCTTTTACTGGCCCAAGCTAGTGATTGGGCTTTTATTATGAAAACAGGAACAATGGTTGAGTATGCACATAAACGAACTAAAGATCATATTCTGAGGTTTTTAAAACTGTATGAGTCGATAGAATCAGATTGTATTGATGAGGAAACCTTATCAGACTATGAAAAAAAGGATAATATTTTTCCTAATTTATCTTATCAACTTTATTCTTGAGCAAAATAACTTTATTTGGGATTAGTTTTAAAATAGTTAGTATTTAATGATATGGTTTGTTATTTTGTTTGTTAAATTATTAAGAAGTAATTGTTATCTATCTATAGGAGAATAAGGGTTTTTTAGGTAAGTACAGTGTGTTGGCTTGCTTAGTAAATTTTCAGTTTTAGGTTCGTAATATCTAAAATATTGAATTTTATTATTAAATAAAATATTTTTGGGCTTGTATGCTTGCAAAGATAGCAGATACAAAAGTATTTCAAATTTGAAAAAAAGCATCTAGAGCGAATATTTTATCCCCCATTCAAAGATTGCGAAAGAGTGAGAATATTAAGATAATAAAATTACTTAAATGAATGATTGTATTTCATAATATATTCTATTATTTTTTCAAATCAAATAAATTATTAAAAAATTATAGGGAATAAGCAAATTTGTTTATGGTAACTTATTATCAGAGGAGTGTATAAATCAGAAAAGAAAAGAGTTTCAAGTTGATATTTTTTATGGTTTTAAGTTCGTTGATATTCCTATTAATGATTAGTGTCTCTTATGCTAGTCTCTATCAGTCGGGGGATACTGAAAAGAATGGAGATTATTCTTTTCAATATGAAAAGGTAGTTCCTCCATCTATAAGAGATGTAACTTATAATACTTTAAATAGAGAGGAGTTAATTACTTTGAAAATTTATGGCAAAAATTTTCAAGAGGGAATAGAGTGTACTTTTACTGATAGTAGAATGGTTCCTAAGGTCGATTATAGATTTTCAACATTTATTTTGATTTTACTTTCTATTTTTGGTTCCGCGGAATCTCTTGAATTTTACTTAAGGAATCTAAATGGAGGCACTTCTAAGAAATTTATGATAGCAGAGGTGAGATAGTAAAAAAATAGAATTTATGTGTTTTAAATTTTTTAGGTCGATGGTAGTCACTATAACTATAGAAAAAAGTAGTAGGCTAAGGATCTATTTTTTTCAGAGGGATTTCCTTTCTTTTTTTTTTCTAAATATAAGGTTGTTATTTAATTTTTGGGTATCAGTATAACTTTTCCATGAACCTAAACCAAAGGTTCCTTAAGTTAATTTTTGATTATAATTATTTGCTTAGAAATGACTAGGACTCTTCTAAAATCTGTCTATAAAACTCTTGCTACTGTTTGTCATATTTCATACAATTATCGATAGTTAATTTAAATAATATTTATAAAGGGGGCGGGAGATGAATAAAGGTATTAAAAATCTTCGTGAAAAAGGCAGTTCAGTTTTTCGTGCTGGTTCGCATATGTTACCAAATATTTCTTTAATGTTGGCGGAAGGAGTTATTACTTCTTTAAGTGATATGAAGAAACCATTTATAACAATAATTAATTCTTTTACAACACAAATTCCTGGGCATGCACATCTGGATCAACTTGGTTATATGCTGAAGAAAGAATTAGAAAAAATGGATGTTAATGTTTGGTATACTAATCTTGGCGGTGCTGTTTGTGATGGAATTGCAATGGGACATTTTGGTATGAAATATTCACTCCCTTCGCGAGAACTCATTACGGATCAGATTGAAACAATTTTAGGGGCTCATCCTTGTGATGCGTGGATAGGTATTGGAAATTGTGATAAGATCGTTCCGGGTATGTATAATGCTATGGCACGTATGAATATTCCTGCTATTTATGTTAGCGGGGGACCGATGGTTTCTGGTTGTGATGATAAAGACTTAGTTTCAGTTTTTGAGGGAGTTGGTGGCCATAGTGCGGGAAAAATAGATGATAAAGAACTTGAAAGTTTAGCGGTCTGTGCTTGTCCTGGTTATGGTAGCTGTGCAGGGATGTTTACGGCTAATTCAATGAATTGTTTAGGGGAGGTTTTAGGTTTTGCTTTACCGGGGAATGGGACTATTACAGCAACCACAAAAAGAGAAGATACTATTCGACAGTTTGAGCTTAACCCTGAGAGGCTAGATTTGGTAAAAAATGCGGGAAAAATGTTGCTTTACCTTTTAAAGAATAAGATTAAGCCTTTAGATATTTTAACAAAGCAGTCTCTTGACAATGCTTTTATCGTTGATATGGCCATGGGTGGTTCAACGAATACGGTTTTACATTTACTTGCACTCGCACAATCTGCGGGAATTAAATATGATATTCGTGATTTAAATCGCCTGTCTGAGGATACCCCAAACATTACAAAAGTCTCTCCTTCTCATCCTGATGTTCATATTGAAGACTTGCATAAAGCTGGGGGGATGGGAACACTTTTGAAAGAACTTGCGAAACTGCCAAAAACTAAGCTTGATTTATCTACAAAAACGAGTTATGGGACTTTAGGAGACTATGCGGAGAATTCTCCTGATCCGGATGGTGATATTATTCGAGGGATTGACTCGCCTTTTTCAGAAAAGGGTGGGCTTGCGGTTTTGTTTGGCAATTTTTCTAAAAATGGTGCCGTTGTTAAAAGTACTGGGATTGAAGAAGGGATGTTTTATTTTAAAGGAGCAGCGGTTGTTTACAATTCCCAGGAGGATGCATTATCTGGTATTTTAGCTGGAAAAGTTAAAGATGGGGATGTTGTTGTGATTAAATATGAAGGCCCAAAAGGTGGACCAGGGATGCAGGAAATGCTTTCTCCTACGGCTGCTATTAAGGGAGCTGATATTAAGGCTGCACTGATTACAGATGGTCGTTTTTCTGGAGGGACTAGAGGTCTTTGTATTGGGCATGTTTCCCCAGAGGCTGCATCAGGTGGGGAGATTGCTATTATTGAGAATGGGGATATTATTGAGATTGATGTTAATAAAAGATCAATGAATATTTTGATTTCTGATCAAGAAATTGCTAGTCGTAAGCAAAATTTAAAAGAATTTGAGCCTAAGGTTAAGTCCGGCTGGCTTGCTAGGTATGCAAAGATAGTTTCTAGTGCGGATACCGGGGCGATTTTAGTCGATTGAAGTTCAGAATTTAACTCTTTTTTTTTATTGAAGTAAGGAATGTGGAATTTTAACTCAAAGAGAGGATATTCTGTTTTTATATTTTTAGAAAAAAGGATAATTATTATAAAATGGGAAATTTTGAAGATATTCATGTAGATGTTTTGGGGGAATGTGAATTTGATTCTCCTTTTTTAAAGAAAGGAAGGTTGTCTTTTGTTGATAATAGTAACAGCATTTTAATGCAAACACACAGAGAGGAAGTAACAGAAGAAAATTTACAATTTTTAGAATTAGCTGGGCCGCGTAAAAAAAATTATTTTGATAAAAGTATTGCCTGTGGCATTGTAACCTGTGGAGGTCTTTGTCCAGGGATTAATGATGTTATTCGTGGGATTGTAGTTGAACTGTACGAGCAATATGGTGTTAGAAAAGTTCTGGGGTTTAGGTATGGGTTTCAAGGGTTGCGTAGTAATGTTGATTTTCTGCCGATTGATTTAAATCCTAAGAATGTTGATGATATCCATACTCGTGGTGGAACAATTCTTTCCTCCTCTCGTGGATTCCCTCCACTTGAAGAGGTTGTGGAAAGTTTAATTAAATATAATATTAAAATTTTATTTACAATCGGTGGTGATGGGACTATTCGTGGGGCATCTGATATTGCTCAATATATCAAAGATAAAGGTTTGGATATTGCTGTCATTGCTATACCTAAAACGATTGATAATGATATTGCTTATATTGATAAATCATTTGGGTTTGAAACGGCCGTTCAGGAAACGGCGCATATTATTGAGAGTGCCCATGAAGAAGCAAAGGGTGCTTTTAATGGGATTGGGTTGATTAAAATTATGGGAAGAGAAGCAGGCTTTATTGCTGGTTATAGTACTCTTGCAAATATAAATGTTAATTTTTGTTTGATCCCAGAAAAAAAAATTAATATGCTAAATTTTTTAGAAATTTTAAAGAAGAGATTAAATAAAAAACAACATGCCGTAATTTTAGTGTCAGAAGGTTTTGGACAGGACTTGTTATCTCAAGAAAATCAAGAGCTTGATGCCTCAGGAAATATTAAATTAAAAGATATTGGTCATTACTTAAAAGATGAGATAGAAAAATATTTTGATTCGATTAAGGTAGAGACTAACATTAAGTATTTTAATCCTAGTTATTCTATTCGAAGTGTACCCGCTAATGCCATGGATTCTGCCTATTGTTTAATTTTAGCACAATCGGCCGTTCATGCTGGCATGGCGGGAAAAACGAATATGTTGGTTAGTTTAGTTAATGATCATTATGTTTACTTACCGATTAATATGATTAGAAATAAGAAAAAAAGAGTTAATCCTCTAGGTCGACTATGGTATACCGTTATGGATTCAACATTGCAACCTAAAGAAATTTTTAAATAAAAAGATAGCTAATAATTGTTTTAAACTTGCAATAATTTAGAGATGGGTTTATATTAGGAGCAATAAAAATATTGGAGTAGGTAATTGAAAAAAATATATTTCTTTTTTTTAATTTGTTTTTTTAGTTTAAACCTTTTTGCCAAAGAAACAGTTCTTAAAATTGCCTCAAGTAATAAGTATGGGCAAGAAATTGAAATGTTTTTTGAGGATATTAGGGATAAATTTTCTATAATAAACAAATATAAACCACATGAGATTTCTCAAGTTGGTGTTGCTAAAATTGATAATGTTATTCAACTGTTGATTAAGTTTTTGGAAGAAAACTCAAAAGGAGAGTTGTCTAGTCGTGCAAGGTATATGTTAGGGGAGTGTTACCAGCTAAAAGCATATAGTGTTTATTTTTCAAAAGGTGATAAAGGTCTTTACCATGAATTATTGAATATGAGTTTAGAAGAATATAGTAAAGCTGAGGATAATCGTGATCTTTCAGATTTTTTTGTGCAAAACTTACAATACCGGATTGCAGAGATTTATTTTGCACTTGGAGAATTTAAAACAAGTTTTGATTTAGTCGATAAATATCCATATAACTACTTAAGTTCAGATGTTTTTTATCTTTTGGCTGTTATTTATGTTAACCTTTTATCTGAAAGCCAAATAAATCAAGCAAGTTGGAGCACAGTAAAAGATGTTTTAGATGATATTAAGTTTAAAAAAGGAATAGAAGATAAATTTGCCGTAGCTTCAGGTATCACCTCTTTTGCAATGGAGAGCTATGATCGTGCAATTAATTATTTTAGAAGTTATGAAAGTGAGGATACTAAGTATTTTTTAGGAAAGTCATACCAGAACTTAAACCAATTTATTTTTGCAATTGGGGAATACCGTTATCTTTTAAATAAGTTTCCCAATAGTAAATATTCGGAGCAAGCCTTAATATCAATTGCAGATTGTTTATATGAATCAGCAAAATATCAGTTTGCCATAACAACATACCAAGAACATTTAAGAGATTACCCAAGAACAAAGTATAAAGCATATATTTTATATAAAATAGCTTTATCTTATTATGAACAAAAACAATATGTAAAAGCAATAGAATATTTTGGTTTGGTTGATAAAGCTTATAATGTAGAATCTTCAGAGATTAGAGAGCTTAGAATGTATAGCCAATATTTGAAAGCTTACTGTTATTATCATATGCAAAAATATGAAAAAGCGGCCTTAGATTTTACTGAGTGTAGTAAATTTTTTTTTGAAGAGTATGAGGGCATTAAGGCTGTTTTAATGGCAGCAAACTGTAATTATAAACTAAAAAAATATGCTAAAGCTGAAAAGATATTAAAGGATAGGTTAGCGACACTTTTAATCGAAGATAAGCTTTACTTAGACATGTATTACTTAATGGCTAACTGTCAGTATGATTCAGGTAGAGTTGATGAGTCCATTTTGTCTTATAAAACTTTAGTAAATAAAATTAAAGATGAGCAATTTTTTGATTTAAGAGATCGCGCATTTTTTATGTTAAACTTTGTTGTTTATGAACAGAAGAATTACAAGAGAATTGTTACAGAGTTTCAGTATCTTCTTTATAAAATTCACCCAGGGATAAATAGGAGTGATATTAGGGTTAAAACTTATTTCTTAATAGCAGATGCTTGTTATAAATTGAAATATTATAATGAAGCAAAAGTATTATTTACGCAGATTGCTAAAGAATATATTCAGAATGATATTATTTATGCCAAGGCTTTGGATGGACTGGCTTGGTGTGATTTTAAAGAGCAGAATTATCATTCTGCTTCAAGACAGCGTGCCATTATTTCAGATATTATAGAATCCACTAATGAAAATTTAGGTGATCTCAAATTTTCAAATTACTATGAACTAGGTAATATTTACTTTAATACAAAAGATTATATGAAAGCAATAGAAAATTATGAATATTATCTAGAAGAGGCCGGTGATACTCTGTTAAGCCCAACTGTTTTGTTCCGCTTAGGGAGTTGTTATTATCGTGAAGAATACTATAGCGTAGCGATTGATAAATGGCAGGAACTAGTGGATAAGTATTCTAAAGATGAAAAAGCCTTAGAGGCTATCTATAAGATCGCGGATACTTATTATAAGTCTGGAATATATGATAAAGCTATTGCTTCTTATCGTGAGTTAGTGGCTAGTTTTGATAAAAAATTACCTAAGGTTATTGAATCTGCACTGCGTATTCCTCAGTCATATTTTAACGCCAAGGAATATGATAATGCAATATTAGAGTTTAAAAACTTTGTTCTTTTGTATCCGAAGACTGAGAAGATAAAAGAAACGGTTGATTTAATAGAGGCAACTATTTATAGAAAACAAGAATATGAAGCCTATTTACAGGGACAAGAGATTGTTGAAATTAATATTGCAGAAGAGATGGAGAAAACACTTAAAACATTTATTGAAGAACATATTAACCTTCCTGTTATTACAGATATCATTTTTAGGTTATCTAAAACTTATTTTGAGGAAGGTAATTATCAAAAATCTTTAGAGTGGTCTAATAAGCTTTTAACACTGGGGAATTATTCTTTGTTCGATAAAGAAAAGATAATGCAAGTGCAATACTATCTAGCAGAGGCTTATTATAACTTACAAGAGTATACTAAAGCAGTCAAAGAGTATAAAAATTTAATTAAAAATTTTGTTGATTTTAAAAGTATGGATAAGGTCTATATTAAGCTTGGTACGGCATACTTAAATATGGAAAACTATCGGGAAGCAATTAATTTTTATGAGTTATTATTAAAAGAATTTACTGAGACAGAATACAAGGAAATTGTTTTTTATAACTTGGGTATTTCTTATAAAGAACTTGGTGATATTACTAAGGCGAATAAGGCTTTTATTGATTACTATAAGTTGGATCCGAATAAAGAAAGTTCTCAGCAGTTGATGCTTGAGGTTGGTGATTTATATATTAAGAAAAGAGATTATGTAAATGCTATTTTAATTTATACGAAAGTTTACCCATCTTTGAATGATATCCAGAAAATATATGCACAGTATAAAATTGCAGAAGCATATGATAAACAATTTGATATTGAAATGAGTTTACAAGAATACCGTAAGCTTATGGCTATGTCACCTGAAAATGACGATGTAAGATTATCTGGGCTTATTCGTTTTGCAGAAATTTTACAGGCACAAAAAATTTATAAAGAAGCTATTGATGTCTATACGCATATTGTTGCTGTTACAGATAATGAAGATTGGAGAGATGTTTTAAATGGAAGAGTCGAAGAATTAAAAAGTTTATTAAATGAATAAAGGGGATTTTAATTTATGAAAAGAAAATTAATTACATTATTTTTTTTGATTTTAATGGTATCGGCTGCTTTTGCTGAGACGGATATGGGTAATCTAGGTAAAATAGATTATATCTACCTTTTAAGAACAAATATTGTTATGCTGGCAATTTTAGCCGTTTCATTGTTTTCTTTGGCGGCTATTCTTGAGAAATTTGTGTTTTTTAGTAGAATTAAATTTAATTCTAAAAAAACCATGCAAGCTATTGAAAAGTTTATTAAATCAGGAGATGATGAATCAATTAAAAAATACTGTGCAAAGCATAATCCACTTAACTTAGTGATTAAAACAATTATTGATAATAAGAATAGACCAAAGTCAGATTTAGAAGAAGTTTATGAAATTGTTAGGTCTCAGGAAAAGGAAAATATGGAGAGATTTATGGTCGTGCTAGGCTCATCTGCTGCCGTTTCTCCACTTTTAGGCTTACTTGGAACAGTGACTGGTATTATTAAAGCATTTGCAGATCTTGCTGCGGCAGGAACTGGAGGTCCCTCTGTTGTAGCTGCTGGTGTTTCTGAGGCATTGGTCACAACAGCATTTGGATTAGTTGTTGCTATTCCAGTGTTGATTATTTTTAATATTTTTAATAATAAAATTCGAATTATTTTAGCCGACTTAGATGTTAATATTAGGCTTCTATTTTTTACAATGGAGAAAAAATAATAAGATGTCTATTAAGCGTACCTATCATGAAATGGAGATTGATGAAGTTATTGATTTGACACCAATGGTGAACATTGCCTTGATTTTAGTAATTGTTTTTTTATGTGTGTCGCCAATGGCTTTGATAACTGGAATTAAAGCCGTTAATTCTGGCAATAGTGGGAATAAATCTGCGGTCACTTTAGGGAAATCATCTAAGGATGAAATTGTTAAGTTGATTTTAGAGAAAGATGGAACAGTATTGATAAATGGCATTAAGGTGGAGCAGCATTTGCTCATTCCTTATTTAAAAGACACGATTATGATGAGCCCTAAAAAAGAGGTAATGATTACGGCTGATAAAGAAAATAAGGTTCAAGAAGTGGTAACCTTACTAGATTTATCTAAACAAAATGGTGCAACAAAGGTTATTTTGGCAGAATAAAGTGGAGTAAGCTATGGATAATGTGAAAATTAATATGACGCCATTAGTGGATGTCTGTATGTCTCTTTTGATTGTCTTTTTGGTGTCAGGGTCTTTAATTATTCAACCGGCTCTTAAAATCAAGGTCCCTGAAGCGATTACGAACGAAGAAAAAGAGGAAACAGATAAAATAATTTTGTATATTTCGAGTGATGGGAAATATGCCGTAGATGATATAATTATTGAATTTAAATATTTAGAGATGATGCTGAATAAAAAGTTACTGGTTATTGATTCAGGAATGGTTCTAATCAAAGCAGATCAAGGGGCATCGCATGGCGACCTTTTAAAAGTAATGTCTATTGCTAAAAAATCAGGGGCAACTAAGGTAACCATTGCAACAAAACAAAAAGAGTAATAAAAGTAATGAATTTAAAAGTAAAAAAAAGAAAATATAAAAATAAATTTTTATTTGGTTTGTTTTTTTCTCTATTTGTACATAGTTTATTTGGCTATTATTTAGTTTATGATTTTCATCATAAGGTTATTGATGTTAAAGTAGTTAATATTGAAGAAGTGGAGTTTTTGGAGAAAGAAAAAGTTATCAAAAAAAGATTAAAGGTTGAGGAAAGGAAAGAAAAGGTTGCAAAGAAGGCTCAAAAAAAAGCCAAAAAACAAGCTACTAAAAAATTGGAAGAGAAATATAAAAAGCAAAAACCTTTATTAAAAGATAAGAAGCTAATTGAAAAGAAGACGCTTAATTTGAAAATTAAGAAAAAAGAATTGCAACCAAAAAAATTAGATATAAAATTAAAGCGTAAGACCAGTATGAAAGTTAGAACTATTGATAATGCTCCTAAGCTTATTGAAAGAAAACGCCATACTTTAAACGCACAGGAAGTAGAAAAACTTTTGAATATTAACGAAGTTGGCGATAAGAAAATTTCTCAAAAAACTTTGCAATTAGCAAACAAGCTTAAAGAAGAAATCAGGGTTAAAAAGTTTGCAGATACACCCAAGGTGGCATTAAAAGAAAAAAATGTTAACTTAGTTAAGCTTGATAAAAAGATTGAAAGTTTTGATTCTGCTCCTGATATAAATTTATCCCAGAAAGAAATTGAACCAAATAAGGGTTTAGTAAAAACAAAAAGAGTTTCTTCTGGATTTGATGTTAATGATATGACAATTTTAGAAGAAAAAGAAATGGTGAAGTCACAGAAAGTTAAGAAGGTTGCGATAGTAGATGATAGACCAATCAAAGTTATTCAAGAAAAGCCTGTTGAGGTTGCCCCAGTTGTAGAGAAAAAGATTAAAAAAGTGGAAGCTTCTATTATCAAAAAGAGAAAACACCGGCTAAAAGAGGTTAATGGTCGCCATAAAAGAAAAAAGAAAAAAGATTTCGAGATTCTTGGTGCTATTAAAAATCGAGTGATTAAATATTCTGTTATTCCAAAATATCCAGAATGGGCAAAGGCTGAGGGTGTCGAAGCTAATGTTAGAGTTTATATTGAAGTCGATAAGCATGGATCAGTACTTGGAGATACTGCTAGAATTGATATTACTAGTGGTTATCAAAAGCTAGATGAATATGTCCTTGAAGTGATAAAACAGTGGATGTTTGTGCCGATTGAAAAAGATGAAATTCAAAATGGTACAATAACTTTTAAATTTAAACTATATTGAGGTTTAATATGAAAAAAAATATTTTTTTCTTGATAATTTTATCTTTACTCGGGTTAGCTTATGCAGCGGAAGCTGTTGAAGAGGTTACAGTGAAAGCAGGTGTGCGGATGGATATTGATAGTAAAAAACCTAATCTTAGTATTGAATTTGATAAGAATGATTATTTTAGAGATATTACAAAAATAGAGAAATATGTTTTTAATATTTTTCCTGAAAGTTTTACAGATGTTCTTCCTTCAATGTCTAAAGTTGTTTACTCCAAAAATACAATACATCCTCAACATGCAAATATTTTAAAAGATCCCATAGTGATTTTTCGAACGGATTTTTTAAAAGATATTTTTATCAAAAAATGGGCATTTATTATAACGGATGCAAGAGGGGAAGTTTTTACAAAAATTAAAGGGAAGAAAGATATTCCTGAAGTCATTGAGTGGAGTGGTGCTGATCATAAAGGTAGAATGATTGTTCCTGGACAATGGTATTCTTACTCTATTGATGTGCAGGATAGCTTTAATGAACAAATCTTAGTTTCTGGAGAAACATTTAGAGTAAAAGGTTTGTATTTTGAGGATAAGAAAAGAAATCAGATTATTTCGTTATCTTTAGTAGACCTTTTCGACTTAACCAGTACAAAACCTAATATAACAACATCTGGTTATCACTTGCTTGAAGAAGCACTTGACTATATTAAATTTTTTTATGAATATCCTATTAAGATTAAAGTATATGCAAGAGAAGAAGCTATTGGCTATAAATATGCAGAGGCAGTGATGGATTATATTTACAGTAGTTTAAATGCTAAGGAAATGGTGATAAACCTTGAAGTAGTTCCCTCATATATTTCTGAATATAGATTGGATATTTTTATTTTAAATGCCTAAGGCTTGGTGATTGTAAGCAATTAGATTCATAAATATATTCTAAATTATTTTTTATAGGTTATTGATTTAAAGCTAAATATTATGGTAAAAGTATAGATAAAAAAGCTAAAGTCTCTAAATGACTTTAGCTTTTTTATCTTCAATTTAGTATGATAAGATTAAATTTGTATTTTATTGAGTTAAAAGGAAAAGCTAATGTTTAAGAATTTATTGAGTATAATAATGTATCTTCTGCGTAAAATTTTTGGGAGTCGTAATGAGCGAGTTTTAAATTCATTTTCAGGGGTGGTAAATGAAATTAATTTTTTGGAAGCCCAATTTGAATCCTTGAGGGATGAAGAACTAAAAGCAAAAACTACGGAGTTCAAAGAACGCTTAGAGCATGGTCATACTTTTAATGATATTCTGCCTGAGGCTTTTGCTGCTGTCCGTGAGGCGAGTAAGCGGACCATTGGACTTAGGCATTTTGATGCTCAACTTTTAGGTGGAATTATCCTTCATGAAGGAAAAATTGCTGAGATGCGTACAGGTGAAGGAAAAACTTTGGTCGCAACTTTGCCTGTTTACTTGAATGCCATTTCAGGCAAAGGAGTTCACCTTGTTACAGTCAATGATTATTTAGCAAAGCGTGATAGCGAGTGGATGGGACCTATTTTTAAATTTTTAGGTCTTAAGGTGGGTTTAATTCAGCATGAAATGGATCCTACTCTTAAAAAGGTTGCATATGAAGCAGATGTAACTTATATAACAAATAATGAGCTTGGATTTGACTATTTGCGCGATAATATGGTTGTTAATCCTGAAAATAGAGTATTGCGTAAGCTGAATTACGCTATTATTGATGAAGTGGATAGTATTTTAATTGATGAAGCACGAACTCCATTAATTATTTCTGGTGCGGTTGAGGAATCTACGGATAAATATCTTGAGATTAATAAAATTATTCCTATGTTAAAAGGGCGATTTGTTACTGAGGCGGAAGAAGTAGATGCTAAGTATCGAAATGAAGACTTGGCTGTTGGTTATGATTTTATGGTCGATGAAAAAAATCATTCTGTAGTTTTAACCTCTAGTGGTGTTTTAAAATGCGAAAATATTTTAGGAATTGAGAATCTTTATAATGATGTTGAGTCCGAATGGGTTCATCACATTACGCAGGCTTTAAAAGCACATAATTTGTTTAAACGAGATGTTGACTATGTCGTTAAGAATAATGAGGTGATGATTGTTGATGAGTTTACGGGAAGGTTGATGCCTGGAAGGCGTTGGAGTGATGGTTTACACCAAGCGGTTGAAGCAAAGGAAGGTCTTAGTATTGCTAATGAAAATCAGACTTTGGCAACAATTACTTTTCAGAATTTTTTTAGGATGTATAATAAACTTTCTGGTATGACAGGGACTGCTTTAACTGAGGCAGACGAGTTTTATGAGATTTATAAATTGGATGTCATAGAGATTCCAACCAATAAACCGATAATGAGGGCAGATAATGCTGACATTATCTACCGTACACAAAAAGAAAAATTTCATGCTATTGTTAATGATATTATGGGGCAAAGACGAGTAGGTAGAGCTGTTTTAGTGGGGACAAAAACAATTGAAATGAGTGAACGCCTTTCTGCTTTTCTTAAGAAAGAAGGTGTCCCTCATAATGTTTTGAATGCTAAATATCATGAAACTGAAGCAAATATTATTGCTGAGGCAGGTCGGAAAGGAGCGGTTACGATTGCAACAAATATGGCTGGTCGAGGGACTGATATTGTTTTAGGGGGTAGCAATGAAAATGAAGAAGAGCAAGCGTTTGTTAAAAAAGAAGGAGGTCTTCATATTATTGGGACAGAACGCCATGATTCTAGGCGTGTAGACAACCAGCTGCGTGGGCGAAGTGGGAGACAAGGTGATACAGGTTCTTCAACATTTTATATTTCGCTCGAAGATGATTTAATGCGTTTATTCGGTTCAGATAGGATGATGGGGATGATGACTAAACTGGGGCTTGAAGATGGTCAAGATATTCAACATCCTTGGATTTCTAAGGCAATTGAAAGTGCTCAGAAACGCGTTGAAGGGATGAACTTTGATGTTAGAAAACAACTGATTAACTTTGATGATGTGATGAATAAACAGCGTGAGGTGATTTATAGCCTGAGAGATAAATTACTTTTTTCGGATGAGATAGAGCAAAATGTTGAAAATGTAATTTTAGATCACGCTGAGGAGAGAATTGTCGAATTTGTTCCGACCAAAGGTTATGCGGAAGCTTGGAAGTTGAGTGAGCTAAGAACTTGGTTATCAGATGTAACGGCTATGGAAGTTGAAGATTTAGAGCCATGTAGAACATATCCGCGGGCTTCAGTTCTTGATAATATTAATACAATTTTAATCGATAGCTATCACAAAAAGGTTCAGGGTTATCCCGAAGAGATTGTTCGTCATTCTCAGAAGATGATTATGTTGCAGGTTATTGATAATTGCTGGAAAGATCACTTATATAACCTTGATCAACTGCGTTCAGGGATTGGCATGCGTGCGTATGCACAGAAAGACCCTGTGATGGAATATAAGCAGGAAGCTTATACAATGTTTTTGTCAATGCTATATAGAGTTAAAGAAGAGACTTTTGAGTATTTATTTAGGGTTAACATGCAAGTAGAAATATCCGCACGAGATGATGATAATGACGGTGACTTTGATCTGTTGCATGAGTTTGATACCTTCTCTAAAAGCCTAGAGGGTAAAAATTCTGTTGAAAAAAAATCTTCTAGCAAAGTGGGGAGGAATGATGCATGTCCCTGTGGTAGTGGGAAGAAATATAAAAAATGCTGCGGAAAATAATTTTAATATTTTTTATAATTTTGACACCCTTTTTATTTTTTTTGTCTTTTCCTAAATTTAATCAAAGTTATTTAGCCTTTTTGGCTATTATTCCTTTTTATTTTTTTATTACAAACTTAAAATCTTCAAAAAAAGTTATAATGGCTTCATTTTGTATTGGTCTTTTGGTTAATTTGGGTTTTTTTTACTGGATTGTTCCTACTTTTCAAATGGCTAAAATTAATTTTTTTGTCGCTTTGATTTCTTGTTTTTTAATTTCAGCCTATCTCACTCTTTATTGGCTTGTCTTTGGTTTATCCATTTATTATTTTCGTAGTTATTATTTTTTGTTAGCGGGAATTTGGGTTATCTTAGAATATTTAAGGACATATTGTTTAAGTGGATTTCCTTGGAATTTGCTAGGATATTCTCAATGGAATAATTTAGTGTTTATTCAGAGTGTAGATTTTTTTGGTGTTTATGGCTTATCTTTTTTGGTTATTATTGTGAATTTTTTATTTTGTGCTTTGTTTAATTATTATCATGGGAATGAGCTTAGTAGATGTAATCAGGCGGTAGCCTCTTTGGGGGAATCAACCCATTTAAAGCAAAAAAAACAAATTATTTTAATGGTATTTATTATTATTGCTAATCTGATTTATGGTTTTTTTAGATTGGCTCAAAAAGACAAATTTTTTAAGGAATCACCTACGGTTAAGATCGGACTGTTGCAAGGAAATATTAATCAGTATGAAAAATTTGATAATAAATACCTAGAGCATATTAGAAAAGAATATTTGGGGTTAATGGATCAAAATATTGATCTTTATATTTGGCCTGAAACAGCATTTCCTTATAGTTACAAAGGTAGCATAGGATCATTTTTTGAAGGTGTTGACTTGCAGGCTCAAATTATAGGAAGTTTTGTGGTTGAGAATGGACAATACTTTAATGGTGCTATACTTTTGGATAGAGACTTGAGGAAGTTGGGAACTTATAAAAAAAATCATCTTGTTCCTTTTGGAGAAGTTTTACCTTTTAAAGCATTTATTGAGAAATTTTTGCCAGCTGTTAAATATGTTGGTGGTCTTAATTATGGTGATGGTTATGACTCTTTAGAGTTAAATGGTGTTAAGTTTGGGACTAGTATTTGTTTTGAGACTTTATTTGGGAATGAGATTCGGCAATTTGTTTTAAAGGGAGCTAATGTCTTAGTAAATATTAGTAATGATGCTTGGTACTTAAGAACGAGTGCACCCTATCAGCACTTTTCATTTAATATCTTTAGGGCTATTGAAAATAGGCGATATCTTGTGCGTGCTGCCAACACGGGGATAAGTGCTGTTATTTCGGCAACAGGAAAGGTATTAGCAAGGACTTCTTTAAATGAAAAAGAATGCTTAGTTTATGAAGTTCCTCTTAAAAAAGGGCAAACAATTTACTCTCTTTTTGGCGATTGGTTTGTTTGGTTAAATTTTATATTAGTTTTTTATTTTTTAGCTGTAAAATATCAGATATTGCGGTTTATTTTTAAAAAGTAAGCGAAATTAGTTTTTGTATTGTTATTTTTTATGAATGATAGTTTAGATAATCAAGGTAGTCTTATGTTACTTGTAGGTATTTCGTTTTATTGATGGATGCTCACTTCCATTTATCTTATGATTAGCAATTGATGATTCGATTAAAAAAAGATATAATATATACTTAGGTTTTTATTTTGCAAGTAGAGAATAAACTTGTTTATAAAGCATTAATTTGTTTGCTCATCAAAAATTAAGGAATGATAAATGAATAAAAGGTTATCAGAAATACATAGAAAAACAAATGAAACAGATGTTTATATTAAGCTTAACATAGAGGGTGAAGGGAATGCAAATATAAAAACAACAATACCATTCTTAGATCATATGCTAGATTTGTTTGCCCGTCATGGGATGTTTGATCTTGAGGTTTTAGCAAGTGGAGATACAGAGATCGATGAACATCATTTGATTGAAGATATGGGGATTAGTTTCGGTAAGCTAATAAAGAGATGCTTAGGGGATAATCGAGGGATTAACCGTTTTGGGTTTGCTTCACTGCCGATGGATGATTCTTTAGTCGAATGTTCTTTAGATATTTCTGGTAGAGCATACTTAGTCTATAATATGATGGATAAGAAGTTTGTTATTGCAGATGAGAAAGAAAAATATGAGCTTTATGAGCACTTTTTAAAGTCCCTTGCTTTTAATGCTGGAATAACATTGCACTTTAATTTAAGGTATGGCTTTAATTTGCATCATAATATAGAAGCTGCCTTTAAGGCGTTTGGTCGTGCATTGAAAGATGCGGTAGAAGTTACATCAGATATTATGCCTTCAACAAAAGGATGTATTTAATTAATGATTACGATTATAGATTATGAGATGGGAAACTTAAATAGTGTAGAAAAAGCTTTAGAGCTAGCTCTAAAAAATAAAAATATTAATAAAAAAATTGAGATAACGAATGATAAAGATAAGATTAAAAGAGCTGATGCTGTCATCTTACCAGGAGTTGGAGCCTTTCGTGAGGCGATGAGATATTTGAATAATTATGACTTAGTAGAAACGTTGAGAATAGTTGCTCAAACTAAGCCATTTTTAGGAATTTGTCTTGGATATCAGTTGATGTTTGATAAAAGCTATGAAGATTCTGAAACTGTAGGCTTAGGATTAATGCGTGGTGAGGTTCAAAGGTTTTCTTCCCAAATGTTGAAAATTCCGCATATGGGTTGGAATAAAGTGGGTGATGATTATTATTATTTTGTCCACTCTTACTATGTTAATGTTAAGGAAGATGTCGAAGTTTTATATGCGGATTATGGCGTAAGGTTTGCTGCAGGAGTTAAGAAAGATAATTTATGGGGTTTTCAATTCCATCCTGAAAAAAGTCAAGTCTCTGGTATTAAAATTTTAGAACAATTTGTTTTGAAAATTTGAATACTGTTTAATATCTTTAGTTAATTTTGAGAGAATTTATTGGAAGAATTTGATATTTTTTGGCAATTTTGAAATCATAATAGATTTATGGAGAAGGAGCAAGGAAAGATATGAAAGTAATAGCAGCCATTGATTTAATTAATGGGCAGTGTGTTCGCTTGGAACAAGGGAATTACTCTAAAGAGACAGTCTACTCTACTTCTCCTGTCGAAGTTGCAAAATTTTGGGTTTCTGAAGGTGCTGAACGCTTGCATCTTGTAGATTTGGATGGGGCAAAATCTGGGAGGTTGAATAATTTTGAGGTAATAAAAGATATTCGTAATTTTATAGATATTATGATTGATGTTGGTGGAGGGATTCGAACGATTGATGATGCTAAACGCATGCTGGATATTGGGATTGACAAGGTTATATTTGGGACGACTGCGGTAAAGAATCCTGAAGTTATGAAAAAAGTTTATGATAAATATGGGGATAGAGTCACCGTGGGGATTGATGCAAAAAACGGGAGAGTACAGGTTTGTGGTTGGCTTGGAGGTACGGATATTTTAGCAGAAGATTTGGTGAAAAAACTGAGTTATATTAATGAGTTTATTTATACAGACATTGCTAAAGATGGTATGTTAATTGGTCCAAACCTTGAAGAAACAAAAAATATTTGCAATATTACTAAAAGTCGGGTGATTGCTTCTGGCGGGGTGTCTCAATTAACAGATATTAATAAATTGCTAGATTTAAATTGTGATAATTTAACAGGCGTAATTATTGGCAAAGCTTTATATAATAAAAATTTTGCATTAAAAAAAGCAATAGCTATAACCAAGGATAGCTAATTTTTGAGAATATTTTATATTTTAAAAGGATGAATAATGTTAGCAAAAAGAATTGTGCCTTGTCTTGATATTGACCAAGGGAGAGTAGTTAAGGGGGTGAATTTTGTTGATATTCGTGATGCAGGGGATCCGATTGAGATTGCTAAACGCTATGAACTTGAAGGGGCAGATGAGTTAGTGTATCTTGATATTACAGCATCAAGTAGTAATCGCTTAATATTTTTGGATTTAATACAAAAAACAGCTGAACAGGTTTTTATGCCTTTAACTGTTGGTGGTGGAATTCGAACAAAAGAAGATATAAAAAAAGTCCTTCGTGCGGGTGCTGATAAAGTCTCACTTAATACGGCTGCAGTTAATAATTCTACACTTATTACAGAGGGTGCAGAAATATTTGGGGCACAGTGTATTGTTTTGGCCGTCGATGCTAAGTATGTGCAGGATAATATTTGGCATGTTTATATTCATGGTGGGCGTACGAATACAGGCTTAGATGCCATCCAATGGATTAAAAAGGGGGTCGAGTTAGGTGCGGGTGAAATTTTATTGACAAGCATGGATGCAGACGGTACTAAGTCTGGCTATGACCTTGCTTTAACAAAAGCGGTAAGTGAAGCAGTAAATGTCCCAGTGATTGCTTCTGGTGGAGCGGGGAATAAACAGCAATTTTTAGATGTTTTTCAAAAGGGAATGGCCGATGCTGCACTTGCGGCGTCGCTTTTTCATTTTAAGGAACTAGATATTAAAGATTTAAAAAAATATTTGAGAGAAAATAAAGTGGAGATAAGGTTATAACAATGGATATAAATGAAATAGTTGAAAAAATTAAGTTTAATCAAGATAAATTGGTTTCAGTTATTGCTCAGGATTACAAAACAAACGAAGTATTAATGTTGGCGTATATGAATGTAGAAGCATTTACTAAAACGATTCAGACAGGTGTTGCTACTTATTGGAGTCGTTCTCGTCAGAAACTTTGGGTGAAGGGTGAGTCATCAGGTAATACTCAAAAATTTAAAAGTTTTTCTCTTGATTGTGATGGTGATGCAATATTAATGAAGGTGTTACAAAAGGGTGATAATGGTCGCTCTGATCATGGTGCAGCTTGTCATGAAGGATATAGGTCTTGTTTTTTTAGAGAATTGAATAATGGTCATTGGCAGGTTGAAGCTGAGCGAATGTTTGACCCAAAAGAAGTTTATTGAAAATAAGTTAATAGCAATGACTTCGCTATATTTAAGGTTAGTAATATGAATAAAAAAATAGATTTCTTAAGATTGAAAGATTTTTCTTTGATTGAATTGCATAAAATTTTAGCCAAAGCAAAGGAGCTAAAAGCTGGGTTGGTGAGGCCTCAGCCATTTGTAGGAAAAACAATGGCTATGGTTTTTGAAAAACCCTCTACAAGAACAAGAGTGTCTTTTGAGACAGGTTTTTTTGAACTTGGGGGACATCCAATTTTTTTAAGTGCTAATGATATTCAAATAGGACATGGTGAAACTATTGAGGATACTGCAAGAACGCTTTCTGAGTATGTTGATCTTATCATGATAAGAACTTTTGCCCATTCTAAAATTAAGAAATTAGCTCAATTTTCTACTGTCCCTGTGATAAATGGCTTGACTGACTTGTACCATCCAGCCCAGGTTTTGAGTGATATTTATACTGTCATTGAAGAAAAGGGAAGAACCGATATTCGTTTTTTATATATTGGGGATGGCTCTAATAATATGGCAAACTCTTTAATAGATGTGGCAGAAATTTTTGGGATGAAAATGTATGTAGCAAGTCCCACTGATTATGAACCCCATAATAGTAAAAATATTGAAATTGTTAAAGCTAAGGATTTAGCTGGTCTTGTTGGCAATATGGATGTGATTTATACAGATGTTTGGACAAGTATGGGGCAAGAGGATGAGGGGGGCGAACGGTTTAAAGCCCTCAAGGAGTATCAGGTTAATTCTTTACTGCTTGAAAATGCTAAAGATGATATAATCATTATGCATTGTTTGCCTGCCCATAGGGGAGAAGAAATTACAGCCGAAATTTTAGAACGGCATAACTCCATTGTTTTTAAGCAAGCAGGTAATCGATTGTATGTGCAAAAAGCAATAATGTTATACTGTATGGGTGAGGTTTAAGTTTATCATTAGATTGATAGGTAGTAAAGTATTTTAGACCTACATTTTTAATATTTTATTTTGAAAAAAGGTGAGTATGGTTTGTGATAGCTTGAGGACAAAGTTATTATTCCGATAATTGAATATGAGAAAAAGTGATAATATAAATATTTTTATTAGTGCAGGTGATTATTCTGGTGATATGCATGCTGGCTATTTAGTTCAAGAGTTGAAAAAATATAATCCGAAGATAAAGGTTGCCGCTATTGGTGGGATATTTTTAGAAACTAATAAAAGTATTAATTTTTTAGTTAATATCGTAAAAAAGCAAGCTTTTGTTTATGAAGATTTATTTAAACAATATTTTTTTTTTAAAAATCTTTTGAATAAACAAATTATTCCTTATTTAGAAGATAACTCGGTGAAACTT
Organism: bacterium; assembly: GCA_024222485.1. Classification (GTDB taxonomy): domain Bacteria; phylum RUG730; class RUG730; order RUG730; family JAAEPJ01; genus JAAEPJ01. Next base: position 15,652 of record JAAEPJ010000202.1, on the reverse strand, counting down.
GTTATTTTAGTTGATTTCTATGGGTTTAATATTCATTTGGCTAAAAGAGCAAAAAAACTTGGAATAAAGGTTATTCACTATATTAGTCCTCAAGTCTGGGCATCAAGAAAGAATCGCCTTTTTAAAATTAAGAGATTTACAGATCTTGTTATCCCCATTTTGCCGTTTGAAGCCAAAATTTATGAAGAAATTGGTGTGCAAACTTTTTATGCGGGGAATCCCTTGATTGATATCGTCGATAAATCATTGGGGGATGATTTTAATTTAGAGAAAGATTGTGCTATTGCACTTATGCCTGGGAGCCGTATGAAGGAGATTAAAAATATTTTACCAATATTTTTAGAGATTTTAGAAAGGGATGATATTGAGACTTTTTTGATTGTTCCGAAAACAGTTGATCTAAGTTTTGTTAAGAAGATGATTATAGGTAGAAAAATAAAAATTATTGAAGGTCCTGCTTATGCTTTGAGGTCTAAAGTAAGGTTTATTCTTACTTCATCAGGGACTGCAACTTTAGAAAATGCATTACTTAAAACACCGATGCTTATTTTTTATAAATTAGATCGTTTCTCATACTTTATTGCAAAACTCATTGCTAAAATAAAATACATAGGTATGCCAAATATTTTGGCAGGTAAGGAAATTATGCCTGAGTATATTCAAAATATTGACTATACCAAGGCTAAACAAACATTTAATTTTTGGTTAAATGATGATAACATTATTGCTGAGAAGCAAAATGAACTAAAAAAAATAATAAAAGGGCTTAAATCACGAGAGGGTTCTGTTCTAAAAAACATTGCAGAATATATTGGTGGATTTATAAAAAATTGAAAACAGATATGCTAAATAAGTAAAATTAGCATGTATTTATTTTAGTCTTTTTAAGGTTTAACTATTTTTGAATGGCTAAAGCTTAAAATTTTTCTAAATTTTAAAAAGTTCAGTTTTTTATTTTTATTAGTTCTAATATTATGAGGAGAAAAAATGAACTTTAATGACATGGATTTAAGACCGGAGATTCTCAAGGCTATATCTCTTATGGGATTTGAAAAACCTACGGATGTACAAGTAAAGACAATTCCCTATATTTTGGAGAATAATAAAGATTTGGTCGCACTAGCCCAAACTGGGACTGGAAAGACTGCTGCATTTGGTTTGCCTATTATTAACCAAGTTCAGCTAGAGAATGATCAAATTCAATCCTTAATTTTATGCCCCACACGAGAGCTTTGTATGCAAATTGCTAGAGATTTTCAGAGTTTTTCAAAATATATTGAAGGATTTAAAGTTGTGCCTGTTTATGGTGGAACGAGTATAGATAACCAAATTAGGTCTATTAAGAAAAGGCCTCAGATTATTGTCGGTACTCCTGGTCGTTCATTAGATTTAATAAAGCGTAAAGTTTTAAAACTAGGATCGGTAAAATGGTTTGTTCTAGATGAAGCGGATGAAATGCTTAATATGGGGTTTAAAGAGGATCTTGATGCGATTTTTCAAGAAATGCCGAAAATTAAACATACTTTCTTATTTTCAGCGACTATGTCGCAAGAGATCGCACGGATGGGCAAACTTTATATGCAAGATACAGAAGAGATCTCTGTGGGAAAGAAAAATTCAGGTTCTGATAATGTTGAACACTATTACTACATGACACATGCAAGAGATCGATACCTTGGATTGAAAAGGATTGTAGATGTTAATACAGATATTTACAGTATTGTTTTCTGTCGTACTCGTCGTGAAACTCAAGAGGTAGCAGAGAAATTAGTCGCGGATGGCTATGATGCTGATTCTTTGCATGGAGACCTTTCACAAGCACAGCGTGATTATGTAATGAACAAGTTTCGTCGAAGGCATCTCCAAATTTTAGTTGCTACGGATGTTGCCGCACGTGGTTTGGATGTCAATGACTTAACGCATGTAATTAATTTTAGTTTGCCTGATGATATTGAGAGCTATACACACAGAAGTGGAAGAACAGGTCGTGCAGGAAAGAAAGGGATTTCTATGGCTATTATTAATATGCGGGAGATGCATAGAGTCCGTGCGATAGAAAGAAGTATTAATAAAAAATTTACTAGCAAAATGATTCCAAATGGGAAGGAAATATGTGAAGCTCAACTTTTTAAACTAATTGATAAGATTAAAAATATTGAGATTAATCATGAGCAGATTGATCAGTATTTACCAATGATATTTGAAAAGTTTGAGAATTTGGATCGTGAGGAGTTAATTAAGCATTTAGTTTCAATGGAGTTTAATAGGTTTCTTGATTACTATAAAAATGCTAAAGACTTAAATACAACAGTAAGAGAGTCAAGACCTTATGAACAAGGAAGTAATCCTCGGGCTAGACAAGGGATGACCCGTCAAGGATTTTCAAGAATTTTTGTTAATAAAGGTGAAGTTGATAATATGAATCCTGGATATTTAATGGGGATGATTAATGATGCTATGGGATCAAAGCGGATTAAAGTGGGGAAGATTGATATTAAAGATAAATTTTCTTTTGTGGAAGTAGAATCAGAATCAGTAGGAGAAGTTATTGATGGGTTGGCGACTGTCAAGGTTGCCGGTGCCCCTATTAAAGCTGAAATTTCTCGGTCAAGTACTGCTCCAGCTAATAGAAAAAATAATAATTATAGAGGGAAGAGGCCTAGTTATGATAGAAAAAGGTATTAAGCTCAATAATACTAAGTTTTTTAAGTCGTAATTTTTTAATATATTATCTTTAAGAAATTATTGTAATATAGAGTTTTTTTTAGAAATTATAAAAGTAGCTATTAGGAATGAAACTGTATATTTTGTATTTGAAGATTGCTACTTAACAGGAAGTGTTAGGAGTTTTTAGTCAATGAAAATAGGCGTAGCAGTGAGCGGGACAGGTGGTCATATTTATCCTGCATTATCAATTGCAGAGTTTGCGAAAGAGAAAAATGATGAAATCATTTTTCTTTGTAATAATAATGTGACGACACGCAAGATTTTGGCTAACTATGATTTTGATATTGTCACTCTCAAAATTTCTGGTTGGAAAAATAGGGAAATTAAAAGTTTTGTTAAAGCCTTATTTTTGCTATTTTTTTCTTTTTTAAAATCTATTTTTTTTATAAAAAAGTATAATTTAGATTTGCTTATTTGTTTTGGTGGTTATTTATCCTTTCCAGTTGGTTTAGCCGCTAAATTTTCAAGAAAAAAATTAATTATACATGAACAAAATATTTATCCTGGTCTTGTGAATAAACTTTTGAATAGAGTTGCAGATATTACAGCCTTGGGGTTTGGCGAATCTGCTGGATATTTTAAAAAAAATAATACAGTTTTTACTGGTAACCCCATTAGAAAAGAATTTTATGATGTTATTCCTACCGCCAAAAAAGTTGTCCTTATTTTTGGCGGTAGTCAGGGGGCACATGGGATTAATAGTATTATGGGGAAAAGTTTACTGTATTTAAAAGGAGAAGATGTTGAGTTTATTCATATAACAGGTAGCCTTGATAAAAATTTTGTAGCGGCTTATTATGAAGACTCATATTTTTCAAATAAAAGCATAATATATGAATATCACGATAAGATTTATGAACTTTTTAATAGAACGGCACTTGTGATTTCTCGTGCAGGAGCTTCAACTATTTCAGAGATTCTAACAGTCGGTGTGCCAGCAATTTTGATTCCTTATCCCTATGCAACTGAGGACCACCAGCTTAAGAATGCAAAATTTTTGCAAGGCTTGGGGGTTGCAGAGATTTTTCGAGAAGAAGATATTGATATTCAAGTTTTTGTTAGAACTTTGAAAAGAATGTTAGGCGATCAAAAACTAATTGCACATGCCAAAGCTGTTTCTTTAAAGTTTAAGGAAAATAATTTTAGCGAGAATTTATATAATCTATGTCTACAAAATTAGCAGACTTTAAAAAATTGAATATTTTAGTTATTAGGTTTAGTTCTTTTGGGGATGTTGTTTTGGCTACAGCATTTATTGAAGGACTTAAGAAAAAGTATCCAAATGCAGATATTTATATTTTAACTAAGCCTGAGTTTAATGCTGTTTTTGTTCATAGATTGGAAATAAAATATAAAGATAGCCTACACTATAATATAATTTATGATCTCAGTGTTAACTTACGCAGCTTTTTTTTCTGTTTTAAACAAAGGTTGAGAGGTTCTAGAATTATTCGTGTTTCCAAGAATATTGTGGCAAGGCGGTTAATGGTCTGGTTTAAAATTTTTCCAAGATCAAATAAAAATATCTCCATCCTCGCAAAATACTCAAGATTTTTAAGATTAGAAAGTATAGTGTTTCCTAAAATTTTTTTAGGGGATGATAAGACTAATCAAATTTTAACTAAAATAAAGAGTAAAAAATATATAGGAATAAATCCCTCTGCAAAGTGGAAAAATAAATGCTGGATTAAAGAGCGGTATGCTGAGGTAATAAATCAGCTTTTAAAGCAAGATAATTATGTTGTTTTGTTTGGTGATAAAGGTGATATTATCTTTAATTCTGAAATAGTTTCTTCCTTGAAGAATTCGGATAAATTGATAAATCTAACAGGAATACTTAATAAAGAGCAACTTTTTAAGGCAGTTAGTGATCTTGATTTAATTTTAACAACTGACTCGGCAGTTTTACATATCGCCCAAAGCTTTAAAGTGCCTGTTGTAGCAATTTTTGGTCCTACTATTAAGGAATTTGGTTTTTGGCAACCAAATCCTAAAGATATTTTGGTTGAAGTTGATTTGTCATGTAGACCATGTCACTTACATGGGGGAGATTTTTGTCCAAAGGGACATTTTAGATGTATGAAAGATATTAGTGTGAAGACTATTTTAGCTATGCTTTCTGAGATAGGAGAGAGATAATTTTTATAGATGAAAGTAAAGACATATGAATATTAAAAAAATAAAAAAAATTCTATTAATTCAAACGGCTTTTTTAGGGGATATCATCTTAACGATTCCTTTAATTAATAATCTGAGAAATTTTTTCCCTGATAAAGAGATTACAATACTTACCACGCCTCTTGGTAAAACTCTTCTAGAAGAACAGAAAAATATAGATCAAATCATTGTCTATGATAAAAAAGGGAAAGACAAAGGGTTTTTTAATATTTTAAAATTAGTAGAGACACTTAGTCTTATGTCTTTTGATTGGGTTATTTCTCCGCATCGTTCCTTTCGTACTGCTTTAATAGGGTATTTGGCAAGAATTCCGCATAGATCTGGTTTTAGTAATAGTGAGGGGCGGTTTTTATTTAATGATTTAATAGAGTATAAAAAAAGTTTATATGATTTAGAGAGAAACTTATATTTTTTAGAGAATTTCTGTGAAAACCCTTTAAAGCTTGATACTAAGATTGATTTTCCTTTTAATAATTTGTTGGAAAAGGAAACAGGCGATACTTTAGCGAAAAGATCTTGGTCTAATGAAAAAATAATTGGTATTCATACTGGTTCAAAGTGGTTTACGAAAAAATGGCCTATTAATAATTTTAAACAATTGCTGAAAGAATTGGTTGATAAGGGTTACAAGCTGATTATTTTTGGAGATGAAGATGATTGGGAGATTAGTCAATTTGTTACACACGAACTGGAAAGTGATAATATTTTAAATTTAGTTGCAAAAACAGATATTAAGCAACTCATTAGTTATTTTAGAAAAATTGCTGTTTATGTAACAAATGATTCAGGTCCTATGCATATTGCTGCAGCATTAGGTTTTCCTATTGTAGCAATTTTTGGTCCTACAGTGAGAGAATTAGGATTTTTTCCATATACAGATACTGCAATAGTTGTGGAAGAAAAATTAGTGTGTAGACCATGTGGCAAGCACGGCGGAATGATTTGCCCTCAAAAACACTTTAAATGTATGAAAAATATTAAGGTTGTGGATGTGGTAAGGGCTATTGAGTCATTTATAGTTTAACTGGGTAATTTAAGAACGGTAAATATTATTTATAAGGGCAAGGTTTGATTGATAAAAGAAAGGGTAATGCTATTTTTAATTTTTTAACTATTTTATGATTGAATAATTTAGTTTTTTATCAGGAAATAGCTAATGTGGAGGGAGTGATGAAAAAGATTTTGATCGTCCAACTTAGAAAGCTTGGAGATGTCATTTTAACAACCCCGATAATTGATGTTTTATATAAAAAGTTTGAAAATGATGTCATTATAGATTTTTTAACAGAACCACAGTCTGAGGAGGTTTTGACTGATAATCCTATGCTCAGGCAAGTTTTGGTTTTGGACAAGAGTTCTGTAAAAGAACAATTAAAACTAATTTGGAAGCTAAGGTCCGAAAAATATGATTATGTTTTTGATTTTTTTGGGAACCCAAGAAGTGCACAGCTAACTTTCTTGTCAGGGGTTAAAAAACGGTATGGCTATGACTACCCTATTAGGCATCGATTGTATAACCACTGTGTTAAACGCGATAGAAAGTCTAAATATGTTGTGGACTTTAAAATGGATTTGCTGAGAGACTTAGATATTGAGCCGGGATTTAGGAAAACATCAATATATTTTAAAAGAGAAATGTCTGAGGATATGCGTCACTATTTATGTGAGCACGGCTGGGATGGAAAATCGAAGATTTTAGCAATTGCAACACCTAATGTGCGAGATGTGAGTCTTGTGAAAAATTGGCTTTTTGAGCGTTATGCAGAGCTTGGTTCTTTAGTCCAAAAAGACTTAGGCGCTTTTGTGTTGATTTTATGGGGTCCAGGAGAAAAAGATATTGCAGAGGATATCTATTACCATTTAGCAGATAAAGAGAAAGCTTGTCTTGCTCCAGATTTATCTATTAAAGAGTTATCGGCAATGTTGTCTTTAACAGATGTTCTGTTAACAGGTTGTGGTGGCTCAAAGCATGTGGCCGTTGCTGTGGGGACACCAACGGTGACGATTTTTGGTCCTACTCAAGAAATATGTTGGAACCCACCGAATAGTTTGAAGAATATTGCAGTGAAAGCAAAAGAGCTTGAGTGTTTACAATGTGATAAAACTGAATGTGATGATCGCCAATGTATGAAACGTGTTACAGTTGGGATGGTTTTTAAGGCTGTCACCCCTTTTTTATCTTGATATAGAATAGCTTAACTTCGTTTCGTTTGGAGATATTTATGAATATAAAAAAAATCTTGAATAAGTCAAAGCTGAAATTTTTAGTATTTAGAACGGATCGTATTGGTGATGTCATTTTATCATTACAAGTAGCTGAGCTTTTAAAAAAGAAATTTCCAGAATCATTGATAACTTTTGTTGTGCGGAAATATACTAAGCCACTTTTCAATAGTAACCCTTTTATTGATCAAGTTTGGGCTATTGACGAATTTTCTGAATCAGAATTTTTAAAGTTTATCAGATTAAAGAAATTTGATATTAGCATTGCACTCTATTCTACAAAGCTTACTGCAAAACTTCCTTTTCTAGCTAATATTCCTCTGCGGATTGGTCCAATGTCTAAGATCTATGGTTTGTTGTATAATATGAAAATTTGGCAAAAGCGTTCCCGTAGTCTAAAGAACGAAGCCGAGTATAATAATGATTTGCTTAAGCCATTAGGTATAAAAGAAATTGCTTATCCAAAATTATATTTAACAAAAACAGAAATAGCATTTGGCGAAAAATACTTTAGCGGTAAGCATCCTATAATATTACATCCCGGAAGTGGGGGATCTAGTAAGGATTGGCCTCTGGAAAATTATTTTAAATTAGGAAAAAAACTCAAAGAAAAAGGGCTAGAAATTTTTTTTACTGGCTCAAAAAATGAACTTATAACATATTCAAAAATTCCTGAATTTATGGAAGAATTTGATGTCTCTGAGATTATGAAAAAAGGCTTAGATATTCGTCAATTTTTAGCTGTCATTAGTCAGGCAAAGTTATTTATTTCTAATAGCACAGGTCCTCTTCATTGTGCATCAGCTTTAAAGGTGAAGACCGTAAGTTTTTATCCTAATTTAAAGGCATGTAAACCTCTTCGGTGGGGACCATTTGCGGAAGATAAGGATCAGAACTTTATTTTTACGCCAGACATTCATGACTGTGATAGATGTCAAGAAGATTGTGATAATTCTGGGTGTATGGAAAAAATTATAGTAGAAGCTGCTTTTGCAAGAGTTTTATTGATGCTGGAATCATAATTTGTTAAAATTATAAGTTTAGTGGATAATATTTTTTTGAACTTTTTTATAGTTTTGATGTTCATTTAGATATTAATATGGAAGGAGTTCTTAAAGGTTAAAGAGAATTTGTTTCTCATCTAATAATTTAAAGGTGGTGTAAAGTATGTGGAATAATGAAAATAATAAAAAATCAAGTTTAGGTCTTAACATGGTCGAAAAGATTATGTCTCGTCATACGAATAAGATTGTTAAAGCTGGAGATATTGCAATTTGTGATATCGATTTTGCATTCGGACAAGATGGGACAAGTGGGATGATCATTGATGCTTTTCGCGAAATGGAGGCAAAAAAAGTTTTTGATCCTAAGAATTGTGCAATGATTTTAGATCATTCATCTCCTAGCCCGATTATTGGTGTGTCAGCGATTCATAAAAAGATAAGAGAGTTTACTAAAGAGCAAGGAATAATTTTACATGATGTTGGAGATGGTGTTTGCCATCAGTTAGTTCCTGAAAAAGGGCATGTTGTTCCTGGTGATTTAATCGTTGGTGCAGACTCTCATACATGTACCTATGGGGCATTAAATTCTTGTTCAACTGGTATGGGATCAACTGATGTTGCTGGTGCTATGGTTGCGGGGAAAACTTGGTTTAAAATCCCTGAGATTATTAAATTTGTATGTAACGGTAAGTTCCCAAAAGGTGTTTATTCAAAAGATTTGATTCTTTATTTGATTGGGCAGCTTACAGCAGATGGTGCTACTTATAAGGCTTGTGAATATGTCGGGGAGGCAATTGCTGATTTATCAATAGAAGCTAGGATGACAATCGCTAATATGGCAATTGAAATGGGGGCAAAATTTGGTATTATGGAGTCTGATGAGAAGACTTCTGCTTGGCTTAAGGGGAAGACGGATAGGGAGTTTTTAGCGGTCGAGTCAGATGATAATGCAAATTATTCACAGATCATTGAGACGGATGTTACAAATCTCGGGCCAAAGATTGCTATGCCACATACTGTTGATAATGTTTGTCCGATTGAAGATGTTTTAGGGAAAAAAATGGATCAAGCAGTGCTTGGAACTTGTACGAATGGTCGGATTGAAGATTTTAAAGTTGCAGCAGAGGTTATTAAAGGTCATAAGGTTCATCCGGATGTGAGGTTTATTATCGTTCCAGCATCTCGTTCTATTTTATTGCAAGCGATGGAATTAGGTTATATTCAAACTTTGGTTGAAGCGGGGGCTGCCTTGGTTACTCCGGGGTGTGGTCCTTGTGTTGGCACACATAATGGCGTGCCATCTAATGGGGAAAATGTAATCTCTACTGCTAATAGAAATTTTAAAGGTCGGATGGGTAATGGGAGTGCTTTTATTCATTTGGGATCACCTGCTACTGTTGTTGCCTCTGCTATTGAAAGCAAGATTGCTGACCCTCGAAACTATGTGAATTAAATATGGAATAATTGAACATAAACGACTTAGGTTGTTTCTCCATTGATTTAAAAAAAAGAGATGGGTAGGGCATTGGAACTGATTAATGATCGGGCTTTTTTACTTAGGAAAAGTTATTTGAAATAGCAGAAGAGAATCAAGAATATTTTAGAGATATTAGTGGAGAGAAGTATTTTTTAGGCTTTTAGCAATTGAAAATAAATGAGTAGCTTGTATAAATATTGTTAATAAACTTGGATCAGTTATAGTCTTAAGGATAAAGGCGTTGTAGGTCCTATCTATTGTATGGGCTAAAGCGGGAATAGCCTGATATAGAGAATAAGTTTTTAAAGGATCCTGGGAGTAGTTTGTTAAGATAAGGAAAATAAATTTGTCATTATTAAGAATAGCCCTATTACTTTTTTTAAGTGACAGGTGCATTAAGGAGAGAATTCAATGATTTTAAAAGGTAAAACACATAGATTCAAAACGCCAGCAGGAACGGATCATGATATTAATACAGACTATATTATTTCTGGTCGTTATAAATTTCAGTGTGAGGATAATAATGAACTTGCCACACATGTTATGGAGGATTTAGACCCAAATTTTTATGCAAATATCGAAAAAGGTGATTTTATTGTAGCAGGTAAAAATTTTGGTTGTGGATCTAGTAGAGAACAAGCGCCTATTGCGATTATTTATGCAGGAATTTCTGCCGTTATTGCCAAATCTTTTGCGCGTATTTTTTTCAGGAATGGATTTAATAAAGGTTTACCATTAATTGAGTGTGATACGGATAGGATTGACCCCGCTGATAAGCTTGAGATTGACCTTGAAAGAGGTGTTATTAATAACTTAACCAAAAAAGAAGAAATTAAATTTTCAGCAATTCCACCGTTAATGCTAACGCTTTTAAATGATGGTGGCATGATCGAGCATTTTAAGAAAAATAAAGGATTTAATATCGATGGCTAAATATAATGTTACATTAATTCCTGGTGATGGTGTAGGTCAGGAGATCACAGAAGCTGCTAAACTGGTTATTCAGGCAACAGGTGTAAAGATTGAGTGGGAAGAAGTTGTTGCAGGTTCTACTGCATTTCAAAAATATGGGGAATTATTGCCAAAGTCTGTCCTTGATTCTATTAGAAGAAATAAGGTTGCCTTAAAGGGGCCAATTACAACTCCTATAGGGACAGGTTTTAGGAGTGTGAATGTTTCTCTAAGAAAAGAGCTTGATCTTTATGCCTCTGTGCGTCCAACACAAACATGGCAAGGTTTAGATGGACGATTTCGGGATGTAGATATTGTCGTTTTTAGGGAAAATACTGAGGATCTTTATGCGGGCGTTGAATATGTTCAAGGCAGTAATGAAGCGAAGAAAATTATTGAGATGTCTGCAGGGAAAATTAGAGAAAATTCTGCTATTAGTATTAAGCCGATTTCTGCTTTTTGTACAGAGCGTATTGTAGACGCTGCTTTTAAGTATGCTAAACTTAATGGGAGAAAATTAGTAACAGCTACTACAAAAGCTAATATTATGAAATGTACGGATGGTTTGTTTTATGAGACGGCGCGGAAGGTTGCTTTCAAATATCCTGAGATTGATTATAATGAGAAATTAATTGATAATATGTGTATGCAGCTTGTGCAATATCCGGAAGAATATGATGTAATTGTTTTGCCGAACCTTTATGGGGATATTATTTCTGATCTTTGTGCAGGGATTGTTGGTGGGCTGGGGATGGCTCCTGGCGCTAATATAGGAGAAATTGGGGCAGTTTTTGAACCTGTTCATGGGAGTGCTCCTGATATTCAAGGGCAAGACAAGGTTAATCCCGTCGCAATGATTTTATCTGCTGCACTTATGTTGGATTATTTAGGTGAAAATACCGCGGGTGATAAAGTTAGAAAAGCTGTGGCAGAGGTTATTAAAGAGGGGAAAAGTATTACAGCGGATATTGGTGGCATTGCGGGTACACAAGAGATGGCTAGCGTAATTGCCGCAAAGCTTTAATTGATGTTAACCAAACATTTAATCGTTTTTTGTCTTGGTATTTTTGCTTCATTTTTTAATGTTAATGCCGGTGGTGGTTCTTTTTTAACAATTCCAGCTTTAATGTTTTTAGGGTTACCCCAATAGCAGTAGCAGCGACTAATAGACTAGCTGTTTTTGTTGGTTCTTTAATATCAATTTTAACATTTTGGAAACAACAAAAAACTTTAGAGATAAAGCTTATTTACTGGGAATTTTCTTTGTTTTTAGCTGTGCCGGCAATTATAGGCTCTATGCTTGGTGCGCGTATTATTGTTTCTATTCCTGATAAATTTGTTAAGATGATTTTACTAGTTGCGATGCTAATTGCTATTGTGATAATATTTTTTAAGCTGAAGCGAAATATTTCGACAGAAACTCAGGTAGAGCAGTTTAGTTTAAAAAAAAAGATTTTGCTTTGTTTATCATTTTTTTTAATTGGATTTTATGGTGGAGCCATTCAAGCAGGTATTGGCTTTTTGATTCTTTGAAGTCTCACATTTTTTACAGGATTTTTTTTAATTCAAATAAATTCAATGAAAATGTTCGTAACGATGATTTCTGCATGTTTTGCTATTATTATCTTCATCTATCATGGTAAAATTTATTTCGTAGAAGGTATTTCTTTATCTTTAGGAAATATTGTTGGTTCATATATTGGCACAAAGTTTGCTATTACTAAAGGCGAAAAATGGATTAAATCTGTTTTTTATCTGGCGGTTTTAGGGATGATTATTAAACTCTTATTTTTTGCTTGATTTTGATTTTGATAGTTATATTTTAAGTTTTTTTGTTTTTTTTAATGGGAAACCTTGTTTGTATTGGAAAATATTAATGAATTAGCAATAAAAGAGATATGAAAGTATTATTTGCTTAAAGGATGCTATTTCGTTAAAATAACAAGATGAATGAAAGATAAGAAAATTAATTATTAAATAAGTAAATTTTTAGACTTTAAGCATAATGTATGAAGTTTTATAATTTTTTCATATCATTTGGAGCTTAGCTTCAAGGGGTAACTTTAATATAAAAAATAGGACATAATCGTGGATTACAAACAAAAATCGTTAGATTTACATAAAAAATTAAAGGGTAAAATTTATATTCCAAGTAAGGAAAAAATTACTCCTGAAAATTTATCACTTGTTTATACTCCCGGAGTAGCAGAACCTTGCAAGTTAATTGCAGAAAATGCAAAGGATTCATACCAGTATACAGCAAGAGGGAATATGGTAGGTGTAATTTCTGATGGTAGTGCGGTACTTGGTCTTGGTAATATAGGTGCATTGGCCGCAATGCCCGTTATGGAAGGTAAATGTGTGCTTTTTAAAGAGTTTGCAGGTGTGGATGCCTTTCCTATTTGTTTAAATACGCAGAATGTTGATGAGCTTATTAATATTATAAAAAATCTGGAACCAACCTTTGGAGCTTTAAACCTTGAAGATATTAGTGCTCCGCGTTGTTTTGAAATTGAACAAAAACTTAAGAAAGTAATGGATATTTCTGTTTTTCATGATGATCAACATGGCACAGCCGTTGTTGTTTTAGCCGGACTCATAAATGCTTTGAAACTGACTAAAAAATCTAAAGAAAACATTAAGGTTGTTATTAGTGGTTCTGGTGCTGCGGGGACAGCTATTACTAATTTTTTATTGGCTTATGGTGTTGATAATATTATTATTTGTGATAGGGATGGGATTTTGGAAAAAAATTCGAATCAATATAATATATTTAAAAAAGATTTAGCAGATAAAACGAATAAGAATAATGAGGGAGGTTCATTAGCAGATGCTTTTATTGGAGCAGATGTTTTTATTGGTGTTTCTGTTGCTGATATTGTAACGCGAGAAATGATTGAAAGGATGAATGACAATCCTATCATTTTTGCTTTGGCTAATCCAAATCCTGAAATTTTGCCTGATGAGGCTAAAAAAGCAGGAGCAAAGATAATTTCTACAGGGAGGTCAGATTTCCCCAATCAAATTAATAATGTACTAGCTTTTCCCGGGATTTTAAGGGGTGCTTTGGCTGTTCGTGCAACAGATATTACTGAAAATATGAAAATTGCAGCAAGTATAGCGATTGCTACTTTGATTCCAGAGGAAGAACTTTCAGAAGATAATTTTATTCCCAGGGCTTATAACCTTGAAATAGGACCTATTGTTGCAGCATCTGTAGCTGAGGCAGCAATTAAAGACTCTGTCGCGCGCGTGAGTAAGACGCGAGATGAAGTCATAAAAGAGACAAAGAGTTTATTATGATCTATACAGAAAAACAGGATATTCTCTCTGTGTATTTGAGTCAGATAAATAAAATTCCGCCGATCAGTGATAAGGAGTTTGCTTATCTTTATGCGCTTGTGCAAAATGGAAATAAGAAAGCTAAACAAAGAATTGTTGAGGGGAACCTTAAGCTATCCGTTAAGGTTGCTAGTAAGTATAAAAACTTAGGATTATCTATGATGGATTTGATTGAAGAAGGTAATCTAGGTTTAATCAAGTCTGTCGATAAATTTATAGATGAAAAAGGTGCTAAGTTTAGTACCTATGCTATTTGGTGGATCAAGCAAAAGGTTCGGCGTGCTTTAGATAATCAATCAGGAGTTATTCGTATTCCTAGTTATGCTATCCAAAATATTCGTAAGTGTTTAAAATATTGGGATGAAATAAGTAGAGACCAAGAATTTTGTAATAAAGATATTGAAAAAGTCGCTAAAGATTTACACTTGAATGTTAAAGAAGTAAAGAATGTTTTATATTCTTTAGAAATTTCTAAAGGTGCGACATCCTTGGATACTCCTATTATAGAAGATGAGAATATGACAATCAATGATATGGTTGCAGATTCAGCAGAGAAAGATGACCCTTTTTTATTATTACAAAGGGAAACTAATCTGAATTTTTTGAAAAAGGCTATGAAAGTTTTAAGTGAGAAAGAAAAAAAAATTATTAGCCAGAGATTTGGTTTGGACGGTGAAAATATTAGAACTTTACATGATATAGGTGAGGAATGGGGGGTGTCGAGGGAAAGGATACGCCAGATTGCTGAGACTGCAATTGGTAAATTGCGTGATAATTTCCAAGAACTTGATAGGAGAAAGCTTCCAAGATGTTAACTGAACTTAAGAGCAAAATTAGAGATGTGAAAGATTTTCCTAAAAAGGGAATTAATTTTAAAGATATTACTACACTCATTAAAGATCCAAAGGCTTTACAACAAGTGATCGAAATTTTTTATGTTAAATATAAAGATAGTAAGATTGATGTTGTGACAGGGATAGAAGCTCGAGGTTTTATCCTTGGCTCTATTTTGGCATATAAATTAGGTGTTGGTTTCGTTCCTTTACGCAAACCTGGTAAGCTACCTGCTAAGATTATTTCTGCAGAATATGATCTAGAGTATGGAACTGATACGCTTTGTGTGCATGAAGATGCGATTTTGAAGGGAGAAAATGTTTTGATCGTTGATGACTTGATTGCAACGGGTGGAAGTGTTCAAGTAGCATGTAATTTGATTGAGAAATTGGATGCTAAGATTATTACAGTTGCAGTGCTTGTTGAGTTAGAATTCTTAAAGGGAAGAGATAAAGTAAAGTCTTACGATATATTTTCTATTCTTAAATATTAGGATATCTTAGAAATAAATTGATCACCTATTTTTATTGCGTGTTAATGATTTATTTATTAAGATGATAAAAATTATATTGCAATCCATAATTTTTTTATAGATCATAATGCCCTTGTAGCTCAGCAGGATAGAGCAACGGTTTCCTAAACCGTAGGTCGAGCGTTCGAATCGCTCCAAGGGCAAATAAGTTCTTATATTCATTTTTTTATTTAGAAATTATTCAATTGGTCTAGATGGATTATTAATTGTTAAGCAAACAAGCCATACACTCAAACATTTCAATAAAAAATAACGGAATAATACCTTTACAATGTGTAAATAATTAAGTATATTATATTTATAATATTAAAAACAAAGGATTATAAATATGACTTTTATAGAATTTAACAAGACTTTTTCAAATGAGCAAGATGTAATAAATCA